>NZ_NPEX01000356.1 GCF_003258865.1 Rhodoplanes roseus | reverse complement strand
GCTCGCCCGCCGCCGGCGGCGGGCGAGCGCTCGCGGCCGGCACGGGCGGCGCCGTCGCCATCCTGCTGCGGCCGGAGGCGGTGATCTTCGTCGCGATGCTGGCCGGGCACGGCATCCTCACCCGACGTCCGTGGCGTGATCTCGTGCGACTCCTCGTGCCCTGCGCCGTGGCGCTGGGGCTGTTCGCGCTGTGGAACATCTGGACGTCGCACTCCGCCCTGCCGGTCACCTTCTCGGGCCGCAAATGGCTGTATTTCGGCGACGCGCTGTCCGACGGGCCGTCGCTTCGCCTGGCGATCAAGCTGCTGGTCGACTGGTGGCGACAGATCGTCCGCTTCTTCCTCGGCGTCGAGGCGGGCCCGCGCACGACCCTGCTGCTCAGCGTGCTGTGCGGGCTCGTGATGGTGGCCGGTGTCGTCCGCCTGGCCATGGCGGGCGCCCGCACGACGCTGCTGCTGCTCGCGATGACGTTCGCCGACGCCGTCCTCTACGCCGTGATGCTGCCGAATCCCGGCCACGGCATGCGCTATCAGGCGATGCTGCTGGTGTTCGTGTTTCCGCTGCTGGCGCTCGGCGTCATGGAGGTGGTCGGACGGGCGATCTCGGCCTGCGGCTTCACGGGCCGGCGCGACCGCATCGATGCCGTCGTGGTGAGTCTCGCCGGGGTGGTGGCGCTCCATTCGCTGGTCGATTGGATGCGGATCACCGACGAGGGCATCCGCCACATCGAGGGCACGCACAAGCGAATGGCGCAGTGGATCGCCGAGACCCTGCCGCCGGGCACGCCGGTGGCGAGCTTCGACATCGGCGTGCTCGGCTATTTCGGCAACGTCGCGGTGACGGATCTGGGCGGTCTGGTCGATCCGGCCTTCGTGCCGCACCTCTTCGCCCGCACGTCGGCGCGGGTGCTGAAGGAGCGCGGCATCGGCTGGCTCGTCCTGCCGGACGACGAGCCGCCCGGCCCCGGCCCCGATCCGTCCTGCACCGGATTCAGCGTGCGGCTCCGGCTGTGCGGCTCGGCCGACATGATCAGAACCGAGGTGGTCGCGTTCCACACTGCTCCGGCGGACTTCGACCGCAGCTTCGCCGCGACGACGCATGCGGGACGGGGACAGGTTCTCTACCGTCTCACCTGGCCTTGACCCGTCGCCCGCCCTCGGTCGCGCCGTCAGATCGGATGAGCGGCCGCGATGTCCGGCAGCTCGGCGAGCGTGCTCAGCACCCGGGCCGGCGCGAGGTCGTGATACTCCTCGGGCAGGCCGCCCCGGTTGATCCAGGCGGCCCGGAAGCCGTAGGCGGCGGCGCCCATCACGTCCCAGCGGTTCGACGAGACGAACACCACCTCGGCCGGCATCACCGCGAAGGTGTCGATCACCAGCCGGTACACCTCCGGCCGCGGCTTGTAGACGCCGACGGATTCGACCGACAGGACGGCGTCGAGATGCGGGCCGAGGCCGGCCGCCTCGACCACGCCCGCCAGCATCCGCAGCGTGCCGTTCGACAGGATCGCGGTGCGCTTGCCGTTCGCCTTGAGGTCGATCAGCGCGGCGCGTGCGTCCGGATAGGCGTCGAGCACGCGATACGAGTCGAGGAGCCGCGACCGCATCGCCGGATCGACCGACGGACATCGCGCGAGCGAATAATCGAGCGCGCGTTCGGTGAGCGTCCAGAAGTCGATGAAGCGGCCGGCGAGCGTCAGGGTCCAGGTGTATTCGAGCTGCTTGGTGCGCCACAGGTCGGACAGCCGGTCGGCGTCGGGACCGACCGCGTCGCGGTGGCGGGCGATCGCCGCATGGACGTCGAACAGGGTGCCGTAGGCGTCGAACACGAAGACTGGCATGACGCACCTCCCGCGCAGCCGCCATCGTGACAAAAACGGCGGACTTCGCAAAGCCGCATCTTCACGCGGCGGCGGGGTGCGCACTCTCGAGGGCTTTGCGGCCGTCGCTCAGGGCGGCAGCGGCGTCAGCAGCGTCTCGATGTTGCGGCCGCGGATGTCGTAGATGCGGGCGAACACGACGCCGTCACGAACCACCTCGGCGAGCACCGGGGCGTCCAGCTTGGCGCAGTAGAACTCGTTCAGCGAGATCGCGAACTCGCCGCCCTGCGGCTGCCAGTCGGTGGGATAGTTCTTGCCGAGCGCGAGCCGCACCGGCCGCTGCGGACCGCAGATCGAGACGGGCCGCTTGCGGTCGCGCGTCGCCAGCTCGCCACGTTCCGCCAGCGCATCGAGCAGCGCCTGCGACGCCTGCTTCAGCGACAGGCCCCAGTAGTCGCGCATGAAGCGGCCGTCGGCCCCCTGCAGCCCGCCGGCGACGGCGTTGAAATACGTGTACTGATACGGATGAATCTTGATCATCGAGACGATCGGATGCGCCAGCGTGACGGCCAGCACGACCGTCACGATCGCGGTCCGGCGGCCTTCGCCGCCGCCGAAGCGCGCCGCCAGCAGGCTGCCGACGAGGCCGCCCAGCACGGCGGCGGGCGGCAGCACGAACACGAAGTGGCGCAGCCCGTTGTACATCGCGGGGCGCGTCACCACCGTGAAGGCGATCGGGAACACCACCGAGACGGCGAGAAACACCAGGCTGGCGCGGCGGTTCAGCGGCCGGTCGCCGTGTGACGCCGCGGCCAGCGCGCTGATCACCCCGGCGATGCCGAGCGCCCAGAAGATCTCCGGCGTGGTGAGCGCGAACAGCTCCGGCACGTAGCGGCGCGGCATGTCGACGACCCACAGGAGCTCGCCCTCGAACAGCTCGCGCCACGGCTTCTCGAAGAAATGCGAGAAGTACACGAGCGCCCGCACCGGATTGAGCGGCGACACCACGGACCACGGCCAGATCAGCGCCATCAGCGCATAGGCGACGACGAGGGCCGGGATCAGCCGCAGCACGAACTCGCCGACGCGCCCCAGCGCCGGGCGGACACCCTGGCGGCGCGCCTCGGCCACCACGATGAGCAGGAACGCGCTGGCGGCCGGCACGGCGGCGAGCGCGCCCATCACCCGGGTTCCGAAGGAGAGGCCGAGCCCGAGCCCGAGCAGTGCCGTGGTCGGCACCGAGGGATGCGGATATTCGGAGAAGGCGCGCACGAAGCCGAGCGTCGCCGCCAGCATGGCGACCGCGAAGGGCACGTCCTTCGGGTTGATGAACATGTGCCCGTAATAGAGCGGGCAGCTCGCGAGCAGCGCCAGGGCGACGAAGCCGGCGAGCGGTCCGCCGAGCCGGCGGGCGATCCGCCAGGTCATCGCGAGGCCGGCGATGCCGATCGCCGCGCCGACCAGCCGCCGCGTCTCGAACAGCGGGAAGGGCAGCAGCTTGGCGGCCAGCGCGGCCAGCATGTCGAAGCCGCCGCCATAGGCGTAGAGATTGACGAAGGAGAGGGCGCGGCGGTCGGTGAAGCCGGACTGGTAGAGCCGCAGCAGCAGCCCCCCGTACTCGGCGTGGGCGTAGTCGTCCCAGCCCATACCGAAGTCGCGGAACGTCGCCACCGCGACGGCGCAGACGACGGCCAGCACGCACACCGCGGCGATGTCGGCCGGATGCAGTCCGCGGGGCCCCGCCTTGCGGACCGGGGCGATGGAGATCTCGGCTGGCATCAGAGGGCCGGCGACATCGGGGATGGGCTCGGTCGGGATCGTCGGCGGAGAGATGCGGGACGCGCGCCGTGCCGGCGTCCCGGGCGGGGGCCTGGCCGATGCGTCGGCGCCGGCCCTCGCTCCGCGCGAGGCCGGCGCCGCCACAGTGTCTCACATCCGGGTCGTGACCTGGAAGCCGTTACTTCGACGTCGTCGGTCGGCCCTCGTTACTTGGACGCGGCCGCGTAGAGCTCGGCGACATAGTCCCAGTTGACCATGCTCTCGAGGAACGCCTTCAGGTAGTCGGGGCGGCGGTTGCGGTAGTCGATGTAGTAGGAGTGCTCCCACACGTCGGCGCCCAGGATCGGCACCGCGCCGTGCACCAGCGGGCTTTCGCCGTTCGGCGTCTTGGTGACGATGATCTTGCCGTCCTTGACGGCGAGCCAGGCCCAGCCGGAGCCGAACTGGGTGACGCCGGCCTGGACGAAGTCCTCCTTCATCTTGGCCACCGAGCCGAGATCGGCAACGATCGCCTTCTCCAGCGCGCCCGGGAGCTTGTCGCCGCCGCCGCCCGGCTTCATCCACTTCCAGAAATGCGTGTGGTTGTAGTGCTGCCCGGCATTGTTGAAGAGGGCCTGGTTCTTCCCGTAGGAGCCCTTGACGATCTCCTCGAGCGACTTGCCTTCCCACTCGCTGCCCTTGAGCAGGGTGTTGCCCGTGTTCACGTAGGCGGCGTGGTGCTTGTCGTGATGATATTCGAGCGTCTCGCGCGACATGTAGGGCGCCAGCGCATCGTGGGCGTAAGGCAGGTCCGGCAGCGAAAACGACATCTCGTTGCTCCTCGAGGGTTCGGATGAATCGGGGGTGACCATTCGGGTCTGGAACGGCGTCCGACCCCTCTCACCTAGAGATCGCGCGGCGCATGCGCAACCTCGCCCTGGTGTCATGGTGCCGTCACCGGTGCCGTCCAGTTGCTCTCCGCGGTGCATGCGGGCGCCAAAATGGTTGTGGTGCGTCAAAGGCCTGGATAATCTTCCGCAGGAACCGGACGAGTAGTTTTCGAATAATCCGGCCATGGCGCGCGGCCCGCCGACTGCGGGAGCCGACGCCGCCCGTCGCGGCAGAGGCGATGCGGGCTGTGCTTCCGGGTGGGCGTAGAGGGCGTTGCGATGGTCTTGGTGCTGATGTCGTTGGGCGCCGTGCTGACGGTGGTCGGCATGGCCTGCGTCGCGTACGGCATCCCGTACAACGAGTTCGGGATCGGCAACACGCTGATCGGCGCCGGAATCACGGCGTTCTCGGCCGGGCTCCTGCTGGTCGGCCTCGCCGTCGTGCTGCGCGAGCTGGTGGCGATCCGCACCGCCCTCGCGGCCGCGGCCGCCGCCGGCGCTCTGGCGGGCGAGCGCGCCGAGCCGCCGGCCCGTGGCCGG
>NZ_NPEX01000355.1 GCF_003258865.1 Rhodoplanes roseus | reverse complement strand
CCACGCCCTGCGGGCGCGGGGGGAGGGGAGCGGAGGCGCCTCGACTCGGCCGGATCCTGAACGGCACGCGATGGGCCGTTCACGGAGCGGCCTTTTCCCCTCCCCCCGCTCGCGAAGCGAGTGGCGGGGAGGGGTCGGGGGTGGCGGGCCGGTCTTGCACCGACCGCTCGCCGCCTCGTCCTGACGGCCCGGTCAGCGCTTCAGCATGGCGCTGCCGTAGAGGCCGGTGGGCTTGATCAGCAGGATCAGCAGCATGATGGCGAACGGGGCCATCTGGGCGAGCGGCGCGTAGACCAGCGAGCCGATCGACACCACCTGGCCGACCAGGAAGGCCGAGATGAACGTGCCCTTGATGCTGCCGAGGCCGCCGATGATCACCACCATGAAGGCGAAGGCCAGCACCTCGAGCCCCATGTCGGGCGACACCATGATGAGCGGGGCGTGCAGCCCGCCGGCCAGCCCGGACAGGCCGCCGGCGATCACGAAGGTCAGCGTGAACAGCCGGTAGACGTTGATGCCGAGCCCCTCGACATGCTCGACGTCCTCGATGCCGGCCCGGATCGCCTTGCCGATGATGGTCTTGTTGAGGAACAGCCAGATGCCGGCATAGACCAGCAGCGCCACCAGCACGACCGTGATCCGGTAGACCGGGACCTCGGTGCCGAGGATGTTCCACTGCGCCTCGATCGGCACCGGCACGGGCCGCGGCACCAGGCCCCACACCGCCTTGATGACGCCGATGCCGCCGATCAGCAGGCCGAACGACGTGATCATGCTGAACGTGATGTCGCGGGCATAGATGCGCAGGAACACGAAGCGCTCGACCAGCAGGGCCGTGATCCCGGCGACCGCCACGCCGACCAGCGCGCCGAGCCAGACGTTGCCGATCGCCAGGCTCACCGAATAGGTGAGATAGGCGCCGATCGAGTAGTAGAGGAGCTGGTCCAGGCTGATGATGCGCATCAGGCCGAAGCACAGCGACAGGCCGATGGTCATGAGGAAGAAGATGCTCCCCATGCTGAGGCCGAAGATGACGCCGGAGAGGAGCAGGTGGGGATCGATCATCGGACGTTCACTCCCGTCTCGGCGGCCGCCGGCTTCTCGGCCTGGCGTTCACGCAGGATCCAGCGGCGCAGCAGCGGCTCCAGCGAGCCCCAGATGCCGCGCTCGCCGGCCAGCATCACGAACACCAGGAGGAAGCCGACGATCAGCTCCCAGTTGCCGACCCATTTGCTGATCAGGTCCTTCATGCCGACGAAGGCGATGGAGCCGACCAGCGGGCCGTAGAGCGTGCCGACGCCGCCCAGGATGGTGACGACCACCGGATCGGCGGCGCGCGCCGGGCTCGACATCTCGGGGCTGACCAGCCCCTGGTTGATGGCGTAGAGCGCGCCCGCGAAGGCCGACGTGGTGTTGGCGACGATGAAGGCCATCAGCCGCACGCCGTAATTGCTGTAGCCGAGGAAGCGCAGCTTGTCCTCGTTGGCCTTGGCGGCGAGGCAGCAGGCCCCGAACACCGAGTCGTCGAGATACTTGTAGAGCGCCCAGACACCGAAGGCCGACAGGAAGGCGAAGACCCAGAACTGCTCGGGCCGGGTGATGTCGAGAATCGGCGCGACGTCCATCCGGGTGAGCAGCTCCAGCCCGTTGTCGCCGAACGTGATGCTGGCCAGCACCTTCTGCATCATGAAGAAGACGATGACGGCGAGCGCCAGGTTGACCAGTGCGAAATAGTCCGAGCGCAATCGGACGAACAGCGGCCCGACCAGCGCCGACACCACCAGGCCCGCCAGGATGCCGCACACGATCCCGACATACGGGTTGGTGCCGAAATAATAGAGATAGAACGCCGTGCCGTAGGCGCCGACTGCCAGATAGGCCGGCTGGCCGAACGAGATGAAGCCGACGCGGCCGAGCAGGAAGTTGCAGCCGATCACGTAGATCGCGAAGACGATGATCTCGTTGTTGAAGGGCAGCGGCAGCAGGACGCGGAGCACGATCAGCAGCCCGAAGGCCACCAGCAGCCCCGACCACCATCTCAGGACGTTCATCGTGGGATACCTCGTTCGATCGTATGGTGCCGCGGACCGAACGGTCCGCGGTCGTCCTGGATCAGAGATACGGCTCGCAGACCTCGGGCGTGATCTGCTCGCGCTCGGTGAGCTCGGCCATCAGCCGGCCCTCGTTGAGCGCGTAGATCTTGTCGGCGATCGCGCAGATCATCGGCAGGTTCTGCTCGACGATGACCAGCGCGGCGCTCTTGCGCAGCTCGCGGAACACGTCCTTGAGATGCGACACGATCGACGGCGCGAGCCCCTCGGTCGGCTCGTCGATCAGCAGCAGCTTCGGCCTGCCCAGGATGGCGCGGCCGATCATCAGCATCTGCCGCTCGCCGCCGGACAGCCAGCCGGCCTTGCGGTCCATCAGGACCTTGAGCTTGGGAAAGAAGACCAGCACCGGATCCCAGTTGTAGTCGCCGGACGCGTAGGAGCCGAGCTCGAGGTTCTCGCGGACGGTGAGATCCGAGAACACCTTCTTGTCCTGCGGCACGTATTTGATGCCCATGCCGGCGATCGCGAAGGCGGTGCGGCCGACCAGGTCGACGCCCTCCGACGTGATGGTGCCGGCGCGCGGCTGCAGGAAGCCGGCGATGCTCTTGAGCAGCGTCGACTTGCCGGCGCCGTTGCGGCCGACGCAGCCGACCACCTGCCGCTCCTGCACGGCGATCGAGACGTCGAACAGGACCTTGGATTCGCCGTAGGAGGCGTCGAGGCTCTGGACCTGGAGAATCTGGTTGCTCATGACGCGACGGCCTCGCCTTCGCCGGCCTCGGTGGCGATCTGCCAGTAGCTCCGCCGCACCTCGGGGTGGCGGAGGCACTCCTCGCAGGGCCCCTCGGCGATCACCCGGCCCTCGTGCATGACGGTGAGCCGCTGCAGGAAGTCCTGCACGTGGGAGAGCTTGTGCTCGACGATCAGGATGGTCTGGCGCCCGACCCGCGCCTTGAGCACGTCGAGCAGCATCTTGATCTCGGATTCGGCGAGGCCGGCGAGCGGCTCGTCGAGCAGCAGCAGCGAGGGATCGGCCAGGATCGACATCGCGATCTCCAGCCGGCGCTTCTCGCCGAGGCTCAGATTCTTGACCACCCGGTTGCGGATGTCGCCGAGATTGAAGGTCTCGAGGATCTCGAGGATCTTCGGCGCGTTGCGCCGGCTCTTGCAGGTGTTGAAGAACAGCGCCAGCAGCGACGGCTTCTCGTAGGCGCGGTAATAGGACAGAACCAGATTGTCGACGACTGTCAGACTGTCGAAGGTCGCGGTGAGCTGGAACGTCCGCATCATCCCGAGATCGACGCGCTTCTCCGGCGGCATCCGGGTGACGTCCTGGCCCTTGAAGACGATCCGGCCCTCGTCGGGCGGGTAGTAGCCGGTCAGCAGGTTGAAGAAGGTGGTCTTGCCGGCGCCGTTCGAGCCGATGATGCCGGCGACGTCGAACTCGCGCAGCACGAAGTCCACATGGTCGACGGCGACGAGGCCCTTGAAGCGCTTGGTGACGCCTTCCGCCCTGATGATCTCGGCGCGCGGGTCGGTACTCACGTTGTCCCTCGTTTCTGATCACCCCCGGCGGCGAGGCCGCCCGCAGGCCGGAGCGAGTGGGGAATGGAAGCCGGCGAGGCGGCCGGCCTCCGCGCAGTGTCGGTGCCGCGAGCGGGCGCGGCGAGAGCTTCGACGCCCGAGAGCAGCGGCGCCGCAGGATCGGGATCGCAGGAGCCGGGCGCCGGCGACGGCGGCGCCCGGCGGCCGGTGGTCAGTAGCCGAGCGACTTCAGCGGCGGCAGGATCGCGTCGCCGCCCATCGAGCCCTGGACCGCGAACAGGTCCCACTCGTTCTTCTGCTCGCCCGGGCCCTTGCCCTTGACCAGGAAGGCGCCGTACTTGAACGCCGCCTGATGGTCCTCGCGCCAGGTCGCCGGCCCCTTGACGGAGTCGAACTTGCCGCCGTTGGTCATCAGCGCGGCCGACACCTTGGTCGCGTCGAACGACTTCGACTGCTCGAAGCCGCGGAACATCTCCATGTAGGCGATGTAGGCGATGGCCGCGTAGGCGTCCGGCGGATAGCCGTACTTGTCGCGGAACAGCTTGGTGAACTCGGCCGCCTGCTGGGCCACGGCCTGGTCCTCGAAGCCGGCGAGGTCGTAGTAGAAGTAGTGCATGGCGTAGACGCCGGCCAGCGCCTCCGGCGGCAGGCCCTTGGCCACCACGTTGGTGATGAACGCGTTGAAGATGGTCATCTCCTTGTTCAGGCCCATCTGCTGGACCTGCTTGAGGAGCGCCACCGAATCGGCGGCGAACTGCGCCGCGATGAAGACGTCAGGCTTCGCGGCCCGCACCTTCTGCAGAATGGTGGTGAAATCGCTGGTGCCGAGCGAGGCCTCGTCGTAGCCGACGATCTCGGCGCCGTTCTCCTTGGCGGCGGCGTAGACGCCGTCACGGATGTCCCAGCCCCACGAGTCGGAGCGCGCCAGGAAGAAGATCTTCTTCTTGCCGAGCGTCTTCACGGCCTGGGTTCCGGCCATGTAGCCGACCGTCCACGGGCTGTAGGCGGCCGCGAAGGTCGACGGCGCGATCTTGCCCTTCTGGAACGCCTCCTTGGCCTGGACGCAGACCGGGAAGTACGGCATCGGATCGCGCGACACGATGGCGTTGATGGCGTAGGCGAGCGGCGCCCAGGTCTGGCCGCCGACGCCCTTCACGCCTTCCGACACCATGTAGCGATAGCGGCGGACGCCGACGTCGAGCTTGGCCTCGTCGTCATCGACCATGCCCTCGATCTGGACCTTGCCCCACGGCATGTCCAGGCCGCCCTTCTTGTTGATCACGTCGACGGCGAGGAGCGCGCCCTGCTTCTGGGTCTCGGCGACGGCGGCGAACGGGCCGGTCAGCGGCAGCAGGACGCCGACCTTGACCTTGCTCGGGCCGGAGGTTTGCGCCGGCGCCGTTGCGGCCGCATCTGTTCGCGCTCTACGCCTTCAACGCCGAGGTGGCGCGGGTGCGGGACGCCGC
>NZ_NPEX01000354.1 GCF_003258865.1 Rhodoplanes roseus | reverse complement strand
TCTCGCTCACGGCCTTCTTGGCGACCTGCTTCTTGAGAAGCAGCGCGCGCGGCGACAGCTCGGTGTCGCGCGCCTTCAGCAGGAAGGCGTCGAGCCCACCCCGGTGATCGACGCTCTTGAGCGCGTTGGCCGAAATGCGCAGCCGCACGCCGCGGCCGAGGGACTCGGACTGCAGCGTGACATTGACCAGGTTCGGCAGGAAGCGCCGCTTGGTCTTGATATTCGAATGGCTGACCGTGTGGCCGACGAGCGCCCCCTTTCCGGTCAGTTCGCATCGTCGCGACATGGAAACCTCGATGATCTCGGTAAATACCTTCGACCCACGCGCACGCGAGACCGGGCGCAAGCCGAGCTTGAGCGGGACCGCGGACCTATAGAGACCCGCCTCGGGGGCGTCAAGCGGCCGCCCCGCCCGAACCGCATCGTGGCGCGCCGGGCCGCCCTTCTGAAACAACATAGAAACGACTTATTCAACCCCGACACAGGGTTCGCTGCCGTCCATCGCCATGTGCCGTTCGCGAGGAATCGACCCAACGTGTCGTCCGGCCGTCTCGCCACCCCGTCGATCTTGTGTGTTCTGGCTGTCGTCGCGTGCGCCGGCACGGCGTCCCAGCCGGCCATGGCGCAGGGCAAGCTCGACGCCCGCTACACGGCGACGCTCGCCGGCATCCCGATCGGCCGCGGCGCCTGGGTGATCGACATCGCCGACGACCAGTACACGGCGGCGGCGAGCGGCACGACCACCGGCATCGTGCGGCTGTTCGCGAGCGGGCAGGGGTCGAGCGCCTCGCGCGGCCACGTCCGCAGCGGCAACCTGCTGCCCTCCACCTATGCGTCGAGCCTCGTCTCGGAGAAGAAGTCCGAGGAGCTGCGGATCGTCCTGCAGAACGGCACCGTCAAGGACGTGTCGGTCGAGCCGCCGTCGCCGCCGCAGCCGGAGCGCCTGCCCGTCACCGATGCGCATCGCCGCGGCGTCACCGACCCGATGAGCGCCGCGCTGGTGCGGGTCCCGGGCGCCGCGCCGCCGATCGGCCCCGAGGCGTGCAGCCGCACGCTCGCGATCTTCGACGGGCGCATGCGCTTCGATCTGCGGCTGTCGTTCAAGCGGATGGAGACGGTGCGCTCCGAGCGCGGCTATGAAGGGCCGGTCGCCGTCTGCGCCGTCGGCTTCACGCCGATCGCCGGCTACGTGCCGGACCGGGCGGCTATCGTCTATCTGACGCGCCAGCGCGACATCGAGGCCTGGATGGCGCCGGTCGCCGGCACCCGCGTGGTGGTCCCCTACAAGATCATCGTACCGACGACGTTCGGTCTCGGCGTGCTGGAGGCGACCCAGTTCGTCTCGCTTCCGAGCTCGACCCGGCCGACCCCGACCAGCGCCCGCATCCCCTGACCCCTTCGAACCCGCTCGTGCTCGCCCCGTTAACGAACGCGGCGGCAGCGCCGCCATCGCGTCCGCGGCGGCGTACACGATGTGGTGGCGGGGCGCACGCCGGCCCGAGATGTGGGAGAGAACGAATCTCGACTCGGAGCGAGTCAGCGATTCGGGCGCGATTCGTTCGGGAGTCGTTCCAATCGCTTAACAGGCGGTCCCGAACCGCGAGGCCGGCGTCGCATTCCGGGACAGGCCGCCGCGTGCGATCGGCCCTCGGGGCCGCGCCTGCGGCGAGGCCGGGCTTGGGTGCGACCGCGAAAGCGGCTAAGAGAGTGCGGCCGGTGCACGCTCCTCGGTGGCAGGACGGCGGCGTCACGGGACTCGCAGGTCGCCCGCGGGGTCGCGGCGGGCGCCGGCACGACGCCCGGAACTGCGCGCCCGGACAGGAACGGACCCGGACATGACGTCCGACAGACTGCCGTCTTTCGAGGTCTCGCCTCGCGCCGTCGTCTCCGGAACGACATCCCTTTGCTCGTGCCGTCGTCCGTCCTGACGGCGGCACAATCAGTCAGATACGCGATGCCCATCAGTTTCTCGTCCCCTACCGTTCGCGACGCCCGCCCCCGCGGGGCCGGCGTCACCGCCGTGCTCGGGCCGACCAACACGGGCAAGACGCATCTCGCCATCGAGCGCATGCTCGGCCATTCGTCGGGCCTGATCGGCCTGCCGCTGCGGCTGCTGGCGCGCGAGGTCTACAACAAGATCGTCGACCGGGTCGGGCCGGACGCGGTCGCGCTGATCACCGGCGAGGAGAAGATCAAGCCGGCCCATCCGCGCTTCTGGGTCTCGACCGTGGAGGCGATGCCGCGCGATCTCGACGTCGCCTTCGTGGCGGTCGACGAGGTCCAGCTCGGCGCCGATCTCGATCGCGGCCACGTGTTCACCGACCGCATCCTCAACCGCCGCGGGCGCGAGGAGACCCTCGTGCTGGGCGCCGCGACCATGCGGGGGATGGTCGAGAAGCTGCTGCCGGGCGCCAACGTGATCTCGCGGCCGCGTCTCTCCCAGCTCACCTTCGCGGGCGAGAAGAAGCTGTCGCGACAGCCGCGGCGCACCGCCATCGTCGCCTTCTCGGCCGAGGAGGTCTACGCGATCGCCGAGCTGATCCGCCGCCAGCGCGGCGGTGCCGCCGTGGTTCTGGGCGGCCTCAGCCCGCGCACCCGTAACGCCCAGGTGGCTCTCTACCAGTCCGGCGACGTCGACTACCTGGTCGCCACCGACGCGATCGGCATGGGCCTCAATCTCGACGTCGACCACGTCGCCTTCGCGTCCGACCGCAAGTTCGACGGCTACCAGTATCGCCGGCTCAACCCGGGGGAGCTCGGCCAGATCGCCGGCCGCGCCGGCCGCGCCCAACGAGACGGCACCTTCGGCACCACCGGCCGCTGCCCGCCCTTCGAGCAGGAGCTCGTCCAGGCGCTGGAGAGCCACGCCTTCGAGTCCGTGAAGGTCCTGCAATGGCGCAACACGGATCTCGACTTCTCCTCGCTGGGGGCGCTGTCCGCCTCGCTGGCCGTGACGCCGACCCTGCCGGGCCTGACCCGCGCGCCGGTCGCCGAGGACATCCTGGTGCTCGAGCACGCCATGCGCGACGACACGGTGCGGGAGCTGGCGCGAGGGCGCGCCGACATCGCGCGGCTGTGGGACGTCTGCCAGGTGCCGGACTATCGCAAGATCTCTCCGGCGGCCCATGCCGAGATGGTCGTCACCCTCTTTGGTTTTCTGGGCCGCGAGGGTACGATACCGGTCGACTGGTTTTCTCGGCAGGTCGCTCTTGCGGATCACACCGAGGGCGGTATCGATACCCTGTCTAACCGTATTGCGCACATCCGGACCTGGACCTTCGTCGCCAATCGTCCGGACTGGCTCGGCGATCCCGAGCACTGGCAGGGCGTCACCCGTGCCATCGAGGACAAGCTCTCGGACGCCTTGCACGAACGGCTGGCCGAGCGATTCATCGACCGTCGCACCAGCGTGCTGATGCGGCGCCTGCGAGAGAATGCGATGTTGGAAACAGAGATCACCAAGACGGGCGAAGTCGTCGTCGAAGGGCACGTCATCGGCCGGCTCGACGGCTTCCGCTTCGCACCGGAGGCGACCACCGGCGGCACCGACAGCAAGGCGCTGTCGGCGGCGGCCCAGAAGGCGCTGGCCGGCGAGATCGACGCCCGCGCCGGGCGCCTCTCCCACGCACCGGACTCGCAGTTCGTGCTGGCCTCCAACGGGCTGATCCGCTGGATGGGCGAGCCGGTGGCGAAGCTCCTGCCGGGCGACAACATCCTGCGCCCGCGGGTGAAGATCCTCGCCGACGAGCACCTCACCGGGGCGTCGCACGAGCACGTGCAGACGCGGCTCGACCTGTGGACCCGCACCCATATCGAGCGGATCCTCGCCCCGCTGTTCGTGCTCGGCGCCGCCGAGGACATCACCGGAATCGGCCGCGGCATCGCGTTCCAGCTCGTCGAGGCGCTCGGCGTGCTGGAGCGCTTCAAGATCGCCGAGGAGCTCAAGGGCCTGGACCAGGCGCAGCGCGCCACGCTGCGCAAGCACGGCGTCCGGTTCGGCGCCTATCACGTCTATGTCCCGGCGCTGCTGAAGCCGGCGCCGCGGGCGCTCGCCGCCGAGCTGTGGGCGCTCAAGCACGGCGAGGTCGACACCTCCGGGCTGGACGACCTGCAGCGCCTCGCCGCCTCGGGCCGCACCTCCTTCGCGGTCGACAAGGCGGTTCCGCGCACCCTCTACCGCACCATCGGCTACCGGGTGTGCGGCGAGCGCGCCGTGCGGGTCGACATCCTGGAGCGGCTCGCCGACCTGATCCGGCCGGCGCTGAGCTGGCGCCCGAACGCCCCCGGCGACAAGCCGGCCGGCGCCTTCGACGGGTCCGGCTTCACGGTGACGCAGGCCATGACCTCGCTCACCGGCTCGTCCGGTGAGGACCTCGCCTCGATCCTGAAGGCGCTGGGCTACCGTCTCGAGCGGCGTCCGAAGCCGGCCGAGGCTCCGGCCGCGGCCAAGCCGGCCGAAACCGGGACCGAAACCGCGGTCGTCGAGACCGCGACCGTCGAGACCGAGACGGCGGCGGCCGAGGCCCTGGCTGCCGATGCCGAGACGGCCGAGGTGTCCGCGGACACGATCGAGGCACCGGCCATCGAGGCGTCCCTGGCGCCG
Source organism: Rhodoplanes roseus (assembly GCF_003258865.1). Taxonomy (GTDB): domain Bacteria; phylum Pseudomonadota; class Alphaproteobacteria; order Rhizobiales; family Xanthobacteraceae; genus Rhodoplanes; species Rhodoplanes roseus. The sequence continues at coordinate 471 of NZ_NPEX01000354.1, read as the reverse complement.
GACGCCGAGGAGCCCGTGGCCGCCACGAGCGCCGACGAGGTGCCGATCGCGCCCGAGCCCGAAGTGCCCGAGGACGTGTCCGTCGAGGACCCTGCGGTCGACGAGGAACCGGCGGTCGACGAGCCGGCGGCCGACGCGGCTTCCGCCGACGAGACTGCGGTGGACGCGGCAGCGTCGGACGACGCCGGCGAGCCGGTCGCCGAAGCCTCCGCCCCGGCCGAAGCCTCCGCCCCGGCCGAGGACGCCTCCGCCGAGACGGCGCCGGAGACCGGCGAGGTCTCGACCGCAGACGTCGAGGCGTCCGCCGAGGCCGGCGCCGCCCCGGCCGCGCCTGCGGCCGAGGAGCCGCAGTTCATCGAGATCTGGCGCCCTGGCCGGCCGCACGAGGAGCGACGCGACCCGAAGCGCCATCATCGCGGCGGCACCGCGCGTCGGCCCGACGCCCAGGCGGCGGCTCCCGCGGGGGCGACG
>NZ_NPEX01000353.1:3942-5149 GCF_003258865.1 Rhodoplanes roseus | reverse complement strand
CCGAGCAGCCCGCCGGCTGCCGGCCGGCGGACCAGGCGGACCGCGAAGGCGACGCCGAAGCCGAGCGCGAGCGTCAGCACCGTCGCGGCGGCTGCCAGCGTCACGGTCGAGCCGACGTGGCGGACGAGATCGGGATCGAAGCCGACCAGCAGGCCGCGGACCATCACCTCGCGCAGCAGGAACACGAAGGGCACCGCGAAGCCGAGAACGACCGGCAGCAGGCAGGCGGCGAGCGCGAGCGCCCCGGACATGCCGGTGAGAGGGATGCGCCGGCAGTCGCGCGAATCGGTGCTGCTCGGCGCGACGCTGCGGCCGCGGCGGGCATGCCGCTCCAGCACGATCAGGGCGGCCACCGCGAGCAGCATCACGCAGGCGATCTGGGCGGCGCCGGCGAGGCTGCCGCGGTTGAGCCAGGTGGTGAACACGGCGAGCGTGAGGGTCCGGACGCCGAGATACTCGGTCGCGCCGATGTCGTTGAGCGACTCCATCAGCACCAGCGCCAGCCCGGCGGCGAGCGCCGGCCGCGCCATCGGCAGCGTGATGTCGCGGGCGATGCGCCAGGCGCCGGCGCCGAGCAGCCGCGCCGCCTCGACCAGGACGGCGCTGCGGGCCTGCAGCATCGCCCGCATGGCGAGATAGACATAGGGGTAGAGCACGAGGCTCATCACTACGACGGCGCCGCCGAGCGAGCGCATTTCGGGAAGCATCGAGCCGGACGGGCGGTCGATGCCGACCAGCCATCGCAGGCCCGTCTGCACGGGCCCGAGCGTGTCGAGCGTGTCGGCATAGACATAGGCGACGATATAGGTCGGGAAGGCGAGCGGCAGCGGCAGCAGCCAGACGACGAAACGGCGACCCGGAAAGTCGTGGACCGCGACGAGCCACGCCGTGCCGACGCCGATCAGCGTGGTGAGCGCCGCGATGCCGGCGAGCAGCATCAGGGTCGTCACCAGCGCGTCGGGCAGCACATAGGCGGCGAGATGCGGCCACAGCTCGGGATCGCCGCGCCAGCCGATGGCGAGCAGGCTGGCGATCGGTGTCAGCACCAGCGCCGCGACGGCGACGAGTGCGCTCCAGGCGAGCGGATGGCGGGGACGCAGGCGGATGGCAAAACGAATGGGTGAGGCACGTTCACCCTCCCCTGGAGGGGGAGGGTCGACAGCCGCAGGCTGTCGGGGTGGGGTGAAGCCGCGAACGCAGGCTTCGC
>NZ_NPEX01000353.1:0-3932 GCF_003258865.1 Rhodoplanes roseus | reverse complement strand
AGCCGGCGCCGTCACCCCCTCCCGGCGGACTTCGTCCGCCGACCTCCCCCCTCCAGGGGGAGGTGAAGGGCGCACCGTGCCGAAACTGCTCAGTTGTCGAAGCCCACCTTGTCGACCAGGGTCGCCGCCTTCTTCTTGTTCTCGGCGATGGTCACGATCGGCAGCTTGTCGGCGGTCAGCTCGCCGTAGCCCGCGATGGTCGGATTGATCTTGATCCCGGCCTTGATCGGGTACTCGTAATTGACGTCGGCATAAAGATGCTGGGCCGTGTCGCCGAGCAGCCATTCGATCAGCTTGACGCCGTTCGCCCTGTTGGGTGCGTTCTTCGCGAGCACGACGGCGGACACGTTCATGTGCGTCCCGCCGTCCTTGAAGGTCGGAAGGATCACCTTGGTGGCGTCGGCCCACGCCTTCTTGTCGGCTTCGCGGTCGTTCATCAGCGCCCAGTAGTAGGTATTGCCGACGCCGATGTCGCACTTGCCGGCGGCGATGTCGCGCGCCACCTCGCGGTCGCCGCCCGAGGGCTTCTGGGCGAGGTTCGCCTTGAGGCCCTTCAGCCACTCCTCGCCCTTGGCCTCGCCGTGATGGGCGATGTAGGCCGCGAACAGGGCGTTGTTGTAGATGTGCTGGCCGGAACGGATGCAGATGCGCCCCTTCCACTTCGGATCGGCGAGGTCCTCGTAGGTGATCTCGTTCTGAGGCACGCGGTCCTTGGAGGCGTAGACGACACGGGCCCGCACCGAGATCGCCGACCAGAGGCCGCCCGGATCACGGTACTGCGCCGGCACCACGGTCTCGACCACGGTGGACTTGATCGGCTGGGCGACGCCGAGATCGATCGCATCCTTGATGCGGCCGATGTCGACGGTCAGCAGCACGTCGGCCGGGCTGTTGGCGCCTTCGGTGGCGATGCGCTGCTCGAGGCCGCTGCTCGCCGAGATCGTGTTGACCTTGATGCCCGTGTCCTTGGTGAAAGCCTCGAACAGCGGCGCGACGAGCTTCGCCTCGCGATAGGTGTAGACATTGACCTCGCCGGCCTGCGCCAGGGCGGCCGTCGGCGCCGCGGCGAGCAGGGCGACGGTTGCGAGAAGGCGGGCGGGACGCGAGGAGAGCGGGCTCGTCGGCATGAACGGCTCCTGTGGGACGGGGGGCGCGGGCACGTGTCGGCGACCCCGCCACAGGTACGGGAGCTGGCCCGCAAGCGTCAAGAATTCCGGCCGAAGGTCAACAACTTGGAAGAGTTCCGAGATTGGAAGCGTTCGAAGCGCGAGGGAAATTTGTCAGAGCGCCTCGGCGGCCGAGCGGGCAGCGCGTGCGTCGCGTCCGGGCGCGACGCCGGTGCTGCGACGCCAGGCCGCGGATCATGCCGGCACTACGCCGCCGACCTACTCAGTCTCGGCTCGCATCGGGACGAGGCGCCACGACCGCGGCCGCGCGGGACGGCGGCGAAGCGGCGGCGATCTCGGCGACCAGCTTGCTGATCATCGCCTGGCCGAAGGCGTTGAAATCCTGCGCCGTGAGCACGAAGGCGCCCGGCCCCCCGATGACGTTGTTGCGAAAATAGGCTTCGAGCCCGCCGGCCGGATTGGTGTGCTCGGCGTTCCACGACAGCGGCTGCTCGGTCAGGATCACCAAACCGTTGATGGAGATGCCCTTGGCCACCGCCTCGTCGCGCGCCGCCGTGACGTCGCGTCCCGAATTGTTGGTGCCGTCGCCCGACACGTCGATGGTCCGTCGCCGCGCCGTCATCGGCGCGCGCTCGAACTGCACGGCGGCGAAATCGATGCCGCCCGAGATCGAGGTGCGGTCGGCGAAGGCGCGCGAGCTCTCCAGCAACTGCGTCGCGAACTTGCCGGCGCTGTCGGCATCGCGCACCACTGTCCAGTCGATGACGACCTTCTGGTTTCCGGCGCCCGACCACTCGATATAGGAGACCGCGATGCGGCCGAGCGTCCCGCCCGTGATGGCGGCGACGACCCGCGGATCCTGAAGGGCGGCGGCGTAGCCGTCGCGCTGGAGCTGGAACTTTTGGCTGTCGACGCTGCGCGACACGTCGGCGGCGAGCGCGAGCAGAAGATCGACCTCCTCGGCGCGGACCTGGGACGGGGCGACCATGCCGAGGGCCAGGGCCGCGGCCGCGAGCACGGCCCGCAGGGTGTCGCGCATGCAGGTGTCGCGCATCCAGATGCCGCGCATCGCCGACCTCCGATCGCCCCCGGCGCACGATCGAGCCGGCCGAACCGAACGACGGCCCCGTCGCGGACCGGGCCGCGCGGGGGTGTCGCGGAACGGCGCAGTCACGCGGCCTCACGGCCGCGGCTCGAAGCATAACGCCAGTATGACAGGAAAGATCCGGAGCGAGAAAGGCGCGCCTACTCGGCCGGAATCTTCGGTCGCGGGAACGTGACCTCGACGAGCGTGCCGTCGTTGACCCGGCTGGTGATCGCGAAGGTGCCGCGGTTCGCCTCGGCCAGCGCCTTGGTGAGCGGCAGGCCGAGGCCATTGCCGGCCGGGGGCGCCGTGTCGGCCCGCGCGAACGGCTGCAGCGCCGTCTCCAGATCCTTGTGGCTCATGCCGGTGCCGGTGTCGCGCACCCGCAGCACCACATGGCCCTGCTGGTTCTGGCCTGTGGACACGATGACCTGCCCGCCGGGGCCGCTGAGCCGGATGGCGTTGCCGAGCAAGTTCAGGATGATCTGGTGCAGCGAGCGCATGTCGGCGACGATCGGCGGCACCCGCGGCGCCATCGACGAGCGGATGATGATGCGCTCGCGATTGGCTTGCGGCTGCATGGTCTTGACGGCCGCCTGGACGATCTCGTTGAGATCGACCGAGACGAAGGTCAGCTCGAGCGTGCCGCACTCGGCCTGCGACAGGTTGAGGGTGTCGTCGAGCAGCGACGCCATCTGCTGGGCGGCATTGCGGACGTCGCGCAGATACTCGCGATAGCGCTCGTTGCCGACCGGGCCGTAGCGCTCCTCCAGCATCAGGTCGGCGAAGCCCATCACGGCGGTGAGCGGCGTGCGCAGGCCGTGCCCGAGCTTGGCCATCAGGCCGGAGGTCGTGTCGACGGCGGCGTCGCCGTCACCCGAGGCAACGGCGGCGCGTTCCGCCGCTTCCCGCACCGTCGTGGCGCGTACCGGCGCCCGGGTCCCGGTCAGGTCGCGAAACACGGCGCACAGGCGGTCGCTGCCGTCGACCATCGGGCCGAGCGTCATGAACAGCGGAACGGCCCCGCCCTGGCGGACTAAGCCCTTGACCTCGCGGCCGGAATCGAGGGCCAGCCGGCCGCCTTTGCGGACCCGCGACAGCCCCTCCTGCACCGCCTCGCGGCTTTCGGGCGCGAAGAGCTGGTCGAACGGAACGTCGGCGAGGGCGCCGGGGGCGACGCCGAACAGAACCTCGGCGCTCTGGTTGGCCGAGACGATGCGGCCGTCGCGGGACAGCACGACGACGCCGTCGAAGGCGGTGTCGAGCAGCGCCTGCAGCTCGCGGATGGTCGTCTCGGCGCGGCGCAGCGCGAGGTCACCGGCCTTGCTGCGCTCCTCGCCGGCCGGCGCGAGCACCAGGGCGAAGGCGTTCTCGCCGCTCCACGGCACCGCGAACAGGCGCGCCGCGACGGGCTTGCGGTCGCCGCGCCGGGTCAGGATCGCCAGCGGCTGGCCGTGCGGATCGGGGGTCGTGGCGAGATCGGCGTCGCCGGCGACGAACAGGCTGTCGAGGCCGCCCGCGGCCGAAAGCGCTGCCAGATCAGGGTATCCGGTGGTCTCCAGGAAGGTGCGGTTGGCGTAGATCAGCGCGTCGAAGCGATACACCAAAACGCCGACCGGCATCCGTTCGAGCAGCGCCGTGGAGGTCTGTCCCGGACCGCGCTCCCGCAGCGCGGACTCGCGCGCGCCGTCCGGCGGCGCGGCGGCCAAGATCGGAAGAGC
>NZ_NPEX01000352.1 GCF_003258865.1 Rhodoplanes roseus | reverse complement strand
TCGCGCGGTCCGCGCGCCCCGGAATGACGGGTTCGGCGTGCCGCCCCCGGTTTGCGGCCCGGCATGGGCCCCATCCGCCGGCCGGGCTCCCCCAAATCCTGTAATCGTTCTATAAGCGGCCATCCCCGCGGAACGAGCCAGGATCAGGATCCCTTGCCATGAACGCGCCCGCCCAAATCCTTCCGCCCTTCAAGCACACCAGCCTGTTCCCGACGGCCAAGGACACCACCACCTACCGCAAGATCACGGCGGACGGCGTCCGGGTGGAGAAGGCGTTCGGGCGCGACTTCCTCGTCGTCGAGCCGAGCGCCCTCAAGGCGCTGGCCGAGGCCGCCTATGGCGACATCAGCCACCTGCTGCGCCCGGCGCACCTCAAGCAGCTCCGCGCCATCCTGGACGACCCGGAGGCCTCCGCGAACGACAAGTTCGTCGCCTTCGACTTCCTCAAGAACGCCAACATCGCGGCCGGCGGCGTGCTGCCGATGTGCCAGGACACCGGCACGGTGATCATCAGTGGGAAGAAGGGGCGCCGAGTCTGGACCGAGGGCGACGACGAGGCGGCGCTCGCCGAGGGCGCGCGCGACGCCTACCTGAAGAAGAACCTGCGCTACTCGCAGCTCGCGCCGGTCTCGATGTTCGAGGAGAAGAACACGCGCAACAACCTGCCGGCCCAGATCGAGATCGCGGCCGACACCCACGGCGACGAGCTCGCCTACAAGTTCCTGTTCATCGCCAAGGGCGGCGGCTCGGCCAACAAGTCCTATCTCTACCAGGGCACGCCCTCGATCCTCACCCACGACCGCATGATCGCGTTCCTGAAGGACAAGATCCTGTCGCTCGGCACCGCCGCCTGCCCGCCCTATCACCTGGCCATCGTGATCGGCGGCACGTCCGCGGAGCTCACGATGAAGACGGTCAAGCTCGCGTCGGTAAAATATCTGGACGGGCTGCCGACCGAGGGCTCCGAGGACGGCCACGCGTTCCGCGACCTCGACATGGAAGCCGAGATCCACAAGCTCACCCAGGATCTCGGCGTCGGCGCGCAGTTCGGCGGAAAATACTTCTGCCACGACGTGCGGGTGATCCGGCTGCCGCGCCACGGCGCCTCGCTGCCGATCGGCATCGGCGTGTCGTGCTCGGCCGATCGCCAGGCGGTCGGCAAGATCACGCCCGAGGGCGTGTTCCTCGAGGAGCTGGAGCACAACCCGGCCCAGTACATGCCGGACATCGACCTCCACAAGCTGGGCGGCAAGGTCGTGCATATCGACCTGAACAAGCCGATGCCGGAGATCCTGGCCGAGCTGACCAAGCATCCGATCAAGACGCTGTGCAAGCTGTCGGGGCCGATGATCGTCGCCCGCGATCTCGCCCACGCCAAGCTGCGCGAGCGGCTGGAGAGCGGCCAGGGCGTGCCCGACTACATCAAGAACCATCCGATCTATTACGCCGGCCCCGCCAAGACGCCGGAAGGCTACGCCTCGGGCGCCTTCGGCCCGACCACGGCGGGCCGCATGGACTCGTTCGTCGCCGATTTCCAGGCGGCCGGCGGCTCGCTGATCACGGTCGCCAAGGGCAACCGCTCGCCGGTGGTGCGCGAGGCCTGCCAGAAGTACGGCGGCTTCTATCTCGCCTCGATCGGCGGCGCCGCCGCCAACCTGGCCGAGTACTGCATCAAGAAGGTCGAGGTGCTGGAATATCCCGAGCTCGGCATGGAAGCCATCTGGCGCATCGAGGTCGAGGACTTCCCCGCCTTCATCGTCGTCGACGACAAGGGGAACGACTTCTTCAAGGAGCTGAACCTGGGATAGGGCGGGGCTGGCGCCGCTGCCCGTCGTCGTTGTGCGCCGACACCAATCCGTCACCCTGAGGCGCTCGCCGGAGGCGAGCCTCGAAGGGCGACGGCCTCCGGCTTGGGGGAGTTCGGCCCTGTTGGTGTCTCGACCGGCTGTTGCCGATCGGGAAGCGCCATGCCTCACCGCCGCACCCGGTACTCCGTCGGTGCCCCGTTCTCGGCGCCGTCGTAGAGGATCAGCAGGCGCAGCGGCTTGTCGGGCGCGTCGCGCAGCACCAGCACGGTCTCGGCCTTGGCGTCCTCGGGCAGGCCTTTCGGCGGCGTCAAGGTGCCGAGCGGGACGAGGGCGCCGGTGGCCTCGTTCCAGTGCCACAGTGCAGGCTGCACGGCCTGGTCGTTGACCGGGCCGGACAGCACGATCAGACCGTCCCGTACGGCGGCGAGGTCGCGGATGCCGGTGGTCGGCCCGAGCGCGAGGCGCGTCACCTTGGGGGCGAGCGGCTTGTCGGCCGTGAACACGGCATCGGCGTCGACGCTCAGGATGAAGCCTTGCCCGTCCACCGACGGCCCGCGGAAGCCGAGATGCATCCGCCCGTCCTTCACCGCGATCCCCTCGATGTTGACGCCGTCGTGGTCGAGCGGCTGGTCGTAGAACGGGGCGATGCCGTCGGCGTCGCGCATCGCCTCGCCGAGCCGGGCCGACACCGCGACGCCGGTCGGCTCCTCCTCGGAGACCGCGAAGGCCGGGCGGCCGCGGGCGTCGACCGGGAAGCGCATCACCACGAAGCGCGAGCGCCCCTCGCCGTCGCCGTGGCGCGGGCGACCGTGCGAGCCGACCACGTAGAAGAAGCCGTCCGCGAAGGCGGCGCCTTCGGCGTCGGGATCGCCCTTCACCTCCTTGGCCGTGAGCCGGATCAACGCGCCGGGCGTCAGCGTCCGGTCGTGGATGGAAAAGAACTGCGCGTACTTCTTCTCGTCGTTGACGATCAGGCACGACGCGAGGCGTGGCCGCGTCGGTGCGCAGGCGGCACCCGAGAGGTTCATGCGGGCTTGCGTGCGCGGCGTCTCGTCCGCCGCCTTGCGGGCGAAGTCGCCCTCCACCGACCAGGCCTTCCGGGCCGGCGCCAGCGCGGCGGGCTCGGCCGCGACCGGGCCGGCGAGGCCGGCGAGCCAGAGCGGCACGGCCAGCGCCACGGCGCCGCGCCGCAGCCTGCGGAAGAGATCTCGGCCCTGCGGCGATGAAAGGAGCGGCATCGGACACCCTCATGGTCGGCAGCCTCACCTACTGCCGGCGCCCGCGGGGCGCAACCGTCCGGTGGACGCCGCCGCGAGGGGATGGTTTCCGGCCCGAAAAGGCGCTTTGATACCGAAACGCTCGGCCGCATTCGCGGCGGGGCGAGGACGGAACCGGGCCGGCCTCGTCCGCAATCCAGTGAAGGATCTCCCATGCCGACCCTGCCCGTCTCGCGCCGCCTCGTCGTCTCGGGGCTCGCCGCCGCGTTCCTGCCGGCCTCCGCCCTGTGGGCCGAGGACCAGTGGCCCTCCCGTCCCATCACCATGATCGTCCCGTTCGCGGCCGGCGGCTCGACCGACGTGATCGCCCGCGTCGTCGCCGAGGGGCTGCGCCAGGAGCTCGGCCAGCCCGTGCTGGTCGACAATCGCGGCGGCGCCGGCGGCACGATCGGCACGGCCGCCATCGTCAAGGCGCAGCCCGACGGCTACACGATCGGCATGGGCACGGCCTCGACGCTCGCCATCAACCCGGCCGCCTACAAGACCCTCGGCTACGACGTGCTCGTCAACCTGATTCCGGTGTCCAACATCGCCGCCGTGCCCAACATCATGTCGATCAACGCCGACGTGAAGGCCGCCGACATGAAGGCCTTCATCGCCCTGGCGAAGGCGGAGCCCGGCAGGCTCTCCTACGCCTCGGCCGGCATCGGCTCGGTCAGCCACCTGATGGGCGAGCAGTTCAAGCTCGGCAGCGGCACGGATCTGGTGCACGTGCCGTATCGCGGCATCGGGCCGGCCCTCAACGACGCGGTGGCCGGCCAGGTGCAGGTGCTGTTCGACAATCTGCCCTCGACCCTGCCGATGGTGCAGGCCGGCAAGCTGCGGGCGCTGGCCGTGTCGGGCCCCGACCGCGTGCCGGCGCTGCCCGACGTGCCGACCTTCGCCGAGGTCGGCCTCGACGACGTGAACTGGATGGCGTTCTTCGGCCTCGTCGTGCCGGAGAAGACGCCGCCCGCCATCGTCGCGAAGCTCAACGCCGCGACCGTGAAGGCGCTCGCCCGCGAGGAGGTGCGCTCGCGCCTGATCGCCCAGCAGGCCGTGCTGATCGGCAACGCGCCGCAGGAGTTCGCCGCCGAGATCCGCCGCGACCTCGACCGCATGAAGCGCGCCGTGACGGCCGCGAAGATCGAGCTGAACTGATCAGGTCGCCGCCTGCAGCCCCAATCCTCGGTCCGTGTCCCGGACGCGGTGCAATGCACCGCGAGCCGGGACCCAGGGCGATCGGACGAGGTGCTCCCGAAATCCTGTCGAGCAATCGTCCGTGCCGCCCCTGGGCCCCGGCTCTGCGGCACATCGGACCTGCGGCCCGACGTGCCTTGTCCGGGGCACGAGATCGAGTGTCACGCCGACGTGCCCAGTTCGAACCGCCGTCCCAGCAGATGATCCAGCGACACCACGCCGGCGCCGCGGGTCGTCAGGATCAGCAGGCAGGCGGCCCAGGTGCCGTGGGTCGGCCAGGCGTCAGGATAGACCAGGATCTCGATCACCAGCGTCATGATCAGCAGCGCGAGGGCAGAAAACCGTGTCGCCAGGCCGAGCACCAGCAGCACCGGGAACAGGTGCTCGGCGATCGCCGCGGCGCCGGCCGCGAGAGCGGGGTCGACCAGCGGCAGACGGTACTCGTCGCGGAACAGCTCGACGGCCGTGTCGGAGAGCCGCCAGCCGTCGAGCTTGGTCTGGCCGGAGCGCCAGAACACGCCGGCGATCGACAGCCGCGCGACCAGCGCCACCAGCGAATACGGGATGCGCTCCAGCGCGGTCGTGATCGTCCGTACGGCGGCGACGCCCGGCGAGGCGGCGGGACGGTGAAGCGTGGCGTCGGTCATGGCGAGGCCTCCGGGGCGAAGCTGAGGGACGTGGCGAGGCCGCTGCCGATGAGCAGGGCGAGCGCCGCGGTGGGGTCGAAGCCGTCGTCGTCGGCGAAGGCGGCGGCGGCCGCGTCGGCGATCGTCGTGCCGTCGCGCAATGCCGCCAGGAAGACGGCCGCGCCGGGCGCCAGTCGCGTCACCGTGACCTCCATCCGCGGGCGGATCACCAAGGCGTCCTCGGCGATGCCGAGGTCGA
>NZ_NPEX01000351.1 GCF_003258865.1 Rhodoplanes roseus | reverse complement strand
GGCGCGGCCGTGCGGGCCGCGTGGGCGCCGCCGCCCGCCATGGCGGACCAGGTCGTGACCTGCATCCTGCGCAGCGGCGGCCGCGATCTCGCGCTGCTCGACCGCGCCCTCGTCTCGCTGGAGCAGCAGAGCCACGCCGCCGTCCGGGCGCTGGTGGTGGCCTGGCGCGACGCCGAGTCGATCCGCAGCTTCGTGGCGCGTCGCGCCGCGTCGCGGCTGCTCATCCGGGTGATCGACTCGCCCGACACGGGCTGCCGCAGCACCGCGTTGTGGAACGGGCTCGCCGCCGTCGACACGCCGTTCTTCGCCGTGCTGGACGACGACGACACGCTGATGCCCAATCATCTGGCCGCCGGCCTCGCGACCCTGTCGGCCTATCCCAATGTCGATCTCGCCTATTCCGGGACCGTCGAGGTCGACGAGTCGCGGTCCGCCCGCTCCCTCCTGTGGTTCGCCCATTTCGAGCCGATCCGGTTCCGCGTCGCCAACACGATCGCGTCGCATGCCTGGGTGGCGCGCGCCCGGCTGTTGCCGAGCATCGGCGACGATCCGGAGTTCGTCGTCGGCGAAGACTATTATCTGCTGCTCCGCTTCGCCTGCGTGGGTCACTTCGCGCCGACCTGGCGGCTCACCGCCGAGTACCGCAGGCGCGACGACGATCCGACCCACAGCGCGCTGGCCGCGCTGCCGGCCAGCCTGGAGCGCATCCGCCGCCGCTTCCACTTCGCTCCGGTGCGGCCCGAGGGGCTGTATCGCGAGGCGGTGGGCGAGGACGCGGCCCGCATCCTGAAGCGGCTGATCCGGCGCCGCCAGTTCCGCAAGGGCCTGACCCTCTATCTGCGCGATATCGCGCGGCTGCCGGCGCGGCTCGCCGCGCTGCCGGGCTTCCTGAGCGAGCGCGGCGTCAGGGGCCTGCTGCGGCGGATCGCCGATCGCGGCGTCGGCCGCGGTCGCTGACCGAAGCGTGCTGGCGCCACCGACATGGCGTCCCCGACAGGGCGTCGGCCGGCGGCTCGGCGACGTCAGCTCTCCTCCAGAATCTCCAGCAGGCGCCGCGCGTCGTGCGGTGCCGCGCTCTTCTGGTCGTTGTCGAAATAGACGTAGACGTCGCGCATCTGCTGCCGCCAGGTGCGGATGTGGTCGGCCCATTCGCGCAGCGTCGCCTCCGGATAGCGATCGCGATAGTCGCCCTCCGGCCCGTGCCCTCGCACATAGACATGGCGCGCCGTCAGCTCCCACGGGGCGCGGGCGTCCCGATGGTCGGACAGGCACAGCGCCACGCCGTACTTGCGCAGCAGCTCGAAGACCTCGTCCTCGAACCAGGACGAGTCGCGTACCTCCAGAACATAGGGGCGGCCGGGCGGCAGCAGATCGAGGAAGATCTGCAGGCGCTCGCGGTCGATGATGAAGCGCGCCGGCAGCTGGAACAGCACCGGCCCGGCCTTGGGGCCGAGCATCTCGAGCCGTGTCTCCATCAGCTTGAGGCTGTCGGCCGTGCGGGGCGACAGCCGCTTCCAATGGGTGATGAAGCGCGACGCCTTCCAGGAGAAGACGAAGCCTTCGGGAGTCTGGTCGCGCCACGCCGACACGGCGCCCAATGGGGGCGTGCGGTAGAAGGAGCCGTTGATCTCGGTGGAGTTGAAGCGGCCGCCGTACCAGGCGAGCCATTTCCGCTTGGGCAGATCGTTCGGAAAGAACACGCCGCGCCAACCGTCGTAGCTCCAGCCCGAGGTTCCGACATGGACCATGGAGGTCACGGGCACGGGGCGATTCTCCTTTTGGTTCGACGGCCCGCAGAGGCATCCGGGGGCCACCCTCATGGTGTAAACCCCGGTGCCGCAACTCGGTTTCCGACTTCTTGAAGCCTGCATCGCGGCACCGGCGGCGATCCGGCCGGCACCGCCGCGATCGGCAGGCCGGATCTGCCGATCGGCTCGATTGCCAAACCCCGTCCGGGTATGGGATGGCAGGACGCCATGCCCTCGTCCGCCACCCGAAACCGTCGAAGCCCCGTTGCGTCTGGCCACCCCATGTCCGGCACCCTGCCCGCCCTGACCGATTTCGGCCGCATCGTCGTGAAGGTCGGCTCGTCTCTCCTGGTCGACCAGGAGGCCGGATGCGTGAAGGAGGCGTGGCTCGCCTCGCTGGTCGACGACATCGCCGGCCTGCACCGCGACGGTCGCGACGTGCTGGTGGTGTCGTCCGGCGCCATCGCGCTCGGCCGCTCGCTGCTCAAGCTGCCGCGCGGGCCGTTGGCGCTGGAGGACAGCCAGGCCGCCGCGGCGATCGGCCAGATCGCGCTCGCCCGCATCTGGGCCGAGGCGCTCGGCCGCCACGGCATCACGGCGGGGCAGATTCTGGTCACGCTCGGCGACACCGAGGAGCGCCGCCGCTATCTCAATGCCCGCTCGACCATCGCGCGCCTGCTCGACTGGCGGGCCGTGCCGGTGATCAACGAGAACGACACGGTCGCCACCAACGAGATCCGCTACGGCGACAACGACCGGCTCGGCGCCCGCGTCGCCACCATGGCCAGCGCCGATCTGCTGGTGCTGCTGTCCGACATCGACGGGCTCTACACGGCGCCGCCCGGCCAGGACCCGAACGCCACGCTGATCCCGGTGGTCGAGCGGATCACGCCGGAGATCGAGGGCATGGCCGGCGAGTCCGCCTCCGAGCTGTCCAAGGGCGGCATGCGCACCAAGATCGAGGCCGGCAAGATCGCCACCACGGGCGGCACCCACATGGTGATCGCCTCGGGCCGTGTCGAGCATCCGCTGCGCGCCATCGCCGAGCGCGGCCGCGCCACCTGGTTCCTGGCCGCCGGCAATCCGGTGACGTCCCGCAAGAAGTGGATCGCCGGCTCGCTGGAGCCGAAGGGCACGCTGATCATCGACGCCGGCGCCGTGGCGGCGCTGCGCCGGGGCAAGAGCCTGCTGCCGGCCGGCATCGTCCGGGTCGAGGGCGAGTTTTCACGCGGTGACGCGGTCGTGGTGCGCGGGCCGGACGGCTTCGAGATCGGCCGCGGGCTCTCGGCCTACGATGCCGCCGACGTCGAGCGCCTGCGCGGCCATTCCTCCGCCGATATCCCGAAGATCCTCGGCAGCCACGGCCGTACCGCCGTCATCCACCGCGACGATCTGGTGGTCGGGCAGGGGTAGGCATCGCCGGATGCAAGACGTCCGCCGCTGCCGCGGCGCGCTCCGCCCGGGACACGATGGATCAGGTCGAGGCCGCAGTCCGCCTCACGACCCCTTCGCCAGCACCTTCTCGATGGCGGGCCGCAGCACGGTGTCGAGGTTCTGGGCCGTGATCGGGCCGACCAGCTTGTAGGCGACGGTGCCGTCGGGGGCGAGGACGAAGGTCTCGGGGACGCCGTAGACGCCCCATTCGATGCCGGCGCGGCCGCGGCTGTCGGCGCCGGTCGCCGCATAGGGATTGCCGTAGCGCTCCAGGAACCGGATCGCGTTGGTCGGGTCGTCCTTGTAGTTGAGGCCGACGATGCGGATGCGCTTGTCCTCGGCGAGCCGCATCAGGAGCGGCGCCTCGTCCCGGCACGGCACGCACCACGACGCCCACACGTTGAACACCGTGACGCCGCCCTTCAGGTCGGCGGCGGCGAGGCCGGGCACCGGCTTGCCGTCCCGCGTCAGGCCGGCGATGCCGGGCAGCTCGGTGGCGGGCGCCGGCCGGCCGATCAGGGCCGAGGGCAGGGCGGACGGATCGCCGGCGCCGAGCCGGTAGAGGAACAGCGCGGCGATCCCGAGGAACACCAGCAGCGGCAGCAGCACCAGCCAGCGCCGGCCGCTGCCGCGCGTCTCCGAGGAGACCGCCGTCATGCCGCCGTCTCCTTGACGGGCGCGGGCGGGTCGGCGGGCCGGGCCGGCGCCGGCTCGGCCGAGCGGCGGCGCACCCCGCGCGCCTCCAGGTCGGCCAGCAGGCGGGACTGGCGGCGGTGGTCGATCCACACCCAGGCGATCAGGGCCACGACGATCACCAGCGTGACCGCGTAGGACGCGACGATGAAGACGGCGTGCGGCCCGAGATCCATGGCGCTCAGGCCCCCCGGGCGGCCTGCGCCTGCAGCAGGCGCAGCGTCCGCACCCGCCGGCGCAGCACCTCGTTGCGCATCGCCGCGAGATGGAGCGCGACGAACAGCAGCGTGAAGGCCAGCGTCATGGCGAGCAGCGGGATCAGGATGGACGGGTGGATGGTGGGCCCGTCGAGCCGCACCACCGAGGCCGGCTGGTGCAGCGTGTTCCACCAGTCGACCGAGAACTTGATGATCGGCAGGTTGAGGGCGCCCACCAGGGTGAGGATCGCGGCGGCCCGGCCGGCCCGGGCCGGGTCCTCGACGGTCCGCCACAGGGCGAGCAGGCCGAGATACATCACGAACATCACCAGCACCGAGGTGAGGCGCGCGTCCCACACCCAGTAGGTGCCCCACATCGGCCGGCCCCACAGGGCGCCCGTGACCAGGCAGACGAACGTGAAGGCGGCGCCGAGCGGGGCTGCGGTCTTGGCGGCGACGTCGGCCAGCGGATGGCGGAACACCAGCGTGCCGAGCGCCGAGACCGTCATCATGCCCCAGCAGAACATGCCGAGCCACGCCGCCGGCACGTGGATGAACATGATCTTGACGGTGGCGCCCTGCTGGTAGTCGGCCGGCGCCTCGGCCGCGCCGTTGAGCGCGAACGCGAAGGCGAACACGGCCAGCGCCGTCAGCCAGGGCAGGGCCCGGTCGACGAGACGCAGGAAGCGGGTCGGGTTGGCGAGGTCGATCCAGGCCATGGCTGTCCCTTGGTCCGCTGTCTCTTAGTCCGCACGCATTGGCCGCGCAATGCGGCACTTCTACGGAGCGGCGAGGAGGCCCCGTCATTCCGGGGCGCCGCACCCGGATCGGCGCTTCGCGCCGTCCGGGCACAGGCTCCGCGGCGAACCCGGGACCAGCGGCAAGCTCCGAGATCCGGGCTGGATTCCGGGTTCGCGAACCCGCGGTCCGCGCCCCGGAACGACTGCGCCGAGGAGGCCCTCACTCCATGCCCTGGCGCAGCGTCGCGCCGGCCGCGAAGGGGCCCACGACGAGGCTCACCAGGGTGAGGGCGCACAGGATCGTGAACGGGGTGCCGAACGGCACCGGGCCGACCACGGCGGCGTTGGAGGCGGCGCCCCCGAAGATCAG
>NZ_NPEX01000350.1 GCF_003258865.1 Rhodoplanes roseus | reverse complement strand
CAGGCCGCGTCTCGAACCATGTGGCCCCGAGGCCGAGGCCGCCCCCGCCCTTCGAGACGGCTGCTTCGCAGCCTCCTCAGGACGAGGGCGCAGAGAGGCCGCGTTCAATCGCGTGCGGTCTCACTTCCGCTGCGCCATCTCGGCCCCCGCGTCCTTCGGCATCATGGCGAACAGCAGGGTCGCCGAGGCCGAGATCACGGCGATGGTGACGAAGGCCGGCGGGAAGGTGGCGGCGGTCAGGGCCGCGTCGCCGCGGGCCATCATGGACAACTCCAGCGCCAGCGCCCCGATGGTGACGCCGGTCGACACCGAGAGCTGCTGCGACACGCTGGCGAGCGACGTCGCCCGGCTCATCCGGCGCGGCTCGACATCGGCGAACGCGATGGTGTTGACGCTGGTGAACTGCAGCGAGCGAAAGAGCCCGCCGACCAGCAGCACCGAGATCATCACCCACACGGGCGTGCCGGGTGAGAACAGGGCGGGCGCGCCGATCGTCACGGCGGCCAGAAGCGCGTTGATCGTCATGGCGAGGCGGAAGCCGAAGCGGCGCAGGATGCGCGGCACCAGCGTCTTCATCACCATCGCCCCGAACGCCGTGGCGAACGTCACCATGCCGGATTCGAAGGGCGTCATGCCGAAACCGATCTGCAACAGCAGCGGCAGCAGGAACGGCAGCGCGCCGGCGCCGACCCGGAACACGAAGCCGCCGGCGACGCCGGCCCGAAACGTCGGCAGCGCGAACAGCGACAGGTCCATCACCGGGTTGGGGGCGCGCCGCGCATAGAGCACGTAGGCGAGAGTCGTGCCGGCTCCGATGGCGAGCAGCGCACCGGCCAGCCATTTCGGCACGAAATCGACCGTGATCACGGCCGAGCCGAAGGCGAGGCCGCCGATCCCGAGCGCGACCAGGGTCATGCCCGGGCCGTCGAACGGCTCCGGCACCTCGCTCTTCACGTTCTCGACGAAGGCCGTCACCAGGGCGAAGCCGATGATGCCGATCGGCACGTTGATGATGAAGATCCAGTGCCAGCTCGCATAGGTGGTGATGAGGCCGCCGAGCGGCGGCCCGAGCAGCGGGCCGATCAGCGCCGGCATGGTGACCAGCGCCATGGCGTCGACCAGCCGGCTCTTGTCGACCGAGCGGATCAGCACCAGGCGACCCACCGGGCTCATCATGGCGCCGCCCATGCCCTGGAGGAACCGCGCCAGCACGAAGTGCCACAGCTCCTGCGACACGGCGCAGGCGAGCGAGCCGGCGACGAACACCACGATGGCGCTGCGGAAGATGGTCCTCGCGCCGAAGCGGTCGGCCATCCAGCCGCTCATCGGGATGAAGATCGCCAGCGCCAGCAGGTAGGACGTGATGGCGAGCTTCAGCTCGATCGGCGAGGTGCCGATGTCGGCCGCGATCGCCGGCAGCGCCGTGGCGATGACGGTCGAGTCCATGTTCTCCATGAACAGCGCGACCGCGACGATGAAGGGGACGATGCGCTCGCGGGACAGGGCCATGGGTGGGACACGGGGGCAGGAGCGGGCAGGAGACGGGGGCAGGACACGGGGCCGGGCGGTGCGGCACCGGCACGGAGGCGGCACAATAGAGCATATCGATGGCGGGGGCTCCCGGGGTTCCGCGTGACGGACCCGTCGCGGCGGGAATTGACATCCGCCGCCGGCCCCTGCGCACCCTGCCGCACCCGATTGCGCCCGGGACGCGAACCCCCACATATTCCACGACGCGCGGCCCCACCCCCGCGCCCCGGAGCGAAGCGGCGATGATCTACATCCTGGCGGTCTTCCTGCCTCCCCTCGGCCTGCTGCTGAACGGCCAGCCGTTCGCGGCGCTGTTCAACCTGGTGCTGCTGGCGGTCAGCGTCGTGCTCACCGTGTTGACGATCTTCACGCTTCCCGTGCTCATGCTGCTTCCTTCGGCACACGCCGTGATCAGCATCTACATGACGCGCGAGAACCGCCGTCACCGCGAGATCGTCGAGGCGATCGAGCGCCACGGCCCGCCGCCCCCCGGCTGGCGGCCGTAATCGCCGGAGTTGCGCCTCGGCGCGGTGGAGTGCCGGGCTCTGCCCGGCACTATCGTCTTGCGGACGCATGCATTTTTTCCGCGCGGGCAGGCGGACGAGCTGCCGAAGCGGCGCGGCCGCCGTATTCCCGCGGATACGGTCGATCGATGCGGGCAGCGAACGCGGGACCGACCGACACCCGCCTTCCGCCTTCCCATTCCGGGACTCCCGTGCTAACCACCCTTGCCAACTCCGTACAGGGGCAGCCCGAGTCTCTCACCGGCCGTGTTCGACCGGAGACGTCGGCGTTTTCCCGGCCCCTGCGGCGACCAGGAGCTTGGCATGGCCGGACTTTCCGACGGTACTCCCCGCGAGGCCCTCACCTTCGACGACGTTCTGCTGCAACCCGGCCTGTCGGACGTGCTGCCGTCGCAGGCCGATGTCCGCACCCAGCTCACCCGCGAGATCGCCCTCAACATCCCGATCATCGCCTCGGCGATGGACACGGTCACCGAGAGCGCCATGGCGATCGCCATGGCCCAGGCCGGCGGCATCGGGGTGATCCACCGCAATTTCGAGCCCGACATGCAGGCCGCCCAGGTGCGGCAGGTGAAGAAGTTCGAGAGCGGCATGGTGGTGAACCCACTCACCATCGGCCCGGACGCGCCGCTCGCCGAGGCGCTCCGCATGATGGCGGACAACCGCATCTCCGGCATTCCGGTGGTCACCTCCGAGGGCGGGGTCGACGGCAAGCTGGTCGGCATCCTCACCAACCGTGACGTCCGCTTCGCCCACGACCCGAACCAGCGCGTCTGCGAGCTGATGACCAAGGAGCGCCTGGTCACGGTGCGCGAGGGCGTCAGCCAGCAGGAGGCGAAGCGGCTCCTGCACCAGTTCCGCATCGAGAAGCTGCTGGTGGTCGACGACCAGTACCGCTGCGTCGGCCTGATCACGGTCAAGGACATCGAGAAGGCGGTGGCCAACCCCAACGCCTGCAAGGACGCGCAGGGGCGCCTGCGCGTCGCCGCCGCCACCACGGTCGGCGAGAGCGGCTACGAGCGCACCGAGCGGCTGATCGCGGCGGGGGTCGACCTGATCGTCGTCGACACGGCGCACGGCCATTCCCGCCACGTGCTCGACCAGGTGACCCGCATCAAGAAGCTGTCCAACGCCGTTCAGGTCGCCGCCGGCAACGTCGCCACGGCGGACGGCGCCAAGGCGCTGATCGACGCGGGCGCCGACGCCGTCAAGGTCGGCATCGGCCCGGGCTCGATCTGCACCACCCGGGTGGTCGCCGGTGTCGGCGTGCCGCAGCTCACCGCCATCATGGACGCCGTCTCGGTCGCCCGCGACGCCCACGTGGCCGTGATCGCCGACGGCGGCATCAAGTATTCCGGGGATCTGGCCAAGGCGCTGGCCGCCGGCGCCGACTGCGCCATGATCGGCTCGCTCCTGGCCGGCACCGACGAGACGCCCGGCGAGGTCTTTCTGTATCAGGGCCGCTCCTACAAGACCTACCGGGGCATGGGCTCGGTCGGCGCCATGGCGCGCGGCTCGGCCGACCGCTACTTCCAGCAGGACATCAAGGACTCGCTCAAGCTCGTGCCCGAGGGCGTCGAGGGGCAGGTGCCCTACAAGGGCCCGGCCAGCGCCGTTCTGCACCAGCTCACCGGCGGGCTGCGCGCCGCCATGGGCTATGTCGGGGCCGCCACCCTGAAGGAGCTGCACGACAAGGCGCAGTTCGTGAAGATCTCGGCCGCCGGCCTGCGCGAGAGCCACGTCCACGACGTGACGATCACGCGTGAAAGCCCGAATTACCCGACCCGGGTGTGAGGGCGCCGGGCAGGTCCGGAAAAATCCGCGCGACCGAGCGCCGCGCGGATTTCGTCATCGAACTGTCGCACAATCCCGGTGACTGTCCCGACGGACGATTCCGTCCGCATCGAGACGACTTCCGGAGCGACAGATGGACGACCGCAAGCCGGCCCGCGGCACGCCGGGCCCTGGTGAGCTGGACGATGGGAGCCTCGACTGGCTCGACGCCGAGCTCGCCGACACGCTCGACGAGGACTACGAGCTGGAGCTCTCCGAGCCGGCGCTCTCGGACGAGCTGCGCCGGATTTACAGGCGGACCCATCCGCCGTCGATCGACCGCCGAGATTACCTGCGCCAGCTCCTGACGCTGCAGACCGAGCTGATCAGGCTGCAGGACTGGGTCCTGCACACCAAGGCCAAGATCGTGGTGGTGTTCGAGGGGCGCGACGCGGCCGGCAAGGGCGGCGTGATCAAGCGCATCACCCAGCGGCTCAATCCGCGCGTCGCCCGCGTCGTCGCGTTGCCGGCGCCGACCGAGCGCGAACGGACCCAGTGGTATTTCCAGCGCTACGTCCCGCACCTGCCGGCCGGCGGCGAGATCGTGCTGTTCGACCGCTCCTGGTACAACCGCGCCGGCGTCGAGCGGGTGATGGGCTTCGCGAACGAGGAGGAGGTGGAGCAGTTCTTCCGCGACGTGCCGGAGTTCGAGCGCATGCTGGTGCGCTCCGGCATCATCCTGCTGAAATACTGGTTCTCCATCACCGACGAGGAGCAGCAGATGCGCTTCCTGATGCGCATCCACGATCCGATGAAGCAGTGGAAGCTGAGCCCGATGGACCTGCAGTCGCGGGTGCGCTGGGAGGATTATACGCGGGCCAAGGAGGACATGCTGTTCCGCACCAGCATCCCCGAGGCGCCGTGGTACATCGTCGAGGGGAACGACAAGAAGCGGGCCCGGCTCAACTGCATCGACCATCTGCTCCAGCAGATCCCGTACGAGCCGGTGCCGCACGAGCCGATCGCCTTGCCGGACCGGGTGTTCAATCCGAACTACGAGCGGCGTACGCTCCCGTCGGACCTCTACGTGCCGCAGAAATACTGACCGCCGTGCGGCGGCGCCCGGTCGGCGCCGCGGGACGGCGGACCGGGTCAGATCAGGTCGTTGTCGACGCAGTACTCGATCGCGGTGCGCTCCGTGCTGGGGCGGGCCTCGCGGCCGGCCGGGCTGCCGGACTCGGCGCGCTCGGCGGTCTGGCGGT
This sequence comes from Rhodoplanes roseus, assembly GCF_003258865.1. Classification (GTDB taxonomy): domain Bacteria; phylum Pseudomonadota; class Alphaproteobacteria; order Rhizobiales; family Xanthobacteraceae; genus Rhodoplanes; species Rhodoplanes roseus. Next base: position 101 of record NZ_NPEX01000350.1, on the reverse strand, counting down.
CGCGCCCGGTCTGGGCTCCCGGGCCGGTCGTGTCGGTGTCGAAGCTACGCAGGTCGGGACGGCTCATTTCACTTCTCCGGAAGGCACGCCGAATGCGTGCC
>NZ_NPEX01000349.1:3880-5196 GCF_003258865.1 Rhodoplanes roseus | reverse complement strand
TGCACCGTCATTCCGTCCCTTCCACCGGCGGCGCTGCCAGGCCGGCGGTGAGGAACGGCATGGCGAACTTCAGCGCGGTGCGCGTGATCTGCTCGGTCGAGGCCGACATGGCGGGTCCCCTGCTGGGCCGTCAGCCGCGCCCGATCACTTGCCGAGCGCCTTGGCGACGAAGGAGCCGTCCCACGCCGTGTCGATCTGGCCCGAGACGTCCTTCTGGATCACGCCCAGATCCGCGAAGGCCTTGGCCTGCCGCTTGATCTGGTCGGGCGAGATGACCTCGCCGAGCGTGATGATCTTGGCGGCCTGGGCGGCGATGTCGGGCTGCATGCCGGAGAGCTTCGCATAGGCCTCGGCGAACTTCACCTGGTCCTTCCTGAGCTGCTCCTGGGCGTCCAGATAGGCCCAGACGAAGCGCTCGACCGCGTCGCGCTTCTTGGTGGCCGCGGTCTTCGACGCCATGATCATGCCGAGCTCGGCGCCGACCGCCTTGGACGAGCCGTATTCGAGGTTCTTGGCGAAGAAGCCGTAGCCCTCCATCACCGGGATCGACTCGAACGGCTCCCAGGTGACGATGCCGTCGACCTCGCCCTTCTTGAGCGCCTGGTCGAAATTGGCGCCGCCGCCCTGGATGTTGACGGCCTGGAAGCTGGTGTAGGGGATGCCCTTCTCGACCAGCGTCGCGGCGAACTGGAACCACACGGCGGAGCCGGGCGCGATGGCGATCTTCTTGCCCTTCAGGTCGTCCCAGGTGTCGAGCTTCACGCCGTTGCGGCCGATCACGTATTTGGGCGAGGAACCGACCCCCATGATGCCGACCACGTCGGTCGATCCCTGCGCCAGCGAGATGGCGAGGTCGGCCGGGCCCACCGAGGCGACGTCGAGCGAGCCGGCGAGCAGTGCCGTGCGGGCGTCGGCGTAGCGGGCGAACTCGACCAGCTTCAGCTCGACGCCGAGACCCTTGAGCTTGTCCATGATCATCAGCATCGGCGCCAGATGGCCGACCTTCTGATAGCCGACCGTCAGCTCGACGGGAGCCGGCAGCGGCTTCGGCTCCGGTCCCGCCGCGGCGGCCGGCGCGGCGAAGGTCAGCGGCGAGACGATCGCCAGCGCGGCGACGGCGAGCAGTGCGAGGACATTACGGCGCATCGGCATCCTCCTGGTCGGGACGGGGGTGGACATGCTGCGTCAGGTCAGTGTCGGCACGACCTCTGTTTCAGTCATTCCGGGGCGCACGCCCGAGCGTGCGAACCCGGAATCCAGCGACGGACTCAGCCTTCCCGCTGGACCACATCGACGCGGCGTGGGCCGGACGGCAC
>NZ_NPEX01000349.1:0-3870 GCF_003258865.1 Rhodoplanes roseus | reverse complement strand
GACCTGCGGTCCGCGCCCCGGAACGACGGCTCTGCGATCCTCATCAGATCACGCGCTCCTTGCGCAGGGCCTCGATCTCGTCGCCGCCGAGGCCGAGCTCGGCGAAGATCTCGTCGTTGTGCGCGCCGGCGTCCGGCAGCAGCGTGGTCAGCGCCGCCGGGGTGCGCGACAGCTCGATCGGCTGGCCGACCAGCCGCAGCTGCCCGCGCCGCGGATCCTCCACCGGCACGGCCATGCCGAGATGCTGCACCTGCGGATCGGCGAACACCTCGTCGATCGTGTAGATCGGCCCGGCCGGCACATGCGCCTCCTCGAGAGTCGCGAGCCAGTCGCGCGACGTCTTGGTCGCGAACACGGCGGCGATGTGGGCCTTGAGGGCGTCGCGGTGGCGCAGGCGGTTCTCCTGGCAGTCGTAATCGGGATGGGTGGCGAGCCCGGGCTCGCCGATCGCGTCGCAAAAAGCGCGCCACTGGCCCTGGCCGCCGACCCCGATATTGATGTAGCCGTCCGAAGTCTGCACCACGCCCATCGGTGTCGTATAGGGGTGATCGTTGCCGGCCTGCTGCGGCACGTCGCCGTCGACCAGATACTTGGCGGCCTGAAAATCCATCATAGCGATCTGGGCCTGGAGCAGCGACGAGCACACCCACTGGCCCTCGCCGGAGCGCTCGCGCTCGGCCAGCGCCACCATGATGCCGAGCGCCGCGTAAAGTCCGGCGGAGGAGTCCGCGATGGCGATGCCGGCCCGTACCGGGCCTTGGCCGGCGAGGCCCGTCACCCACATCAGCCCGCCCATCCCTTGCGCGATCTGGTCGAAGCCGGGGCGGTGCCGGTAGGGGCCGTCCTGGCCGAAGCCGGAGATGGAGGCGAGGATGATGCGTGGATTGATCGCTTTCAGATCCTCGTAGGCGATGCCGAGTCGCGTCTTCACGTCGGGGCGGAAATTCTCCACCACCACGTCGGCGGTCGCCACCATGCGCTTGAACAGGGCGAGGCCCTTCGGCGACTTCAGGTTCAGCGTCACGGAGCGTTTGTTGCGGTGCAGGTTCTGCATGTCGGCGCCGTGGCGCGCGCCGCTCATGCCCTCGTTGGGATCGACGCCGGCCGGCGCCTCGATCTTGATCACGTCGGCGCCGAAATCGGCGAACACGCGGCAGCAGGTCGGCCCCGCCCGCACGCGGCTGAGATCGAGGATGCGCAGGCCGGCGAGTGCCGACGCGGGAGTCTTGGTCATGCGGCCCATCCTGTCGTGATCTCGTCGGCGACGGCGCGCGGTACCCGCCCGTGAAAATCGGTGCGGGCCTGGAACGCCCGGCCGAGCGCGAGGAGCTGTGCCTCGGCGCCGGGCCGTCCGACGAGCTGGACGCCGACCGGCAGGCCGGCGTCGTCGAAGCCCGCCGGCAGCGCCAGCGCCGGCAGGCCGAGATAGTTGACGAAGCGGGTGAAGCGGCTGAGCGCGTAGAGGCGCTTCGGATCGAAGGCGGGGTCCCCGGGGGTGACCTCGGCGACCCGCGGTGTCGCGACCGGCATCACGGGCAGGATGGCGATGTCGGCGTCGACCAGGGTGCCGCGCAGGAACGCCTCGCACAGCGGCACGCGCGCGGCGAGGGATTCGGCGAGCGCGCGGTCGTCGATGGCGAGGCCCTTGGCGAGGCGCCGGCGCAGCACCGGCTCGGTGCCGGGATCGTCGATCAGCGCGGCGTGGCTGCGGGCGGCTTCGGCCTGCATCACGGCGAGCGCGTGCTGGTCGGCCGCCTCCGGGAAACCGGGATGCGACACCACGTCGATGACGAGCGTCACCAGGATGTCGATCGCCGCCTCGCAGGCCCGCACGATGGCGGGATCGCTGTCGTCGAGGGCCTCGTCGAGCACCACGGCGCGACGCGGGAGCGCGGCGGACCCCGACGGCGACGCCGACAGCACGGGCCAGACCCGCGCCAGATCCGCGGCACTCCGGGCGAACAGGCCGATGGTGTCGAGGCTGGGGGCGAGCGGCATCACGCCGTCGAGCGGCAGCGCGCCCCGCGTGGGCTTCAGCGCCGTCACGCCGCAGCAATGCGCCGGAATCCGCACCGAGCCGCCCGTGTCGGAGCCGAGCGCGACGTCGCAGCAGCCGGCGGCGACCAGCGCGGCCGAGCCGCTCGACGAGCCGCCGACGATGCGATCGAAGTCCCACGGATTGAGCACGCGCCCGCGGGAAGAATTGTGGCCCGAGGGCTCGTAGGCGAGCTCGGTCATCTCGGCGACGGCGACGAGCGTCGCACCGGCGGCGTCGAGCCGGCGCAGCACGGTGGCGCGCTCGCCGATCCCGCTGGACGGCACGGCGCGGCCCCAGCCCGGCGTGTGGAGGCCGGTAGCGATCATGTCCTTGGCGGCATAGGCGAGGCCGGCGAGCGGCCCGTCCTGCCCCGATCCGCCCGGCATCGCGTGAACGACCGCGCCGAGCCGGCGGCCGAGCCCGGCCATCGCGGCGCGGGCGTGCACCAGGGCGGCGCTGCGCTGCGCCTCGTCGCGGGACTCCCAGTCGGCGAACCTCCGGGGCGTCCCCATCGAGACCTCAATAGGAGCGCGGGAGGCCGAGAACGTGCTCTCCCACATAAGCGAGGATCAGGTTGGAGGAGATCGGCGCCACCTGATACAGGCGCGTCTCGCGGAACTTCCGCTCGACGTCGTACTCGGCCGCGAAGCCGAAGCCGCCGAAGGTCTGCAGGCAGGCGTTGGCCGCCTCCCACGAGGCCGCGGCGGCCAGGAGCTTCGCCATGTTGGCCTCGGCGCCGCAGGGCTTGCCGCTGTCGTGCAGGGCGGCGGCGTTGAACCGCATCAGGCTCGCCGCTTCCACGTGGATGTGGGCCTGCGCAATGGGGAACTGGACGCCCTGGTTCTGGCCGATCGGCCGGCCGAACACGACGCGGTCGCGGCCATAGGCGACCGCCTTGTCGACGAACCAGTGGCCGTCGCCGATGCACTCGGCGGCGATCAGGGTGCGCTCGGCATTGAGCCCTTCGAGGATGTAGCGGAAGCCCTCGCCCTCGGTGCCGATCAGATTCTCGGCCGGGATCTCGAGGGAGTCGAAGAACACCTCGTTGGTCTCGTGATTGACCATGTTGCGGATCGGCCGGACCGTCATGCCGGATTTCATCGCCTCGGCGACGTCGACCAGGAACACCGAGAGGCCCTGCGACTTCTTCCTCACCTGATCGAGCGGCGTGGTGCGGGCCAGCAGGATCATCAGGTCCGAATGCTGCAGCCGCGACGTCCACACCTTCTGGCCGTTGACGACCCAGCGGTCGCCTTGCTTGACCGCGGTGGTCTTCAGCTTCGTCGTGTCGGAGCCGGTGGTCGGCTCGGTGACGGCCATCGACTGCATGCGGATCTCGCCGGTGGCGATGCGCGGCAGGATTCGTTGCTTCTGCTCGGCCGAGCCGGCGCGCAGCAGCGTCGACATGTTGTACATCTGCCCGTGGCAGGCGCCCGAATTGCCGCCGGCCCGGTTGATCTCCTCGAGGATGATCGACGCCTCGGTGACGCCGAGGCCGGAGCCGCCGTACTCCTGGGGGATCAGCGCGGCCAGCCAGCCGGCCTGGGTGAGGGCATCGACGAAGGCTTCGGGGTATTCGGCGGTCTCGTCGAGCTTGCGCCAGTACTCGGCCGGAAAGTCGGCGCACAGCGCCCGCACGGCCTCGCGCACGTCCTCGTGGTCGGTCGTCGACGGAATGGTCAGCGGCATCGATGATCCTCGTCTCCGGACGCTAAGGCGCCCGAGGCAGGGTTTGGAATCAGAAATCGGCCGAGCCTCGTTTCGCGGAATTCGAAATGAGGGGCAAGGCGAGGTCCCCTCGATCACGGCAGAAGAAGCCCCGCGCCTCAAGC
>NZ_NPEX01000034.1 GCF_003258865.1 Rhodoplanes roseus | reverse complement strand
CCGGACCCGATGGCGCGATCCCGGACTGACCCGTCGTGCAAGGCCCTCCGCTGGGGAGGGTGAAGTGCAGTCGGCAGCCCGCGCCCTGCCCTCAGACCTGCTCCAGCTCGACCAGCGTGCCGTTGAAGTCCTTCGGATGGAGGAACAGCACCGGCTTGCCGTGGGCGCCGATCTTCGGGGTGCCGTCGCCGAGCACCCGCGCGCCGCCGGCCTTCAGCTTGTCGCGGGCGGCGATGAGGTCCTCGACCTCGTAGCAGATGTGGTGGATGCCGCCGTCCGGGCTCTTCTCCAGGAACTTGGCGATCGGCGAGTTGTCGCCGAGCGGATACAGGAGCTCGACCTTGGTGTTCGGCAGCTCGATGAACACCACGGTGACGCCGTGCGCCGGCTGCGGCAGCGGCTCCGACACCTTGGCTCCCATCGTGTCCCGATAGAGCTTGCAGGCCTTCTCCAGATCGCCCACGGCGATCGCCACGTGATTGAGACGTCCGATCATGACGGCCCCTCTGTTGGCGTCGCGGACCACCCGCGCCGCTTTCAGCCCTTTATGCCCTATCCCGGGGTGTCAGACCGTCAGTACGTGTACTAGACAGAGGGGCTTCTTGCCCCAGGACGCTGCAATCCCGCCCCGCACCGCACGCCGGACGGCCTCGGCGACGCTGTCGGGATCGCGCCGCCGGGCCCGCGGCAGATGCTCGACCGTCTCCACCGCCGTGGCGGCGGCCTGGTCGGCGAAGCTGCGGCCGCGGCCGTCGTGGTCGGGAACGCCGATCAGCGTGACCTCGGGCTCGGAGACCAGGAGCCCGGTCTCGTCGATCGCCAGCGCCACCGCCACGACCCCGACGAAGCCGAGCCGGCGGCGGTCGGCGACCGTGCGGGCCTCCGCCTCGATGATCAGGTTGCCGTCCTTGTAGAGGCGGCCCTGCGGCACCTCGTCGACGATCCCGGGGGCACCCGGCGCGATGCGAACGAGATCGCCGTTGCGGCAGCCGACGACGTTCGGCACGCCGAGCTTGCGAGCTAGCGCGGCGTGCTCGGCCAGGTGCAGCGGCTCGCCGTGCACCGGGATGAGAATCTGCGGCTTCACCCAGCCGTACAGCTCGGCCAGCTCGTCGCGGCGCGGATGGCCGGAGACGTGGACCAGATGGTTGCGCTCGGTGAGCACCTCGACGCCCTGGGCGATCAGGCCGTTGACGATCTTGTTCACCGCCTTCTCGTTGCCCGGGATGGTGCGCGACGAGAAGATCACCCGGTCGCCCTTGGCGAGGCCGATCTCGGGATGCGAATCGGAGGCGATGCGGGCGAGCGCGGCGCGCGGCTCGCCCTGGCTGCCGGTGCACAGCGCCACCACCTTGTCGCGCGGCAGGTAGCCGTAGGTCTGCGCCGAGCGAAAATCCGGGACGCCGTCGAGATGGCCGGTCTCGCGCGCCACCTGGACGACGCGCTCCATGGCGCGGCCGACCACCACGACCTCGCGGCCGCAGGCGCGGGCCGCCTCGGCGATCGAGCGGAGGCGGGCGACGTGCGACGCGAAGGTGGTGATGGCGACGCGCTGCGGCGACTCGGCGATCAGCTTGGCCAGCGTCTTGCCGACCTCGGTCTCGGAGGGCGAGCGGCCCTCGCGCACCGAATTGGTCGAATCGCCGACCAGCGCCAGGCAGCCCTCCTCGCCGAGCCGGCGCAGGCGCGCCTCGTCGGTCGGCGGGCCGACCACGGGCGTGGGATCGAGCTTCCAGTCGCCGGTGTGAAGGACCTTTCCGAGCGGCGTCGTGATGATCAGCGCGTTCGACTCGGGGAACGAATGCGACATCGAGACGAACTCGACATCGAACGGACCGAGCTTGATGCGCCCCCCGACCGGCACCACGGTGACCGGGATCTCGGGCGCGCCCGGCTCCGCCTCGCGCTTGGCCTCGAACAGCGCCGCCGTGAACGGCGTCGCGTAGATCGGCAGCTTCAGGCGCGGCCACAGGTCGATGATGGCGCCGAAATGGTCCTCGTGCCCGTGGGTGAGGATCAGGCCGAGGAGGTTCTTGCGCTCCTCCAGCAGGAAGCGGATGTCCGGCATCACCAGGTCGACGCCGGGCAAATCCTCGCCGCCGCCGAACGAGACGCCGAGATCGACGGCGATCCAGGCTTTCTTGCGCTCCCGCCCGTACCCGTAGACGGAGAGATTCATGCCGATCTCGCCCACCCCGCCGAGCGGAGCGTAGACGAGTTCGTCGGCCTTCTGGATCATGGGCTCTGCCGGTTCGAGGAGGATGACGGACCCGGTCGCGCCAGCGGAAACACGTCGCCGGCGGCGATCTTCTGAACGCCCTCGTCCCCGCTGATTAGCAGATTCCCGTGCTCGTCGACGGATTCGAAGCACCCCGCCGTCTCTGTCCCCTCGAATCGTACCACGAGCGGTGTTCCCGGGGCCGGTCCGCGGGCCAGCCAGGCGGTCCGCGTCGTCGCGAATCCGCGGCTGCGGTCCCACTCGGCGAGGCGGACCTGCATCGCCGCGGCGAGCGCCGCGAACACGGCGTCCGCGCTGGCGGGCTCACCTTCTGCGGCGAGATCGGTCGCCGGATAGAGCGTGTCGTCCGGATGGTGCGCGCAATTGATGCCGATGCCGACCACGACGGTCAGGCCGTGCCGGGTCTCGCCCTCGACCAGGATGCCGGCGAGCTTCCTGCCGCCGCACAGCACGTCGTTCGGCCATTTCAGTGTGAGCCGGCCGGCCAGCGTAGGGGCGACGGCGCCGACCGCGTCGTACACGGCGAGCGCTGCCACGAAGGAGATCTGCGAGGCCTCGGGGATCGGCGCCGGGTCGCGCAGCAGCAGGCTGGCGAACAGGTTCCCGGGCGTCGAGGTCCAGGCCCGCCCCCGCCGCCCGCGCCCCGCCGTCTGCCGCGCCGCCGTGATCCACAACGGCCCGCTCTCCCCCGCGCGGGCACGACGAAGCGCCTCGGCATTGGTGGAGTCGAGCTCGTCGAAGGCGAGACGAGGCGTGTCGGCGAGGGAGGGGATCATGGGACTCGAGAGCCCATCGCCCGGGGCCGCCCCGTGATCCTCGAGACCGTGCTCTCACCGTCCAATGTCAGAACAGCGACTTCGCGGCGGCCGAGGCGGCGTCGACCAGCGGGGCCGGCCAGACGAAGAACAGGAGCACGAACAGGCCGGTGACGGCGAGCACCACGCCGAGCTCGCCGCGCATCGGCAGGAAGGCCGGCGCCGGCTCGTCGAAATACATCACCTTGACGATGGCGAGATAGTAGTAGGCGCCCACCACGCTGGTGACGACGCCGATCACGGCGAGCGCGTAGAGCCCGGCGTTCACGGCGGCGAGGAAGACGTAGAACTTGGCGAAGAAGCCGGCCAGCGGCGGGATGCCGGCGAGCGAGAACATCATCATGCCGAGCAGGAAGGCGACGCCCGGCTTGGTGCGCGCCAGGCCGGCGAGGTCCGAGATGTTCTCGACCGGCCCCTCCTCCCGCCGCATCGAGATGATGCAGGCGAAGGTGCCGAGCGTCATGGCGACGTAGATCGACATGTAGATCATCACGCCCTGCACGCCCTCGGCCGTGCCGGCGGCGAGCCCGATCAGCGCGAAGCCCATGTGGCCGATCGACGAGTAGGCCATCAGCCGCTTGATGTTGGTCTGCCCGATGGCGGCGAAGGAGCCGAGCGCCATCGAGGCGATGGAGACGAACACCACGATCTGCTGCCACTGCGGCAGCACGGTCGGGAACGCCGTGGTGGCGACCCGCACGAACACCGCCATGGCGGCGACCTTCGGCGCCGCCGCGAAGAACGCGGTGATCGGCGTCGGCGCGCCCTCGTAGACGTCCGGCGTCCACATGTGGAACGGCACGGCGGAAATCTTGAAGCACAGGCCGGCGAGCAGGAAGACGAGGCCGAAGGTCAGCCCCACGCCGCCCTGCTGGGCCGCCTGGGCGATGCCCGAGAACGTCACCGTGCCGGTCGAGCCGTAGACCAGCGAGGCGCCGTAGAGCAGCATGCCGGACGACAGCGCGCCGAGGACGAAATACTTCAGGCCCGCCTCGGTCGACTTCGCCTTGTCGCGGTCGATCGCCGCGACGACGTAGAGCGACAGGCTCATCAGCTCGAGCCCGAGATAGAGCGCGATCAGGTCGCCGGCCGAGATCAGCATCAGCATGCCGGTGGTGGAGAGCACGATCAGCACCGGATACTCGAAGCGCTGGCGGTCCGGCGTCGACAGGAACTCGCTCGACATGACGACGGCGACGGCCGAGCCGATCAGCGCCAGGATCTTGAAGTAGCGCGCGAAGGGATCGAGCACGAAGCTGCCGCCGAAGGTCGTGACCGTCTCGGACGGCATCAGCCCGACCAGCACGCCGGCGGCGATCAGCAGCATCACGGCGAAGCCCGAGACCGCGCCGGTCGACTGGTTGCCCCGGAAGGCCCCCATCAGGATCAGCACCATGGCCCCGATCGCGAGCACGATCTCCGGTATGGCCGGGGTGAGGGCGGGAAGCTCGACAGCGTGGTTCATCGGGATGCCGTGGTTTGCCGGTCAGTTGCCGAGGGCGGCTGCGGTCTTGCGGGTGATCACGGCGGGCGCGTCCGCCACCGTCTTGATCGCCTCCTGGTAGCTCTGCACCAGGGCCGTGACCGAGGCCGCCGACATGTCGATCACCGGCTTCGGATAGATGCCGAACCAGATGGTGAGGACGATCAGCGGCGCGAAGATCGCGATCTCGCGCGGCTCGACGTCGCGGATATGGGCGAGCGACGGCTTCTCCAGCGCGCCGAACACCACCTTGCGATACAGCCACAGCGCGTAGCAGGCCGACAGGATGATGCCGAAGCTGGCGAAGAAGGCGACCCAGGTGTTGGCCCGGAACGCGCCCATGATGGTGAGGAACTCGCCGATGAACCCGCTGGTGCCGGGCAGTCCGACATTGGCGAGCGTGAAGATCATGAAGATGGTCGCGTAGACCGGCATGCGGTTGACGAGGCCGCCATAGGCGGCGATCTCGCGGGTGTGCATGCGGTCGTAGACGACGCCGACGCAGAGGAACAGCGCGCCCGACACGATGCCGTGCGAGATCATCTGGAAGACGCTGCCGGCGACGCCCTGGGTGTTGCCGGTGAAGATGCCCATGGTCACGAAGCCCATGTGGGCGACCGACGAATAGGCGATCAGCTTCTTCACGTCCTCCTGCATGAGGGCGACCAGCGACGTGTAGACGATCGCCACCACGGAGAGCACGAACACCATCGGGGCGAAGAACTCCGACGCCTCCGGGAACATCGGCAGCGAGAAGCGCAGGAATCCGTAGCCGCCCATCTTCAGCAGGATCGCGGCCAGGATCACCGAGCCGGCCGTCGGCGCCTCGACGTGGGCGTCGGGCAACCAGGTGTGCACCGGCCACATCGGCATCTTCACGGCGAAGGAGGCGAAGAAGGCGAGCCACGCCCAGGTCTGCAGGCTGCGCGGGAAGTCGTGCTCAAGCAGCGTCGGGATGTCGGTCGTCCCGGCATTGCCGTACATCGCCATGATGGCGAGCAGCATCAGCACCGAGCCGAGCAGCGTGTAGAGGAAGAACTTGAAGCTGGCATAGACCCGGCGCGGGCCGCCCCACACCCCGATGATCAGGAACATCGGGATCAGGCCGCCTTCGAAGAACAGGTAGAAGACGACGACGTCGAGCGCCGCGAAGGTGCCGATCATCATGGTCTCGAGGACCAGGAAGGCGATCATGTACTCCTTCACCCGGCGCTGGATCGGCTTCCAGCTCGCCAGGATGCACAAGGGCATCAGGGCCGTGGTGAGGATGACGAAGGGCAGCGAGATGCCGTCCACGCCGACATGGTAGCTGATCGCGCCGGCCAGCCAGGGCTGCTTCTCGGCGAACTGGAACTCGGACGAGCCGGGGTCGAAGCGCCAGACCATGACCAGCGACACCGCGAAGGTGATCACCGTGGTCCACAGCGCGATCCAGCGCGCGTTGCGCTTCACCGCGTCGTCCTCGGCGCGCAGCATCGCGATCAGCAGCGCGCCGAGCATCGGCAGGAAGGTGGTGACGGAAAGGACGGGCCAGCTGGCCATCACCGGGCTCCCCAGATCATGAACCACGTCGCGAGCGCCGACACGCCGATCAGCATCGCGAAGGCGTAGTGGTAGAGATAGCCGGTCTGCAGCCGGACGACGTTGCGGGTGACGTCGATCACCCGGGCCGACACGCCGTCGGGTCCCAGCCCGTCGATGATGGTGCCGTCACCGCGCTTCCACAGGGTGCGGCCGAGCCACATCGCGGGCCGCACGAAGATCGCGTCGTAGAGCTCGTCGAAATACCACTTGTTCAAGAGGAACAGGTAGATCGGCTTGAGCCCCTTGGCCAGCGCGCGGGGGATCGACGGGCTCTTGATGTAGAACAGCCAGGCGACCAGGAAGCCGCCGACCATCATGACGGTCGGCAGGTAGGCGACCGTCGCCGGGATGTGGTGCATCTCGTCGAGGATGCCGGAGATCACCACCGAGCCGCGGAAGAACTCCTTGGCGCCGTGGCCCGTGAAGGCGTCGACGAACGGCAGGCCGGCCAGGAACGAGCCGGCGGCCAGCACGGCGAGCGGGATCAGCATCGGCAGCGGACTCTCGTGCGCCGCCTCGTAGTGATGGTGGTCGTGCGGCCGGCCGTAGAAGGTCTTGAAGATCAGCCGCCACGAGTAGAACGCGGTGAGCGCCGCGGCCACCACGGTGCAGACGAAGCCGTACATGGCCATCGGATTGTGGCCGGCGTGCTCGCTGGCGAAGGCCGCCTCGATGATGGCGTCCTTGGAGAAGTAGCCGGCGGTCAGCGGGAATCCGGTGAGCGCCAGCGTGCCGACCACCATCATGTAGAAGGTGAACGGGATCTTCTTGCGCAGGCCGCCCATCATGCGGATGTCCTGCTCGTGATGCATCGCGACGATCACGGAGCCGGAGCCCAAGAACAGCAGCGCCTTGAAGAAGGCGTGGGTGAACAGGTGGAACATGCCGACCGAATAGGCCCCCACCCCCATCGCGACGAACATGTAGCCGAGCTGCGAGCAGGTCGAGTAGGCGATGATGCGCTTGATGTCGTTCTGCACCAGGCCGATCGTCGCCGCGAACAGCGCCGTGGTGGCGCCGATGAAGGTGACGAAGGCGAGCGCGGTCGGCGACAGCTCGAACAGGGGCGACAGGCGCGCCACCATGAACACGCCGGCCGTCACCATGGTGGCGGCGTGGATCAGCGCCGACACCGGCGTCGGGCCCTCCATGGCGTCGGGCAGCCAGGTGTGCAGCAGGAACTGCGCCGACTTGCCCATCGCGCCCATGAACAGCAGCAGGCAGATCACGGTCAGTGCGTCGAGATCCCAGCTCAGGAAGTGCATGGTCTTGCCGACCAGCGACGGCGCCTGGGCGAAGACGGTGTCGAAGTCGACCGCCTGGGTCATCACGAACACGGCGAAGATGCCGAGCATGAAACCGAAGTCGCCGACGCGGTTGACCACGAAGGCCTTGATGGCGGCGGCGCAGGCGGACGGCTTCTTGTACCAGAAGCCGATCAAGAGGTAGCTGGCGAGGCCGACGCCCTCCCAGCCGAAGAACAGCTGCACCAGGTTGTCGGCCGTCACCAGCATCAGCATGGCGAAGGTGAACAGCGACAGGTAGCCGAAGAAGCGCGGCCGGTCCGGATCGTCGACCATGTAGCCGATCGAGTAGAGGTGGACGAGCGCCGACACCGTGGTGACGACCACCAGCATGACCGAGGTCAGCGCGTCGATGCGCAGCGCCCACTCGACCTTGAGGTCGCCGGACAGGATCCAGGGCGCGATCGCCTCGCGCACCTCCGCCCCGCCGAAGCCGACGCGGGCGAAGGCGATCCACGACAGCGCCATGCAGACGAACAGCAGCGTCGTCGTCACCACCTCGGCGGCGCGCGAGCCCGGCGCGGCCGGCTCGACGGCGTGGTGGTCGTGCGCGTGCGCCGACCCGTGCGCCCCGTGGGCGCCGTGCGAATGCTCGTCGTGCGAGACCGCGACGGCGGCGTGGGCGCCGTGCACCGACGGCGCGCCGGAGCCGTGCGGCTCGGCGTGGTGGTCGTCGTCGGGACCGGGATAGCCGCCCGGATGCAGCGTGCGGGCGCCGACGATGGCGATCGCGGCGGCGATCAGGAAGCCCAGCAAAGGCAGGAAGACGATGGCCTGGAACATCGCGCCGCTCAGCCCTTCATGAGGTTGATGTCTTCCACCGCGATCGAGCCGCGGTTGCGGAAGAAGACGACCAGGATGGCGAGCCCGATGGCCGCCTCGGCGGCCGCCACCGTGAGGATGATCAGGGCGAACACCTGCCCGACCAGGTCACCCATGTGGGTCGAGAAGGCCACCATGTTGATGTTGACGGCGAGCAGGATCAGCTCGACCGACATCAGGATGATGATGACGTTCTTGCGGTTCAGGAAGATGCCGAAGATCCCGATGGTGAACAGGATCGCGGCGACCGCGAGGTAATGGCCGAGGCCGATGGTCATCGTTCGCTCCTCGTCCACGATCGGGCCGTGCCCCGCGTCTCGGTCGTCCCGGGGCGCGGCCGTGAGCCGCGAGCCCGGGACCCATGACCCCGGTCCGTGGAGATGGATTCCAGGCTCGCCGCTGCGCGGCGCCCCGGAACGACGGGACCCTGTGGCTCCGAAATCGACATCACGATGCCCTCACAGCCCCTGCCCCGGCTTGACGTCGACCAGGGTGATGATGGCTTCCTTCCGGCGCATCAGCTGGTCCGGGATCGACTGCCGCTTGACGCCCGGCTTGTGGCGGAGCGTGAGCACGATGGCGCCGAGCATCGAGACCAGGAGGACGAGGCCGGCCGCCTGGAAGAAGTAGACGTAGCGGGTGTAGAGCACGAGGCCGAGCGCCTGCGCATTGGTGACCCCGGTCGGGATCGGCGCGACCGCGGTGCGCGGCAGGCCCGAACCGATCACCCAGGCGCCGACCACCATCAGGAGCTCGACCAGCAGCACGACGCCGATCAGGGCGCCGATCGGCATGTAGTTGTCGAAGCCGCGACGCAGCTCGGCGAAGTCGACGTCGAGCATCATCACCACGAACAGGAACAGCACCGCGACGGCGCCGACATAGACGACGACCAGGATCATGGCCAGGAACTCGGCGCCCATCAGAACGAACAGGCCGGCCGCGTTGACGAAGGCCAGGATCAGGAACAGCACCGAATGCACCGGGTTGCGCGACGCCACCACCATCACGGCGGACGCCACGCAGATGCCGGCGAACAGGTAGAAGAACAGCGCGGGGATCATGGGGTCGCCCTTGTGGTGGGGCACGCGAAATTCGCAAGAGGCATGCGGCCCGCCGCGAGCACGGCGGGCTCCCTCTCCCCTTGTGGGGGAGGGTTGGGGTGGGGGGTAGTCACGAATGCAGGTGCACGCGGCTCACCCCTCTCCGTGTCCCTCCCCCACAAGGGGGGAGGGAACGACGGGGAGAGGTCCGTCGCACCAACCGGACCAAAGGTGATGACGAACGTGTCCATCCCGCTCACCGGTACGGCGCGTCGAGGGCGATGGACTGGGCGACCTCGCGTTCCCAGCGGTCGCCGTTGGCGAGCAGGCGCTCCTTGTCGTAGTAGAGCTCCTCGCGGGTCTCGGTCGCGAACTCGAAGTTCGGGCCCTCGACGATGGCGTCCACCGGGCAGGCCTCCTGGCAGTAGCCGCAGTAGATGCACTTCACCATGTCGATGTCGTAGCGGGTGGTGCGCCGGGTGCCGTCGTTGCGGCGCGGGCCCGCCTCGATGGTGATCGCCTGGGCCGGACAGATCGCCTCGCACAGCTTGCAGGCGATGCAGCGCTCCTCGCCGTTCGGATAGCGGCGCAGCACGTGCTCGCCGCGGAAGCGGGGCGAAATCGGGTTCTTCTCGAACGGGTAGTTGATGGTCGGCTTCGGCTTGAAGAAATACCGCATCGACAGGCCGATGGCCTGCACGAACTCCCACAGGAACAGCTGCTTCGCGGCCTGATCTAACCTCATCGGGGGATCCTCACTTCGCCGCCAGCCCGGTGTATTGCAGCACGCCCGCGACGATCACCACCATCACCAGCGAGATCGGCAGGAACACCTTCCAGCCGAGCCGCATGAGCTGATCGTAGCGGTAGCGCGGCACGAACGCCTTCACCAGGGCGAACATGAAGAAGACGAACACCACCTTCAGGGTGAACCAGATCACCCCGGGCACCCAGGTGAACGGCGCGAACGGGATCGGCGACAGCCAGCCGCCCAGGAACAGGATGGTGGTCAGGGCGCACATGGTGGTGATCGCCACGTACTCGCCCAGCATGAACAGGACGTAGGGCGTCGAGCCGTATTCCACCATGTAGCCGGCGACCAGCTCGGACTCGGCCTCGACCAGGTCGAAGGGCGGCCGGTTGGTCTCGGCCAGCGCCGAGACGAAGAAGATGATGAACATCGGGAACAGCGGCAGCCAGTACCAGCCGAGCAGGCCGTACGGACCGTCCTGCGCCTTGACGATGGCGGTCAGGTTCAGCGAGCCGACGCACAGCAGCACCGTGATGATGACGAAGCCGATCGAGACCTCGTAGGACACCATCTGGGCGGCGGAGCGCAGCGACGACAGGAAGGCGTATTTCGAGTTCGACGCCCAGCCGGCCATGATGATGCCGTACACGCCGAGCGACGAGATCGCGAAGATGTAGAGGATGCCGACATTGATGTCGGCCACGGCCCAGCCCTCGGCCACCGGGATCACGGCCCAGGCGGAGAGCCCGAGCACGCAGGTGACGATCGGCGCCAGGATGAACAGGCCCTTGTTGGCGCCGTCCGGGATGATCGGCTCCTTGAGGGCGAACTTCATCATGTCCGCGAAGGACTGCAGCAGCCCCCACGGGCCGACCACGTTGGGGCCGCGCCGGATCTGAACGGCCGCCCAGATCTTGCGGTCGGCGTACAGGATGTAGGCGATCACGATCAGCAGCACCGCGAGCAGCGCGAAGCTGTGAATCACGATCAACAGCAGCGGCCAGAGATAGTTGGTCCACAGCTCGGCCATCGGGGGCTACTCCGCGGCGCGCAGCGCCTCGGCGCCCTGGGCGAGTGCGGAGCACTCGGCCATGACGGCGGACGCGCGGGCGATCGGGTTGGTGAGATAGAAATCCGTGATCGTCGAGGCGAAGGGCGCCGACTCGACCGCCCCGCCGCGCGAGGCGAGGCGCTGCACGTCGTCGGCGCTGGCCGGCTCCAGGCGGTCGATCCGCTGCAGGTGCGGATGCGCCCTGAACAGGGTCGCGCGTAATGCCGCCAGGCTGTCGTAGGGCAGCTTGCGGCCGAGCACGTCGGACAGGGCGCGAAGGATCGCCCAGTCCTCGCGGGCGTCGCCGGGCGGGAAGGCGGCGCGCAGGCCCATCTGCGGGCGGCCCTCGGTGTTCACCCAGAGGCCGGACTTTTCCGTGTAGGCGGCGCCCGGCAGGATCACGTCGGCCCGGTGCGCCCCGCGGTCGCCGTGGGTGCCGATGTAGACCACGAAGGTCTCGGCCGCGACCTCGATCTCGTCGGCGCCGAGCAGGAACAGCACGTCGAGCGTGCCGAAGGCCGCCATCTCGGACGCGGTGAGGCCGCCCTGCCCCGGCACGAAGCCGATGTCGAGGCCGCCGACCCGCGACGCCGCGGTGTGCAGCACGGCGAAGCCGTTCCAGCCGTCCGTCACGGCACCGACCGCGACGGCCGCCTTGGCGGCGAGCGACGCGACGGCGGCGCCGTCGGCCCGGGTCGTCGCACCGCTGCCGAGCAGCACGAGCGGACGCTCGGCCGCGCTCAGCAGGCCGGCGAAGTCGCCCTTGCCGGCGGCGAGGTCGGCGAGCGAGTCGGGCCCGGCGCCGATGTAGTGGTACGGATAGGTGAGCCCGACCCGCGGCCCGATCACGCCGACCGGGAACGGGCCCTGGCGCCAGCGCTTGCGGATGCGGGCGTTGAGCACGGCCGCCTCGCGGCGCGGATCGGCGCCGACGATGACGAGGGCGTCCGCCTTCTCGATCCCGGCGATGGTCGGATTGAACAGATAGGTGCCGCGCCCCTGCGCCGGATCGAGCGCCGAGCCGTCCTGCCGGCAGTCGATGCTCTTCGAGCCGAGCCCGGACAGGAGCTCCTTGAGGGCGAACATCTCCTCGACGCTGGCGAGATCGCCCGCGATGGCGCCGATGCGGCCCGGACCCGTGGTGTCGATCTTGGCGGCGATCGCCTTGAACGCCTCGCCCCAGCTCGCCGGCCGGAGGCGGCCGTTCTCGCGCACATAGGGACGGTCGAGGCGCTGGACCCGCAGCCCGTCCACGACGTGGCGGGTCTTGTCGGAGATCCACTCCTCGTTCACGTCCTCGTTCAGCCGCGGCAGGATGCGCAGCACCTCGCGGCCGCGCGAGTCGACCCGGATGGCCGAGCCGACCGCGTCCATCACGTCGACCGACTGGGTCTTCGACAGCTCCCAGGGGCGCGCCGTGAACGCATAGGGCTTCGAGGTCAGCGCACCCACGGGGCAGAGATCGACCACGTTGCCCTGCAGCTCCGAGGTCAGCGCCTGCTCCAGATAGGTGGTGATCTCCATGTCCTCGCCGCGCCCGATGGCGCCGAGCTCCGGCACGCCGGCGACCTCGGTGGCGAAGCGCACGCAGCGGGTGCACTGGATGCACCGGTTCATCGAGGTCTTCACCAGGGCGCCGAGATACTTGTCCTCGACGGCGCGCTTGTTCTCCTGGAACCGCGACGAGTCGACCCCGTAGGCCATCGCCTGGTCCTGCAGGTCGCATTCGCCGCCCTGGTCGCAGATCGGGCAGTCGAGCGGGTGGTTGATGAGGAGGAACTCCATCACCCCCTCGCGCGCCTTCTTGACCATCGGCGACTTGGTGACGACCTGCGGCGGCTCGCCGTTGGGGCCGGGCCGGCAGTCGCGCACGCCCCAGGCGCAGCTCGCCACCGGCTTGGGCGAGCCCTTCAGCTCGACCAGGCACATGCGGCAATTGCCGGCGATCGACAGGCGCTCGTGGAAGCAGAAGCGCGGAATCTCGGCGCCCGCCGCCTCGCACGCCTGCAACAGCGTGTATTCGGCCGGGACGTCCACTTCGATGCCGTCGACGATGAGCTTGGTCATCTCACGTTCGTTCCTGCTCGACCGCCACCTTCTCCTTCGTCATCGCCGGGCTCGACCCGGCGATCCATCGTCTTCGTGTGATGGATGCCCGGATCGGGTCCGGGCATGACGCTTGAGTGCTGGGCTGCCCCTTCGTTCTCGATTTACTCCGCCGCCTCGGCGACCGTGTCGGGATCGCGCACGCCCTCGTTGTCGGGGCGCGCCGCGTAGTCTTCGATCCGCTTCTCGATCTCGTGCCGGAAATGAGTGATCAGGCCCTGGATCGGCCACGCCGCGGCGTCGCCGAGCGCGCAGATGGTGTGGCCCTCGACCTGCTTCGACACCTCGAGCAGCATGTCGATCTCGCGCTTGTGGGCGCGGCCCTCGGCCATCCGCGAGACGACCCGCCACATCCAGCCGGTGCCTTCCCGGCACGGCGTGCACTGGCCGCAGCTCTCGTGGCGATAGAAGTAGGAGATGCGCGCAATCGCCCGGACGATGTCGGTCGACTTGTCCATCACGATCACGGCGGCGGTGCCGAGGCCCGACTTCAGCTTCATCAGCGAGTCGAAGTCCATCGAGAGGTCGTCGCAGAGGCTGGCCGGCAGGCAGCGCACCGACGAGCCGCCCGGGATCACCGCGAGCAGATTGTCCCAGCCGCCCCGCACGCCGCCCGCATGGGTCTCGATGAGGGTCCTGAGCGGGATGCCCATCTCCTCCTCGACGTTGCAGGGCTTCTCCACGTGGCCGGAGATGCAGAACAGCTTGGTGCCGGTGTTGTTGGGCTTGCCGATCGAGGAGAACCACGCGGCGCCGCGGCGCAGGATGGTCGGCGCGACCGCGATGCTTTCGACATTGTTGACCGTGGTCGGGCAGCCGTAGAGGCCGACATTGGCCGGGAACGGCGGCTTCAGCCGCGGCATGCCCTTCTTGCCTTCGAGGCTCTCCAGCAGCGCCGTTTCCTCGCCGCAGATATAGGCGCCGGCGCCGTGATGGACGTAGAGCTCGAAGTCGTAGCCGTGGATGTTGTTCTTGCCGATCAGCCGGGCCTCGTAGGCCTGGTCGATCGCCGCCTGCAGGCGCTCGCGCTCGCGGATGAACTCGCCGCGCACGTAGATGTAGCCGGCGCTGGCGCCCATGGCGAAGCCGGCGATCAGGCAGCCCTCGACCAAAAGATGCGGGTCGTGTCGCAGAATCTCGCGGTCCTTGCAGGTGCCGGGCTCGGACTCGTCGGCATTGACCACGAGGTAGCTCGGCCGCCCGTCGGCCGGGGTCTTCGGCATGAACGACCATTTCAGGCCGGTGGGGAAGCCGGCGCCGCCGCGCCCGCGCAGCCCCGAGGCCTTCATCTCGTTGATGATGCCGTCGCGGCCCTTCTCCAGGATCGCCTTGGTGCCGTCCCAGGCGCCGCGCTGGCGCGCGCCCTCGAGGCCCCAGTCGCCGAGGCCGTACAGATTGGTGAAGATGCGATCGCGATCGTGCAGCATCATTCCCGCCTGGTGCTCTTGCGGCCCTTGGATCCGTCCTTGGCCGGCGATTTGGGAGCGGCTTCGTCACGCACATTGGCGGCCTCGCCGGGCCGCTTGGCGTCGGCATCGGCGAGCGCCGGCTCCTTCGCGGAGGCCGGGGCGCCGGTGCCGATCTCGCCGGTGAGCGTCGTCGGTCCGCCGACCGGGGCCGAGAACTGCCGGTCGATCTGCGGCCCGGTCTTCACCGGCCGTCCCGCCGCCAGGTCGTCGAGGAGCTTGGCGAAATTCTCCGGCGTCAGATCCTCGTAGTAGTCGTAGTTGATCTGGGCCATGGGGGCGTTGACGCAGGCGCCCAGGCACTCGACCTCGATCCACGACAGCGCGCCGTCCGCCGTGACGTGGTGCTCGTGGCCGATCTTCTCGTGGCAGACCTTCTTGAGCGCGTCGGCGCCGCGCAGCACGCAGGGCGTGGTGCCGCAGAGCTGGACGTGGTGGCGGCCGACCGGCTCGAGATTGAACATCGTGTAGAAGGTCGCGACCTCCAGCACCCGGATGGTCGGCATGCCGAGCAGCGTGGCGACGTGCTCGATCGCCTTCTGCGGCACCCAGCCGCCGGCCTGCTCCTGCGCCCGCCACAGCAGCGGGATCACGGCGGAGGCCTGCCGGCCTTCGGGATACTTGGCGATCTGACCCTTTGCCCAGTCGAGATTCGCCTCGGTGAAGGCGAAGCTCTCGGGCTGCTGCTCGGCGGGCGCGAGACGACGGACGGCCATCTAGTGGATCTCCTTCGCAGCCGCAGCCGGGCCGAGCAGTGACGCGACCGCGACCGTGAGTCCGGGCGGATCGAGCACGATGTCGCCCTCGCGTACGATGCGGGTGTCGATGGTGCCTTGATCGTTACGACGGTGATGGATGACCGCGCATTTCATCGGCAACACGATGAGATAGTGCCGAACGCTCTCGACCTTGAAGTAGTCCAGAAGCTTCGTTGCGACATCGTCGTGCTCGCTCGACGGCGATACGACTTCGACCACGATCAAGGGCGCCGGCAGGAGCTTCGTTTCGAGATCGATGCCGTCGCCAAGTTGAACAGAGGCGTCCGGCTCCCTGACGGTCGTTTCACCGACGGCGATCCCCATGCCGTCGGTGAACACCATGGCGGACACGCCGGCCCGCTTGATCGAGTCGAGAAGCGCGACGGCGACGGCGAGCTTCACGAGGTTGTGCCGTGCACGCTCCGGAGACATCGGCAGGATCCTCCCGTCGACCAGCTCGTAGCGGTCGGTCTCGGGCTGCCGCTCGCTCCAGGCCAGGAACTCCGGCACGGTCATGGAGACGGACGGAAGAGGCGCGTTCATCGGTCGACCTCCCCGAACACCAGGTCGAGCGAGCCGATGATGGCGGTCATGTCGGCCAGCATGTGCCCCTTGCTGATGTAGTCGATCGAGCTCAGATGGGCGAAGCCGGTCGCCCGGATCTTGCACTTGTAGGGCTTGTTGGTGCCGTCCGAGACCAGGTAGACGCCGAGCTCGCCCTTGGGCGTCTCGGCGGCGGCGTAGACCTCGCCGGGGGGCACGTGAAAGCCCTCGGTGTAGAGCTTGAAGTGGTGGATCAGCGCTTCCATCGAGCGCTTCATCTCGCCGCGCCGCGGCGGCGTCACCTTGTTGTCCTCGGCCAGCACCGGGCCCTGCCCGTCCGGCTGCCGCAGCTTGACCAGGCACTGCCGCATGATGCGGATCGATTGCCGCATCTCCTCCATGCGCACCAGATAGCGGTCGTAGCAGTCGCCGTGCTTGCCGACCGGGATGTCGAACTCCATCTCGTCGTAGCACTCGTAGGGCTGCGCCCGACGGAGGTCCCAGGCGGCGCCGGCGGCTCGCACCAGCGGCCCCGAATAGCCCCAGCCCCAGCACTCGTCGAGCGTCATGATGCCGATGTCGACCATGCGCTGCTTGAAGATGCGGTTGCCGGTCAACAGCGCGTCGAGGTCCTCGATCATCGCCAAGCAGGGGTCGCAGAACGCCTCGATGTCGTCGAGCAGCTTCGGCGTCACGTCCTGGTGCACGCCGCCGGGCCGGAAATAGTTGGCGTGCATGCGGGCTCCCGAGGCGCGCTCGTAGAAGCCCATGATCTGCTCGCGGAACTCGAAGCCCCACAGCGGCGGCGTCAGCGCGCCGATGTCGAGCGCGCCCGTGGTGATGTTGAGGATGTGGTTCTTGATGCGGGTCAGCTCGAGGAACAGCACCCGCAGGAGCTGGCCGCGGCGCGGCACCGTCACGCCGAGCAGCTTCTCGATCGCCAGGCAGAAGACGTGCTCCTGCGACATCGGCGAGGAGTAGTCGAGGCGATCGAAATACGGGATCGCCTGCATGTAGGTCTTGTACTCGATCAGCTTCTCGGTGCCGCGATGCAAGAGCCCGACATGCGGATCGGCGCGCTCGACGATCTCGCCGTCGAGGTCGAGCAGCAGGCGCAGCACGCCGTGCGCCGACGGATGCTGCGGCCCGAAGTTGATCGTGAAGCTGCGGACGGAGGTTTCGGCCATGACTTATGTCGCTGCCTCTGCGGTCACGCCCGCGCGCGCCGCCTTGTCGCCCACGCGGGCATTGAACTTGTCCCATGCGACCACCACGCGCTCGTGGCGGCCCTCGCCGATCGGGTCGACGCCGTCGTGCGCCTTGACCCGGAAGGCGAGCTTGCGGCCGTCGACCGCGACGCACTCCGCCTCGACCGTGACGGTCAGGCCGGGGGGCGTCGCCGCCAGGTGGCTGACGTCGATATGGGTGCCGAGGCTCCCCTCGCCCGCGTCGAGATGCGGCGCCAGGAGCTGCACGCAGGCCCATTCCATCAGCCCCACCATGAAGCCGGTCGCGAACACCTCCGGCATCGCCTGGAACTCGGGCGCCTCCGGATAGAGGTACGGCACCGTCTTGCTCGCGGGAATCGCGAACGCCAGACGATGCGTCAGCCCGGGCGTCAGGGTGGGTTTCATGCGCAGACCGCCCTCACCCCGCCTTGGCCTTCTCGTCGCCGGGCAGCACGTAGTCGGTGCCTTCCCAGGGCGACAGGAAGTCGAAGTTGCGGAACTCCTGGCCGAGCTGCACCTTCTCGTAGACGACGCGCTTCTGCTCGTCGTCCCAGCGCACCTCGAGGAAGCCGGTGAGCGGGAAGTCCTTGCGCAGCGGGTGCCCCTCGAACCCGTAGTCGGTGAGGATGCGCCGCAGGTCCGGGTGCCCGGCGAACACCACGCCGTAGAGATCGAACACCTCGCGCTCGAACCAGTCGGCGCCCGGGAACACCGAGATGATCGACGGCACCGGCGTCGCCTCGTCGGTCTCGGTCTTGATGCGGACGCGCCAGTTCTTGTAGGGCGACATCAGGTGGTAGACGACGTCGAACCGCTGGGCGCGCTGCGGCCAGTCGACAGCCGTCACGTCCACGAAGGTGACGAACCGGAACGCCGGGTCGTCGCGCAGCCGCGTCGTCACGGCGACGATCTCGGCCGCCACCGCCGTGACGGTCAGCTCGCCCACCGCCACCGTGTAGCCCGTCACGGCGCCGGGCAGCGCGCGCAGGATGGCCTGTCCGAGCTCGTCGAGCCTGTCGTCCATGAGGCGTCCTCGCGGCTTAACGTTCGATGGTGCCGGTACGGCGGATTTTTCTCTGGAGCAGCAGCACGCCGTACAGCAGCGCCTCGGCGCTCGGCGGGCAGCCCGGGACGTAGACGTCGACCGGGACGATGCGGTCGCATCCGCGCACCACCGAGTACGAGTAGTAGTAGTATCCGCCGCCGTTGGCGCAGGAGCCCATGGAGATGACGTAGCGCGGCTCCGGCATCTGGTCGTAGACCTTGCGCATGGCCGGCGCCATCTTGTTGGTCAGGGTGCCGGCGACGATCATCACGTCCGACTGGCGCGGCGAGGCGCGCGGCGCGAAGCCGAAGCGCTCGAGGTCGTAGCGCGGCATGGCGGCGTGAATCATCTCGATGGCGCAGCAGGCCAGGCCGAACTGCATCCACATCAGCGAGCCGGTGCGGGCCCAGTTGATGATCTCGTCGGTCGCGGTGACGATGAAGCCCTTGTCGGCGAGCTCGTCGTTCACCCCGGCGAAGAAGGGATCGTCGGCGCCGACCGGCTTGCCGGTGCGAGGGTCGAGAACTCCGGTCGCGGCGGGCGCCACCAGGGTCCGATCGGTCAGTCCCATTCGAGGGCTCCCTTCTTCCATTCATAGACGAAGCCGATGGTCAGCACGCCGAGAAAGACCATCATCGACCAGAAACCGAACGTGCCGATCTCGCCGAATGCCGCCGCCCAGGGAAAAAGGAAGGAAACCTCGAGGTCGAAAATGATGAACAGGATCGAGATGAGATAGAAACGGACGTCGAATTTCATGCGGGCGTCGTCGAATGCGTTGAATCCGCATTCGTAGGCCGAGAGCTTTTCCGCGTCGGGATTCTTGTACGCGATCAGGAACGGCGCGACCATCAGGCCGAGCACGATCACCATCGAGATGGCGATGAACACCACGATGGGCAGGTAGTCGAGCAGCAAGGCGTTCATTCGAGACCCCTGATCGCGATCGACATACCGTCGGGAGGATTGCCCCACCGCCGGCCGTTCTCGTTTTCCACGGTCCCGGACAGTGCCGGTCCGGGCACCCCCGCTGCGCCCGCATGACGCGCGCTCGGCACTCCTTTTGGAGTGGTTCCAGAGCGGCGACGCGTGACGCTTACCGCAGTGCCCCAACGGCCGCAAGCGGCCCGGTGCCATAAGAAGTGGCAGCCGCATTGCGCCACCCGGGCGAGCACCCGAGGGCTCGGGGATGTGACGCCGGAAAGGGTCCGGGGAGACCACAAAATAGGCATCGGGCCGAGGTTTTCCACCGGGCCGCACGTGTTTTTCCGGGAGCCAAACGGCCGCCCGTCACCCCTCTCGGCACCGCAGGGTCCGACCGCGGTGCTGCGGTGCGGCAAACCGCGAATCAGCGTCCGGTCGCCTCCCGGCGGTCGCCGCCGTCCCCCGGCCCGCACGCTATTCCGCCGCGCTGGCGACCGGCCCTTTGGCGGTCAGGTCGAGCACCACCTTGCACAGGCCGGGATCGTCGTTGTCGTGCTCGATTCGGAACCCGAGATCCGTGCACATGCGCAGCATCGTGGTGTTGTCGCGAAGGACCTGCCCCTCCACCTCGGCGATGCCCTCGGCCTTGGCGTATTCGATCATCCGCTGCATCAGGATCCAGCCGAGCCCCCGGCCCTTGAGGTCGGACCGGACCAGGACGGCGTACTCGCCCTTCTCGTAGTTCGCGTCGGAGTGGATGCGCACGCCGCCCAGCATCTCGCCGGTGCGCTCGTCGACCGCCACGAACACCATGGCGCGGGCATAGTCGATCTGCGTCATGCGGGCGATGAAGGTGTGGCTGAACTCCTTGACCGGGGCAAAGAAGCGGAGCCGCAGGTCGTTCTCGCTGACGTGCTTGAAGAACTCGAGATAGAGGTGCTCGTCCTCGGGGCGGACCGGGCGCAGGAACACGCGCAGATCCTCCCAGGAGGCGAGATGGCTCTCCCACTCCTTCGGATAGGGCCGCACCGCGAAGCGGCTCCGGGTCCCGGCCGCGACGGGGGCCACCGTGACGCGCGCATCGACCGCGATGACGCCGCTGTCGTCGGCCAGCACCGGGTTGAGGTCGATCTCGCGGACCTCGGGGATGTCGGCGAGGAGCTGCGAGACCTTCACCAGCATCAGCTCGAGCGCCTGGCGGTCGCCCGGCGGGACGTTCCGATAGGCGCCGAGCAGCGGCGCCGCGCCGGTGCGGTCGATCAGGTCGCGGGCGAGCTTCATGTCGAGCGGCGGCAGCGCCAGCGCCTTGTCGTTGAGGACCTCGACCGCCATGCCGCCGCGACCGAACACGATCACGGGCCCGAACACCGAGTCGTCGGTCGCCCCGACGATCAGCTCGCGCGCCTTCGGCCGCACGATCATGGGGTGGACCGTGACACCGATCAGCCGCGCCTGGGGCATCGCCTTGCGGGCCCGCGCCAGCAGGTCCTCGGTCTCGCGGCGGACCGCCTCCTCGCTCAGCACGTTGAGGCGGACGCCGTCGATCTCGGATTTGTGGACGATGTCGGGCGACAGGATCTTCAGGACCACGGCCTGGCCCTTGGCCAGATAGGGGCGCGCCGCCCAGGCCGCCTCGAAGCCGTTGCGGGCCAGATGGCTCGGCGCGATCGGGATGCCGTAGGCGGTCAGCAGCGTCTCGATCTGGATCGGATCGAGCCAGGTCTGGCCGTCCTTGATGGCGCGGGCGACGACGCCGCGGGCCGCCTCGGTGTCGGAGACGAACTGGGTCGGGACGCTGGGTGGCGTCTCCATCAGGGATTCGTTGGCCTCGCGGAAGCGGACCAGATGCATGAAGCCGCGGATCGCCTCGGTCTCGCTGTCGTAATGCGGGATGCCGGCCTCGTCGAAGATCCGGGTCGCCTCGCCGCGGTCGCCGACCCACACGGTCAGCACCGGCTTGCGCATCATGCTGCGGGCGCGCTCGCGCTGGATCACCTCGACCACGGCGGCGGCCGATTCGGCCGGCGAGGCGAGCGCGGTCGGGCAGTTCATCACCAGGACGGCGTCGTTGTCGCGGTCGGCGATGAGCTGCTCGAGCGCCGCGCGGTAGCGCGCGGCGCCGGCGTCGCCGCCGATGTCGACCGGGTTCGAATGCGACCAGCCGCTGGTCAGCACCGCGTCGAGCTCGGCGACCCGCTTCTCCGACAGGGTGGCGAGCGTGCCGCCGAAATCGATCAGGCGGTCGACCGCCAGGACCCCGATGCCGCCGCCATTGGTCAGGATGGCGAGGCGCTTGCCGTCGAACGGGCTGAGATGGCCGAGCGTCTCGGCGGCGGCGAACAGCTCGTCGAGATCGAGCACGCGCAACAGGCCGGCGCGCCGGAACGCCGCGTCGTAGACGGCGTCGGCCCCGGCGAGCGCCCCCGTATGGGTCGCCGCCGCCTGGGCCGCCTGGGCGTGCCGGCCCGACTTCACCACGATCACCGGCTTCACGCGCGCCGCGCTGCGGGCCGCGGACATGAACTTGCGAACGTCCGTGATGGACTCGACGTACATCAGGATCGCGCGGGTTTTTCGGTCGAGCGCGAAATAGTCGAGCAGGTCGCCGAAATCGACGTCGACGGCGTCGCCCATGGAGGCGACCGTGGAGAAGCCGATCGACCGGCTGGACGCCCATTCGACCAGGCTCGCCGCGATGGCGCCGGACTGCGAGATCAGCGCGAGATCGCCGACCTTCGGCATCCGGGTGGCGAAGCTGGCATTGAGACTGATGCTCGGCACCAGGAGGCCGAGGCAGTTCGGCCCCAAAAGCCTTAGGCCGTGCGGCCGGGCCGCCTGCGCCGTCGCCTCGGCCAGCGACCCCGGCCCGTGCCCGAGCCCCGAGGTGATGACGACGGCGGCCGCGATGCCGCGGGCGCCCGCCTCCGCCACCAGGCCCGGCACCTCGGCGGGCGGCGCCGTGATGACCAGCACGTCCGGCACGCCGTCGAGCTTGTCGAGGCCGCCGACCGACGGCACGCCGTCGATCTCGGCGTAGCGCGGATTGACGAGCTGGAGCTTGCCCTTGAAGCCGCCCGACCGAATGTTCCGTAGTACGATACGTCCGAGCGACAGATCGCGTTGGCTCGCACCGGCCAGCGCGACCGATTTCGGAGCGAACAGCGACTGGAGTCGATAGGTGCTCATGAGATCGCCTCGTGTGGAGCCGAGCGCACGGGGCTGACAGGACCTCGGCTGCCAAATCCGTGACCGCGAGGAGGAATTTCAACACGGCCCGGTGACGCGGCATTGCTGCAACGCAAACTTACGGGGACCGGGCGAAAATACAAAGACGGAGGACGTGACGACGGGGAGAGAGTCGGACGCGGGAGATACGGACGGACAAGGAGCGGACAGGCGAGCTGGTGTCTCGGACGGCCGACCACGCGGGGACCTTCGATCACGCGAACAGGGGACCGCCGGGCCCGTTCCGGCCCCGGCCGCGAGCGTGTCTATCCCGACTCGCGCCCGGGCCGCGTGCGCAGTTTCCCGGAGCGCGACGCAGCGACGCGCCGGTCCTGGTCGTCGTCGGCGCTGGCGAGGGTCTCGCACATTGAACCCGCCGCCCCGGGGCGGCGCGCCAGCGCCGAGCCCGGGACGACGGGGATTCTGCAAAACGGCGTGACCGGCGACGCATGCAGCCCGCAGCGCCGTCGCATCGACGCCGGGGCCGATCAGGCCGGAGCGGTCACCGCTTGATCGGCTCGAACGGCACCTTGAGGTCGCCCGACTTGTATTTCGCCGGGTGGAGGATGACCTGCTTGCCGGGCTGCTTGAACTGGTCGAGGTCGTTGCCCTGGATGCCGCGGTACTGGATCGTCAGGATGCGCGGCTCGGCCCATTCGCCGCGGTCGCCGAAGCCGATGTCGCCGACGATGGTGGTGAACTTCGTCTTGCGGATGTAGTCGGCCAGCGCCTTGTCGTCGAGCGAGCCGACCGCTTTGACGGCTTCGCCGAGGATCTGCATCTCCGCATAGGCGAAGGGCGGGATGTAGAGGCCGAGCGGATCGACGCCGGCCGGGGCGGCGCGCTCGCGGTACTTCACCAGGAACTGCTCGATGCCCGGGAACGTCATGGTCGGCTCGGGGACGTAGAGGTCGTAGGCCACCACGTTCTCCAGCATCGGGCCGAGCTGCTGCTTGAGCGCCGCGAATTGCAGCCCGATCATGCCGCCGCCGACCATTTTTGCGCCGAAGCCGACCTCGTGGATGGTGCGGATCATGCCGGCCGAATCCGGCGGATAGGACGCGATGAACAGGAGGGCCGGATTGGCCGCCTTGATCGAGCGGACGATCGGCGTGAAGTCGACGGTCGCGGGCGGATAGGTGCGGTCGTAGACGATCCGGTAGCCGGCCTTCTTGGCGTTCTCGCGGGCGCCTTCGAGCGCCAGGATCGAGAACTCGGCGTCGGCGCCGACCAGCGCGACCGAGCGGGGTTTCGGCTCGAGCGCCCCGGCGAGCTCGAAGAAGCCCTTGGAGAACTCGTATTTCGCCTCCGGCCCGTTGGGCTGGATCTGGAAGTAGCGGTCGTAGCGGAACTGGTCGTTGGCGGCGAGCGCGAACAGCGACATGAACAGCTTGCCGCGCTGGATCACCACCGGCATGGCGGCCGCCGTCGGCACGGTGGCGTAGCCGGAGATCACCAGGTCGACCTTGTCGACGTCGAGGAGCTTGGTGTAGATGCCCGGCACGGTCGCCGGATTGGACTGGTCGTCGTAGTAGACGAGCTCGACCTTGCGGCCCAGCAGGCCGCCCTTCTGGTTCGTCTCCTCGGCCCAGATCTGATAGGCGAGCAGCGCCGCCCGGCCGCCGCCGGCGAGCCCGCCCGTGAGCGCCATGCTGAAGCCGATCTTGATCGGGGCGCCCTGCCCCGCCACCGGCAGTGTGAGGCCGGCGAGCGATCCGGCCAGCGCCGTTCCGCCGAGGGCAAGGGTCTGGCGTCGCGTGAAGTCGGTCACGTGTGTCTCTCCCTACGGCCGATCCCGTCCCTGCCGTGTCGTGCGGTCGGCGAGACGAGGCTCCCCGGCGGCACGCGTCACGAAGGCGGATCGGTCCTGTTCGTTGTTCGCCCGTCGACGATAGGTCGCCGGCGGGCCCACCGCAACGGCGGCGGCGCTCAGCCGATCGGGAGGATGCGGGCGTAAGTGTCCAGCCGGTCCGGCCCGAGCGTCTCGGTCGACCGCAGGGCGACTGCCGGAGCGCCGGTCAGGGCGGCGAGCGGCAGCCCCTCCAGCGGGTCGATGCCGTCCGGCCCGATGGCGACGGCGCCGTGCAACAACACCGCCGCGTCGATCAGGTCGGCGCGCAGCAGCGCCGCCGCGACGGTCGGCCCGCCCTCGACCAGCAGCCGGGTGATGCCGAGGGCGCCCAGGGCCCTTAGGGCGGCGCCCGGATCGAGCCCGCCGGGCCCCGGCGCCACGTGGGTCACATGGGCGCCCGCCTCGCGCAGTCGCGCCGCCGCCTCGGCCGGGGCATCCGGGGCGGCGAGAACCCACAGCGGCGTCTCGCCGGCGCTCTTCACCAGCCGCGAGCCGAGCGGCAGCCGCAGGCCCGGATCGAGCACCACCCGCACCGGCGAGCGAGGCGCCAGCCCGGGCAGCCGGCAGGTCAGCAGCGGGTCGTCGGCTAGCGCCGTGCCGATGCCGATCAGGATCGCGTCGTTCATGGCCCGCATCAGGTGCACGCGGGCGTTGGCGTCGGCCGCCGTGATGGCGACGGGGCGCCGGCCGGCCAGCGCCACCTTGCCGTCGGCCGACAGCGCCATTTTCAGGGTGACGTGCGGGCGACCATCGAGAACCCGGCGGATGTGGCCGGCATGGGCCTCGCGCGCCACGTCGGCGCCCACCCCGACGTCCACCGCGATGCCGGCGGCGCGAAGAATCGCGTGGCCGCGGCCCGAGACCCGCGTGTCGGGGTCCTCGATGGCGGAGACGACCCGGGCGATGCCGGCCGCCTGGACGGCGTCGACACAGGGCGGCGTCCTGCCGTGATGCGAGCACGGCTCGAGCGTGACGTAGAGGGTGGCGCCGCGGGCCGCCTCGCCGGCGCGCCGCAAGGCTTCGGGCTCGGCGTGCGGGCGGCCGCCCGGCTGCGTCCAGCCGCGCCCGACGACCACGGGCGCGTCGCCGTCGAACCGCACCACCACGGCCCCGACGGCGGGGTTCGGGAACGTGTTGCCTAGGCCGCGGCGGCCGAGCGCCAGCGCCAGCGCCATGAAGCGGGCGTCGAGGGTCGGGTCGGCGGGTGTCACGGGTGCGGCCACGGCGAGTTCGGAGCGGTTCACGAGGGCCGCGACCATGCCGGCTCGTCCGGGGCGCCGCAAGGCTCGCCGCGCGGTTTCCGCATTGCCGCCGCGACCCCGGCCGCATGGACCGCCGCCGACCCCGGGTGTGTAATCGGGCACCCCCGCCTGCGCCGCGGTTCTCGCGGCAGTCCGGAGTCGATCGCATGACAACCTTCGTGCTGGTGCACGGGGCGTGGCACGGCGGCTGGTGCTGGCGCCGCGTCTCCGACCTGCTCGTCGCCCAAGGCCATCGCGTGTTCGCCCCGACCCTGACCGGGCTCGGCGAACGCTCGCATCTGCTCGACGCCCGTATCGGGCTCGACACCCACATCGCCGACGTCGTCGGCGTGATCGAATGGGAGCGGCTCACCGACGTGGTCCTGGTCGGTCACTCCTATGGCGGCTTCATCGTCTCGGGCGTGGCCGAGGCGGTCGGTCCGTCGCTCGGGGCGCTGGTCTATCTCGATGCGTTCATGCCGGAGAACGGCGCCGCCATGATCGACGGCACCTCGCAGGGCATGCGCGACGCCATCGCCAATGCGCCGAAGACAGGCGAGATCGCGCTGAAGCCCTACCCGGCCGCGGCGCTCGGCGTCGCCGAGGCCGACCG
The DNA here is from genome assembly GCF_003258865.1 of Rhodoplanes roseus. Lineage (GTDB taxonomy): Bacteria > Pseudomonadota > Alphaproteobacteria > Rhizobiales > Xanthobacteraceae > Rhodoplanes > Rhodoplanes roseus. The sequence goes on along the minus strand of NZ_NPEX01000034.1, from coordinate 9,073 downwards.
CGCCTGGGTCGACGGCCTGTGCACGCTGCACCCGATGAAGACCTACACGGACCGCATCGCCCTGACGGGCGCGGCCGACAAGGTCGCCACGAAGCTGTTCATCCGCGCCAAGGGCTTCCCGAGCGCCCCGTTCGACGCCGTGGTGGCGAAGCTCGCGGCCGACCCGTCCTGGCGGGTCGAAGAGCTCGCCTGCGGCCACGACGCCATGGTGGCGGATCCGGAGGGGGTGGCGAGGATTTTGCTGACGGTGTGAGGCGTCGCAAGGCGATGCAGGCGCCGGACGCCCGCCGTCTCGGCGCTGCCAGCCTCGTTCGTCGAGCAGCCGCTCGATATCCGCGATCGCTACTTCCCAGCACCGGCAGATCGCCCACGACGACGTCCCAGACGATCTTGTCGGAGCAAGATATCGGCGACGACGGGGCGGACTTTGTGAGCCATCAAAACACGCGGATAGCCGAGGTGACGATGTCGCCACGCGCGCGCGGGATGAAGGCTGTCCCGGGTGGTGAGGTCCACGTCGACCCCGAGCTGATCCTCGAGGAACAGCTTGATGCCGACCAGGTCCACCAGGGAGAATTTTCGCGACGGATCGTAGTCGATGAACAGGTCGAGATCGCTCCCCGGCTCGGCCTCGTCTCGCGCCGTCGAACCGAACAGATAGAGCGCCGTCGCGCCGCGCGCCTTGACCGCGTCGGCCTGTCGTCTCAACCGCTCCACGGCATCCGACCGATGCATGTCGGCCTCCGGCACGGTCGGTCCATCCGACCCGTCACGCCCGTGAGAGTCTACCTCACCGGCGGTGCCTCGTCCTCCTCGCCGGCGAGCTCGGCCAGGGCCTGCGTGAAATCCTTGGCCTCGCGGAAATTCTTGTAGACCGAGGCGAACCGCACATAGGCGACGTCGTCGAGGTCCTTGAGGTGGGCCATGACGGTCTCGCCGATCGTCTCGGTCGTCACCTCGCCCTCGCCGATGCTCTCCAGGTCGCGGACGATCTTTGAAATCGTCTGCTCCACCCGGTCGGGATCGACGTTGCGCTTGCGCAGCGCGATCTCGATCGAGCGGGCGAGCTTGTCGCGGTCGAACGGCACGCGGCGGCCGTTGCGCTTGATCACGGTCAGCTCGCGCAGCTGCACGCGCTCGAAGGTGGTGAAGCGGAAGCCGCAGGCGAGGCAGAGACGCCGGCGGCGAATGGCGGAGGAGTCCTCGGTGGGACGCGAGTCCTTCACCTGGGTGTCGAGGCTGCCGCAGCTCGGACAGCGCATTCCGCGTCCCCGTCCCTTTCCCCGGCGGCTCCGCCGGCCCGCTCCCGGCGTCAGGCGTTGTAGATCGGGAAGCGGCCGACCAAGCGCGCCACCTTCTCGCGCACCGCGCCCTCGACCAGCGAGTCCTCGTCGGCCTTCTTCTGCGACAGCACGTCCAAGACCTCGGAGATCATCTCGCCGATCTCCTTGAACTCGGCGACGCCGAAGCCCCGGGTGGTGCCGGCCGGCGTGCCGAGCCGGACGCCCGACGTCACCATCGGCTTCTCGGGATCGAACGGGATGCCGTTCTTGTTACAGGTGATGTGGGCGCGCCCGAGCGCCGCCTCGGCGACCTTGCCGGTGAGCTGCTTGGGCCGCAGGTCGACCAGCATCAGATGCGTGTCGGTGCCGCCCGAGACGATGTCGAAGCCGCGCGACTTGAGGGTCTCGGCGAGCGCCTTGGCGTTCTCGACGACGTTCTTGGCGTAGATCTTGAACGACGGCCGCAGCGCCTCGCCGAACGCGACGGCCTTGGCCGCGATGACGTGCATCAGCGGGCCGCCCTGCATGCCCGGGAAGACGGCCGAGTTGATCTTCTTGGCCAGCGCCTCGTCGTCCGACAGGATGACGCCGCCGCGCGGGCCGCGCAGCGTCTTGTGGGTCGTGGTGGTGACCACATGGGCGTGCGGGAACGGGCTCGGATGCGCCCCGCCGGCCACCAGGCCGGCGAAGTGCGCCATGTCGACCATCAGATAGGCCCCGACCTCGTCGGCGATCTCGCGGAAGGCGCGGAAATCGATCACCCGCGGATAGGCCGAGCCGCCGGCGACGATCAGCTTCGGCTTGTTGGCGCGGGCGAGCTCGCGCACCTGATCCATGTCGATGCGGTGGTCGTCGGGGCGCACGCTGTAGGGCACCACCTTGAACCACTTGCCAGACACGTTGACGGGCGAGCCGTGGGTCAGATGGCCGCCGGCCGCCAGGTTGAGCCCCATGAAGGTGTCGCCCGGGCTCAGCAGGGCGAAGAAGACGGCGGCGTTGGCGGAGGCGCCGGAATGCGGCTGCACGTTTGCGAAGCCACATCCGAAAAGCTTCGTAACCCGTTCGATCGCAAGGCGTTCGACCACGTCGACATACTGGCAGCCGCCGTAGTAGCGCTTGCCTGGAAGGCCCTCGGCGTACTTGTTGGTGAGCACCGAGCCCTGCGCCTCGAGGACGGCGCGGCTGACGATGTTCTCGGAGGCGATCAGCTCGATCTCGTCGCGCTGGCGGCCGAGCTCCTGCTCGATGGCGCCGAAGATCTCGGGGTCGCTCTCGCGGACAGTGGCGGAAAAGAAGGATTCGGCTTCGACCGAAGCCGGCTTGGTCACGGACATCATGGTCTCCTGGCGCCGCGGAACGCGCAAAGAAGCGCCTGCGACAGGCGTGTGCCGGGGTGTTTGGGCCGCCGGATTAGCACATCGGCCGCCGAGCGCCAAGTTGTAGGACGTCGCAGCGCGCCGCGGCTCTACATCTAGGGTTCGCCGCCCTGCCGCGCCAGCCGGCGCTCCAGCTTGCGCATGGCGAGGCGCTGCAGTTCCCAGCGCGGCGCCGTCAGTGGCCCGACCACCGTGACCTCGACCCCCGTGGCCGCGTCGATCGCCACCACCCGCACCGAATTGCCGATCGCGGTGAGCTCGAACAAGACCTCACGGCCCGAAGATTCATTTGCCATTCGGTCTCCTTGGGACTGGAGGCTAACAAATTCCCGGGTGGACAGGTGGAGGGCGGACTCAATCGTGGGTGAACCCTCTGGACAATCGGCAAATTGATCGGTCCTGAATCCCAGAAGAGACAAGGGCGATATCGGACTAAAGGTAAATTCGATGCAAGAGAGCTCAAAGGCGGTTTGTCCGGAGACGCGCTCTCGAATGCTCCGGGCTGTTCGGAAGAAGAACACACGACCGGAGATCGCGGTCCGACGATTGCTCCACGCGATGGGCTTCCGCTTTCGGCTTCATCGCCGGGACCTGCCCGGGTGCCCTGATATCGTCCTGCCGCGCTACCGCACGGTCGTACTGGTGCATGGCTGCTTTTGGCATCAGCATTCGGGCTGCCGGCTCGCAAATGTTCCGCGCACCCGACCGGAGTATTGGGTGCCGAAGCTCGCCCGAAACGTCGCCCGGGACACTCTGACGTCGAGTGCGCTGGCAGCTCTGGGCTGGCGTGTCATTGTCATGTGGGAGTGCGAGACGAGCAGCCCGCGAACGCTTCGTGCCAAGCTTGACGGGTTGCTTCGCTCTACTCCGCCGCAGCCAGTCGCCGCGACTGCGGTCGAGCCGAGGCCCTAGCGCCCTTGCCGGTTCCAGGATGCGCGGTGTGCTCGCCGCGAAACTCAAGAAACCGGCGGGGCACGCGAGCGGGCTGTCGGGGAGCGGGGGGCGGCTCGGCAGCCGGTCGAACAGCCAATCTCGGAGCGATGTCATTGGTCGACGTCCCGAGAAGCTGGCGGCAGATTGCTCTCGCGAGCACCTCCGCAAGCAACGAAGGGACAGCGTTCCCGAGCTGGCGTTGCGCGTCGGCGACTCCGCCGGTGATCTCCGCATCGTCCGGAAAGGTTTGAAGGCGCGCCATCTCGCGTGGAGAGAGCCGTCTGTCGTCCCAATGAAACGGCCCAGTCGCTGGCCCCGGTTGAGCTTGAATCGTCCAGGACGGCTGGTCCTTGGCGAGCTTGAGGAGGAATGACCAGTACCGACGCCGCCACCCGAACAGCGGCTCGCCGCCTCCGCGGTCGGTGTGCCAAAGATAGTTGTTCCCCTCGGGAATGGTTGGCAGCAGGTCGGCCCACTTCCCGGTCAAATCGAGTGACGGGTCTCCCTGCTCGCTAAGGTCGTGGAGAGCATCCCAGGCAGTCAAGAACCCGGGTCGATTGTCGGACCAGTCCCGTTCGTCGGGGGCCACATGGGTGGGCCGGGGAAAGTCAAACGAGGTCCCGTCACGCGCCCCTACGACGATCACCCTTCTTCGGATTTGTGGAACTCCAAAGGCGGCCGCATTGAGCACCTCGATTTTCGCCCGATAGCGCGTACCGTGGGTCTCGTTGATCGCGGCCAACCGTGAATGGATGAGCTGAAGCCCCTCGTCCTTTCCCTTGAAGCCCAGACCTTCGACATTCTCCAGCAAGAAGGCTCGCGGGCGCGCTTCCGCGAGCACCCGAAGATAGCCTTCGAGTGTCGTTGCGCGAGGGTCGTCGAGCCGCCTCGCATCACCGGTCGCCCAGAACCCGGACTTCGAGAACGGCTGGCACGGAGGCCCGCCGATCAAGACGTCGGCCTCACCGACCGTCAGGCCAGCGGCCTGCAGGAGCTCGTCGGTCGAGACCCCGGCGATGTCTCGCTCGATAATCGGCCAATCCCTGTTTGCGCGAAGCGTCTCGCAGCAGCGAGAGTCGATCTCAAGCGCCACGGCCGTTCGAAACCCGGCCGCCTCAAACCCGTAATCGAGGCCACCCGCGCCGGTAAAAAGGCTGATCGCCGTGTGCATGCTCATACCGATACGCCCCTGGCCGCATAGATGAGCCTAACCATCTCGATCGGGTCCGCCGCCCAGGTCTTGTCCACCCTGAGGTTGCTAGCGATTCGGCCAACGCAGCTCTTATGGGGCGGTAGCCTTCCCGGCAGCGCGTAGCGAAAGCTCCAGTCGCTTGTCACACCGTGAAGACAGGCAGCCACAATATCAAAATCGGTCGGCGCGTAATACCGTGAGCACGGATTGCCCTTGGCGGCGCGGGTCCGCTGGAAGTCGATCTTTGGCAAGCCATGCCTGTCGCTCTCGCGTGCCACGTTCTTGCACTCTACGGTCAAGAGTGGGCCGTCGCAGAAAGAAATCTTGAGATCGGGACCGCCCTCCTCGTCAAGTCGCTCGCAATGCGTGATGCCAGGCACCTTCAACAGCGTCGAGCGCAGATGCTCTTCTGCAACCCAACCTCGTACAGCCATCTTCAGGCGCCTTGCACCAGCGATCAGGTCCAGGATCTCTTCCGACGACAGCGCAAATTGGCTCACGAGCGGGTGCGATTCGGCAAGATGGAGGCTCGGCGAGCCATCGGTGCCGCGCGGTACCTTGGATGTGGGTAGCGAATAGACATGTCCTTCGGCCAAGATCAGCCGGTTCCCGGGATCAAGGCCGCGCGCAGCCCGCTCGAATCGTACGAGATCAAGAAAGTGCTCCTTGTTGCATCCTACGAGAGTCTCGACTCGTGGAGCGTCCAGTGGAGTCGCGCGCTTCACCCGCTGCCATGCGTACCACCCGCGATCTGCGCTCAGCGCTATGTGCTCGTCCTTGAACTCTAGACGAATGAAGAACTTGGTCGGGCTGTGAATGACGGGGTCGGCAGAGATGCAATAGCCACGCTCGGGATCGATTCCAACCAGTAGCGTTGTGAACATCCCAAGCGGGTCCTGCCACAGCTCATGGCTGTTTTCTTCCGCATAGGTGTCTTTGCTTCCGTACTTGATCTGGAAGCTGCACTCGTCGGGCGGCCGATTTTTCGTCAGCGTCCGGGTCGCCAGGAACGCATAGGCGATGATCCCCATACGCTCACCAGTCGCGGTCTCGAACGCGACGATGAATGGTGCGCGATCAGGCTGCGAGCTATGGATGATCTTGCATCCAGCCCTCTGCAGCGCGCCAGTCATGAAATCGATGAGTGGCCGTCGAGCCCGTGCGTTGACCGAGTAGGTGCGCAATCCAGGAATCATCGTTGTCCACTGCCGCCAAGCTGCCGCAGCCTACGCCAATTCAAATGGATTTAGGAGCTCGGCAGCGACAAATGCCCCCGAAGTATGCTGGAGTTCCTTGCCGCTTCGGACGTCCGCCGAATAGCCGTTCGCGCCCTACCCCCGCGTGCCGCCCGTGCTCGCGGCGAGGCCGTCGCGGGAGTAGATGTCGTCGCGGAACTGGACGACGCCGTCGGGGGTGACCCAGGCGGTCACGTAGACCCAGTAGAGCGGCACCGGGCTGGCGAGGCGCGCGTCCTTGCGCTCGCCGGACTTGATGACGGCGTCGATCTCGGCGCGCGACCAGCCGGGCGTGTCGGCCAGAAGCCAGTTGACCAGCTCGCGCACGTTCTGGACCCGCATGCAGCCCGAGGAGTGGAAGCGGAAGTCCTCGCCGAACAGGTTCTTGGACGGCGTGTCGTGCATGTAGACGCCGTCCTTGCTGGGGAAGTTGATGCGGATCGAGCCGAGCGAGTTGAAGTCGCCCGGGTCCTGCTTGAACCGGTAGTTCACCGCCTCGTTCGAGTACCAGTTGATCTGGGTCGGCTGCAGCTCGGTGCCGCGGCCGTCGAGGATGCGGATGTGGTTCTTGGTGAGATAGTCCGGCTCCTCCTGCATGCGCGGGATCAGGTCCTTGCGCACGATCGAGACCGGCACGGTCCAGTACGGGTTGAAATTGATCTCGACGATGCGGCTCTGCAGGTCGGGCGAGGCGCGGTCGGGCTTGCCCGCCACGGTGACGTGGCGCGAGACGACGACGCCGTTGTCGATCGCCTCGATCTGGGCGGCCGGGATGTTGGCGACCACGAGCTTCTGGCCGAGATTGCTCGACAGGGTGCGAAGCCGCACCACGTTGATGCGAAGCTGCGCGAGCCGCACCTGGGCCGGCACGTTGAGGGCCTTGAGGGTCTGCTGGCGCACCACGCCGTCGACGGTCAGCCCGTGCCGCGCCTGGAAGCGCCGCACGGCGGCCTCGACATAGGAGTCGTAGACGTCGCCGGCGCCGGCCGCGGCCGGATCGATGTCGCCCGAGACGGCGAGACGCTGGCGCAGGATCGGAACGGCCGGGTTGCGGTTGCCGAGACGGAGCCGCTCCACCGGCGGTACGGTGGGCCAGCCGCCCTTCGCCACGATCTCCTCGTAGCGCGGGATGAACTGCTCGGTGGTCTGGGCGGTCGACGGATCGAGCGTCGGCAGCGACGCCTTCGGCATCAGGATGGTGCGCGAGGCGGAATCGAAGCCCTGCCCGAAGTTGCGGCCCTGGCTCTGTTGGATGAGCTGGTCGAGCGCGGCGTCCTGGGCGCCGGCGCTGCCGATCCCGGCGAGGCCGGCGGCACCGGCGGCGAGGCCGCGCAGGACGTGACGACGATCGAGAAGGCGATCGACACCCCGGGGATGATGTGTGGACCCGCTCATGCTTCCCTCGCGGACGCGCCACGGCCGCGCTCGCCGGGACGATCCCGCGCGACGCATGGTCCGCACCGCGTCCCTGATGATGAAATCGGCCGCCCGCCCCTCGCCGGCGCAGCGGCCACGACGCTGCATCGCTGTGCGGTAATGGCGGCAACCGGCGAATTTATGTCAAGCGGTGTCGAAGCTCCGATCCCGCGACGCAGGGCAGCCACCGGCGGTCGGCGCGCGGGGCTCGCCGCCACGCGCGCGTCCACACTCCTGCGTTGACGGTATTCCGGGGTGTTTCGTAAGGTCCCGGCGCACCGCCGCGCGCTTCGCGGATTTCCCCGACGGCGCGCGGACTCCCCCACCGGCAACGGAGCCGATCTTCATGAGAATGACTGTTCTGTCCGCCGCGGCCCTCGTCTCGATGGTCGCGACGACGGCGCTCGCGCAAGGAAGCCGGCAGGACTTCACGCTGGTCAACCGCACCGGCTACGACATCAGCGAGGTCTACGTCTCCCCGGGCAAAGCCAACGATTGGGAGGAGGACATCCTGGGCGACGACGGCCTGGAGGATGGCGACAGCGTGAACATCACGTTCCGCCGCGCCGGCAAGACCTGCATTTGGGATCTCAAGGTCGTCTACAGCGACGACGATTCGTCCGCCGTGTGGCACGACATCAACCTGTGCCAGGTCGAGAAGATCACGCTCCGCTACAACCGCAAGTCCGACACCACCTCGGCGACGTTCGACTGAGCGCGGGACGGCTCGGCACTGGGGTGGCGCGCTGCGGCCGAGCTGCACCGCGTCCGCCGAGACCGCAGGTGGCGAAACGAACGAGGCCCCGGTCCGCACGGGCGGCCGGGGCCTTCGTCGGGGGGCGGGCGCGATGCGCCCGCCGATAGTCTCGACGCGATCAGAGCCGGTAGAGGATCTGGTCGGTCCAGAACCGCTCGAGGCGATGCAGCGCCTTGTTCAGGGTGGCGAACTCCTCGGCATTGACGCCGCCGACCTGCTCCACGGTCCGCACGTGCTTCTGGTAGAGCGCCTCGATGGTGTTGCGCACCTCGCGACCCTTGTCGGTCAGCTTGATACGGACCGAGCGGCGGTCGACGCGCGAGCGCTGGTGGTCGAGGAAGCCCATCTCGACGAGCTTCTTCAGGTTGTAGGAGACGTTCGAGCCGAGATAGTAGCCGCGGGTGCGCAGCTCGCCGGCGGTGAGTTCCTTGTCGCCGATATTGTAGAGCAGCAGCGCCTGCACGGAATTGATGTCGGCCCGACCGCGGCGGTCGAACTCGTCCTTGATGACGTCCAGGAGGCGACGGTGGAGCCGTTCGACGAGCGTCAGAGATTCGAGATAGAGCGGCCGAATATGGTCGAAGCGCATATCCCGCTCGGCGGGTTCCGCCGGCCTAGCGACTGCTTTCATGACGACGCCTATTGGTTGTTGTACGACGAGGCCCTGTTTCCTCGCTCGCCCCCATTACTACGTGGCACGCTCTAAAATCGGTTTAAACAACACAATAAAGAACCCGTTTATTTGCCGAGGTAAACCAACGACTAAGGATGGAATCCGCGGGGTCTTTTTTACGTGCGATTTACCTCCTTTCGACTGTCCGGGGGAAAGCCCCTGCCCCGTTAACCCGGGTCTCCGGCGCCGCGCCAAAACGGCTGCGGCG
>NZ_NPEX01000348.1 GCF_003258865.1 Rhodoplanes roseus | reverse complement strand
CGGCCGCGTCCGGGACCGCGCCCGCGGCGGTGACGCAGCGAACGCCCGCGCCCAGGCGTCGCTTTCCGCCTCGCCTCGCGCGTCGTAGACTTCCCCTCCGGCGGACGAGTCCGTCGACCGGGGGCGGGACCAGACAGGACCGGCCAGAAGGGATCAGTCATGCGTCGGAGTGTTCAGGGTCGGAGCGTGGTGGGCGGCGCGGCGGTCGCCATCCTGCTGCTGATCGGCGCGGCCGGACCGGCCGCCGCCCAGCAGGGCTGCTGCGTCGGCGGTCCAGTGGTGGTCTACGGCGCCTCGCCGGTGCCGCCGGCGGTGCCGCCGACCGGCTATCTGCTCGATCCGTCGGATGCGCGTCCGCCGATCTATGTGGTCAACCAGGGCCCGCTCTACCGCGGCGCCGGCATCTATGCGGTGCCGACCTTCTCGGAGGGTGGCTACGCCTATTCGATCCGCTATCCCTACACGTATGGGCCGGCTTACGGCCGGTCGCACTACGTGCCCTACAAGCGCCCCCATGCGTATCCGCCGCGCCGCTACGGCTATATCGGGCCGACCGAGCGGGTCGCCGGGGCGCCGCCCTACGGCGCCTACGAGGTGCGTCCGGCTCCGGGCGCGAAGATCGTCCATGTCCAGCAGGTCGCCCGGACCGAAGCTCCCGCCGCGGCGGACGTGACCGGCTCGGTGCCGGCGAAGCCCGCGGCTCCGCGCTGAGGCGGACCGCCGCACAAGTCCGGACGGGACTGCTGGGGTGGCTCGGATCCGTGATCGCCCCACCTGACGGGGCATGTGGCGCCATGGTATCGGGCGGCGTTTCAGACCGCCGTCCCGACAGCCCAGCGCCCGCGACCGTCCATGGGTTACTATTCCCGGCAAGCCAGGATCATCGCGCATTACGTCGCCTACGATCGTGCTCGTGACGGCATCGAGCGATGGCCGACCGGGCAGAGCCGCACGGTCGCGGCGGCCGACGTGGTCGGTCCGCCGGGGCGGCTCCAGGACCGGCGCTACGAGGCGTTTCCGCGCCTGCCGTTGCTCTGGGCCCTGCAGGCCCTGGACATCGCGCCCGCCCGCTGCACCTTCGTCGACTACGGCGCGGGACGCGGCCGGGCGCTGCTGACGGCGGCGCGGCTGCCGTTCCGGCGCTGCATCGGTGTCGAGTTCTCCGACAGTCTGCACGCCGAAGCCTGCGAGAACATCGCCCTCTACCCGAAGGAGCTGCTGGCCTGCCGCGACCTCGAGGTTCGTCACCTGAACGCGGCGCATTTCGTGCTGCCGCCCGGCGACCTCGTCCTGTTCTTCTACAATCCGTTCACGGCGGAGGTTCTGGACGAGGTCGCCGACCAGATCGAAGCCGCAGCGCGGACCGACCGGCGGGCGATCCGCATCGTCTACGTCAATCCGCGCAAGACCGCGCTGTTCTTCGGGCGGCCGGTGTTCCGTCGACTGCCTGTGCCCTTGTCGGCCCGGGCGAAGCTCGCGCTGCTCGGCGCCGGTCCGGTGGAGTTCTTCGCGGTCGGTGCCGCGTAGGCGGAGCGGCCGCCGAGGCGCGTCAGTGATCGACCTTGATGTTCGCCTTTCTGGCGACCGCGGCCCACTTGTCGTTCTCGACCTTCAAGAACTTGGTGAACTCGGCGGGCGTGTCGGTCATCACGGTGGCGCCGAAGGTCGCGAGCTGATCGACCACGGACTTCTGCGACAGTGCCTTGCGGACGGTCGCGTTGAGCGTGTCGACGACGTCGGCCGGCGTGCCCTTGGGGGCGAGCAGGCCGATGAAGATGATGCCCTCGACGCCCGGATAGCCGGCCTCCGCCATGGTCGGGACGTCGGGAATCGCCGGCGAGCGCTCCGGCATCATCACGGCGAGCGCCTTCAGCTTGCCGGCCTTGATGTGCTCGACCGACTCGGTGAGCTGGGCGAAGCCGACATCCACATGGCCGGCGATCAGGTCGGTGAGGGCGGGCGCGTTGCCGCGATAGCGCACCGGTGTCCAGTCGAGGCCGGCCTCGAGCTTCAGCATCTCGGACAGGAAGTTGTTGATGCTCGCGCCGGTGTCGACGGCGACCTGGAACTTGCTCGGGTTCGCCTTGCCGTAGGCGATCAGCTCCTTCACGGACGTCACCGGCAGGTCACGGCGGGTCAGCAGCACGTTGGTGCCGGTGGTGAGCAGCGTGATGGGGGCGAAGTCGTCCAGCGAATAGGGCGCCTTCATGACCAGCGGGCCGAGCAGCAGCGGACCGTTGGAGGCGACGAACAGGGTGGTGCCGTCGGGCTCCGCCCGCGCCACGTAGCCGCCGGCGATGAAGCCCGCGGCACCGGGCCGGTTCTCCACCACGATCGGCTGGCCGAGCGAGTTGCCGATCGCGGCCTGCAGGATGCGGGCCGTGGTGTCGACATTGCCGCCGGCCGCATAGGGCACCACAAGGGTGATCGGCTTGGACGGGAACTTCTGGGCCGGGGCCGGACCCGTCGCGAGCGCGACGAGAAGGGCGGCGAGCAGCAGACGCAGCGTCGTCATCGTGTCTCCTCCTGTTCCTGCCGATTGGTCTCGGCTTTGGATCGTTGGTCGGACGCGGGGCCTCGTCCTCAGATCAGGCCCGGATAGGATCCTCCGTCGAGCTGCAGGTTCTGGCCCGAGATGAAGCCGGCCTGCGCGCTGCACAGGAACGCGCAGGCGTCGGCGAACTCCTCGGGGCGCCCGAAGCGCTTGGCCGCCACCGTTGCGGCGATCTTTTCGCGCGCAGCGTCCACCGTGATGCCGTCCGCCTTCGCTGTGCGCTCCGCCATGAAGACCTGGCGGCCGGTGTCGATGCGCTCCGGCAGCATGTTGTTGATGGTGACGTTGTCGGCCGCGGCCTCGAACGAGATCGCCTTGGCGAGCGCCGTCAGTCCGGTCCGGGCGGCCGTCGACAGGCCCATGTGAGCGCGCGGCGCCTTCACCATCGCCGACGTGATGTTGACGATGCGGCCGAACTTCCGCGCCCGCATGCCGGGCAGCACGGCCCGGATCAGCAGGATCGGGGCCAGCATGTTGGACTCGATCGCCGCCAGCCAGTCGTCGCGACCCAGATCCGTGAAGCGGCCGGGCGAGGGGCCGGCATTGTTGTTGATCAGGATGTCCGGCTCCGGACACGCCGCGACCAGCGCCTGCCGGCCGTCCTCCGTATCGATGTCGGCCCGCACGGCGGTGACCCGGGCGCCGGTGGCGGCCGCGATCTCGGCGGCGGTCGTGGCGACCGCCTCGCTACGGCCGTTGACGACGACCTCGCAGCCCTCGCGGGCGAGCGCCATGGCGCAGGCCTTTCCGAGCCCCTTCGAGGACGCGCAGACGATGGCGCGACGGCCGGTCAGTCCCAGATCCATGGCGTCGTCCTGTTCCGTGTCCCGATCGCCGCTCAGCGCGACAGGACGGCGAGGACGTGCTTGACGGCGCCGGACCGCGTCCCGATCCAGATGTCGTCGGCGGCCTTCGCGATCTCCATGATCTTGTTGAACGCGGCCATGCCGAGCGGCCGGCCGAACACGTGCGAGTGGATGGTGGGATCGAGGCGTGCCGGGCCGGTCTCGTAGCTGCGCACCCAGTCGAGCCACTCGTTGAAGATGTCGACCATCAGGCTCGGCGGATTGCCGTAGCGCATGTAGAGCGGCATGTCGTTGCACTCCATGTTGCTGGAGAACGACACCAGCGTGCCGGCCGGGAAGCGCACGCCGTAGGGCAGGTCGTCGTTGAGCGAGTCGCCGTGCCACTCGAAGCCTTCCTCGGCGAGCAGGCGGCCGGTGTTGGGGCTCGGCGTACCGCGCGGGCTGATCCAGCCGGTCGGCCGGACCCCGCAGGCCGCGACGATCAGGTCGACGGTGCGGCGTATGTTGGCGCGCTCGGCCGCCTCGTCGAGATAGATCGGGATCACGTCCATGGCGTAGGAGTGCGCGACGATGTCGTGTCCGGCCTGCGCGATCTGCTTGACGATCTCCGGATGCCGCTCGGCCATCACGCCCGACACCATCACGGTCGCTTTGACGTCGTTGCGCGCCAGCGTCTCGAGCGCGCGGAAAATGCCGCGGCGGTGGCCGTATTCGGCGAAACCCATGGCATTGAGGTCGGGGAAGCCGGCCTTCAGCGGATTGCCCATGGGGCCGACGCCGGGCCAGTGGCCGTCCGACCAGCCCTCGAAGGCGACGCGGAAGAACACTGCGAGCCGCTTGCCGCCCGGCCAACGGAAGTTGTCGGGAAGCGGAATCTCGGTGCCGCCGGCATGGACGCTGAGCTGATCCATTCAGTCCTCCCGGGGCGCGGCCGCTGATTTGCCGGCCCGTCTTCGTTCTTGTTGATCCGCGGCGTCCGCCGATCCTCGATCGGGTGCCGCACTCTGCCCGGACAGCGATAGCCCGGGCCCGGGGTGGCGTCAACGGATGATCGATCATATTTGCGCACAGGCCAGAATGATCGATTATACTGTCGCGGCTTACAGCGAGAGTACTCGCCGGTCAGACTGCGGCGGTCGAACGGAGCGCAGGATCGATGGTGAAGACGGGCGGGATCGGCGACGGGCCGGACGGCGGGACCGCCGGCGGTGACCCGACGCTGGCGACACGGATCGTCGCGACGCTGCGCCAGCGCATCATCTCCGGCGAGATCGCGCCGCTGTTGCGGCTGCGGGTCCGCCAGCTCGCTCAAGAGTTCGGCACCGGCCTCAGCCCGGTGCGCGAGGCGCTCAACCGGCTGACGCGGGACGACCTCGTCGCCCACAGCGACCAGCGCGGCTTCGTCGTCTCGGCGATCGGCGAGCAGGACCTCGAGGAGATGATCAAGGCGCGCTGTTGGCTCAACGAGCGGGCGCTGCGCGAATCGATCGCCCAGGGCGGCCCGGACTGGGAGGAGCGGCTGATCGTCGCCTATCACCGGCTGTCGCGGCTGCCCCGCTGGGCCGACGAGGCGGAAGGGATCGCCAATCCGGAGTGGGAGGTGGCGCATCGCGTCTTCCACCGCGTCCTCATCGACGCCTGCGGGTCGCGCTGGCTGGTCGGCTATTGCGAGCAGCTTTTCGACGTCGCCGACCGCTATCGCCACATGGCCCGCAAGGCGGCGCTGGCGCGGGTGCGCGACGAGCACCGGCAGATCATGGAGGCGGCCGTGGCCCGCGACGCCGAGCGCGCCGTCGAGCTCCTGAACGGGCACTTCCGGCGCACCGCCGAGCTGTGCAAGGCCGAGCTGCAGCGACGGGCCGCGGC
>NZ_NPEX01000347.1 GCF_003258865.1 Rhodoplanes roseus | reverse complement strand
GCGACAGCGCGCGACGCCGCAGCCCGGATGCGCCGACGGGGGCGGCGCGCCGATGCGCTGGGCGTTCGGGAGGCGACGCCCGGCGGAAGATCTCGAAGGGGGTTGAGTTGGTCTCGTATCGCGAGACAAATTTTTATTATGAGAGACATCTAGGCGCCGTTTTTTCGGTTCGTCAAGTCACCCGGCGACGACTCGATCCGGCCTTTCGAAGCGGCGAGCGCGCTCTCTCGGCCGCGCGCCGAAAGCTGCTCGATGTTCGCTGCAGTGCAACAAATCACAACGTTAGCGGCTTTTCCCGCATGATCACCAGCAGCGGCTGACGACATCCCGCCTGTCATCGGGATGTCTCGCGCACACGCCTCCTCCGGGTTCCTACGCATATCGCTGTACAAAAATAAATATCGTAATACGGAACTGAAGCGGCGGGATCGATCCCTCCCCGACCGCACCGCCGAGCGCCACGCTCCGAGGACCCCGCATGCCCCTGACCCTGCCCAAGATGCCCCGCGGCGGCCTGAAGGTCGGCACCTTCGTGAAGACCGCCTCGCCCCAGGTGATCGAGGTACTCGGCCAGAGCCGGCTCGATTTCGCCGTGGTCGACGCCGAGCACGCCCCCTTCGACCGCCTCACCCTGGACCTGATGATGACGGCGAGCTGCGCCGTCGGCCTGCCGCTCGCCGTGCGGATCCCCGAGGTCAGCGCGCCCGTGATCCTCTCGACGCTGGACATCGGCGCCGCCGGGCTGCTGGTTCCGCATGTCGACACGGCGCAGGTCGCCCGCGACGTGATCGCGATGACGCGCCACCGCGGCGGCGTGCGCGGCTTCTCGGGCTCGCCGCGCTTCGCCGGCTACGGCACGCTGTCGATGGCGAAGTCGCTCGATGCCGGCGAGGGCGCCTTCGTGATGTGTCAGATCGAGAGCGCCGAGGCGGTCGAGAACGCCGCCGCGATCGCCGCCGTCGACGGCGTCGACGGCCTGTTCATCGGCTATGCCGACCTCGCTCTCTCGATGGGTCTCGAAAGTCCGCAGGACCCGCGCGTGACGGCCGCCGCCGAGCGGGTCATCGAGACCGGCCGGGCCGCCGGCAAGACCGTCGGCATGTTCGTGAGCAACGCGGCCGAGCGCGACCGCTTCGCGGCCCGCGGCGTCGAATGGATCGTCGTGTCGTCCGACCAGAGCCTGCTTCGCCTCGCCGCCGACGCCCTGGTGCCGGCCCGCTGAGACGCCTGCCCGAGGCCGGCCCCGGCCGGCGCTCGCTCGTCCCGTTCCTCGTGGAGCCTGCCATGCCAAACCCGTCCCGCCCGCTGCCGCCCGTGCTCGCCGCCTTTTACGACCTGCCGCCCGTGGAGAGCGGCCCCGGCACCGAGACCTGGATCTGCCGCGGCGCCAATTTCGTCGTTACGGTCTCCATGGTCGCGGCCGGCGCCGTGCTGACGCGCGACGCCAATCCCGACGAGTACGTGCTGCTGACCAACGATCTCGCCGCCACCGTCACGGCCGGCACCGAGACGCTCGAGGCCGCGCCCGACACGCTCACCATCGTGCCGCCGGGGGCGAGCCGCATCGTGGCGAAGAGCGCCGGCACGCTGGCCCGCATCTTCTCGGCGCAGGCGACCGATCTGCTGGCGCGTGCCTGCAACGCCGCCGATTACGCCGACGGCGCACCGCTGGTGGCGCCGCTGGTGCAAGGGCCGGCGCCGAAGGGCGGCTATCGGCTGCGCAACCACGTCCTCGCCGACCACGTCACCGAGGGCTCGTTCCTGCGCATCTTTCGCACCGCCAACCTGATGGTGAATCCGCTGGTCCCGTGGGTGGGGCCGCGCAGCACCCACAAGCTCAGCCCGCATTCGCACGCGGACTTCGAGCAGGCGTCGCTGGCACTGGAGAGCACCTGGGTCCATCACCTGCGGACCCCGTGGACGCCCGAGATGGACGATTGGCGCGACGACCTGCATGCCGAGATCGGCAGCCCCTCCGTCACCGTGATCCCGCCGACCATCATCCACACCAGCCGCAACGTCGCGCCGAACGGCCGCCTGGTCGACGTCTTCGCGCCGCCGCGGCTCGACTTCCTGCGCCAGGGCGTGGTGCGCAACGCCGACGACTATCCGATGCCGGCCGGCCTGTGAGCGCCGCGCCGTCGCCCCGGACCTGCGGCCGACCCGAGAAAGCGAAGTCATGAACGTCCTCGTCCTGCATGCGCATCCCGAGCCGCGCTCGTTCTGCTCGGCCCTCAAGGACGCCACGGTCGAGACCGCCGCCGCGGCCGGCCACACCGTCGACGTCTCGGATCTGTTCGCCCAAGACTTCGATCCGGTCGCCGGCCGGCACGATTTCGCCTCGGTCGCCGACCCCGAGGTCTTCCGCTATCAGGGCGAGCAGGCCCGCGCGGCCGAAGAGGGCGCCTTTTCGCCGGAGATCGCCCGCGAGCAGGCCCGCATGGCGCGCGCCGATTGTTTGGTGCTGCACTTCCCGATCTGGTGGGGGGCGCCGCCCGCGATCCTGAAAGGCTGGTTCGACCGCGTGCTCGCCTTCGGCTTCGCCTATCGCGACGGCACCCGCTTCGACACCGGCCTGTTCAAGGGGAAGCAGTCGATCTGCTGCGTCACCACGGGCGGCACCATCAAGCGCTTCTCCGAAGGCGACGCCTACGGGCCGATCGAGACGGTGCTGTGGCCGGTCGAGCGGCTCACGCTCGCCTATCTCGGCACGACCGTGCATCCGCCCTTCGTCGCCTATGCGGCGCCGCGCGTCGACGACGCGGCCCGTGCCGCGATGCTCGACGCCTGGCGCGCGCGCCTTCGTGAGGTGCTGATCACGGACGGGCGGCGCGCCGAAACGGCACACCGCACCTGAAATTCTCACACGGCGTTCGCCACGCCTGCGCGCTCTTCGGTCGTGCGCGATACGCCTCTGGATGGAATGAACGAATGAACGGACTTCTGAACACGTCGGTCGGTCGGGTCGAGCTGAAGAACCCACTCATCGCCGGGTCGGCCGAGCATCTCATCGAGCCGGAGGGGATCCGGCGTGCGCTGCAGGCCGGCGTGGGCGCCGTGGTGGTGAAGTCGACCAACGAGTCGCAGGCCGCCCGCGATCAGCTCCAGTGCGCCGAGTACATGATTCTCGACAGCCAGTGGCGGCCGCTGCCGTGGAACACGGCCGCGCCGGCCGATGCGTTCTTCGCCTGCCGGTCCGGGCTGACCCCGCAATCCTTCGACCAATGGCTCGATCAGACCGCCATGCTGGACCGCGAGGCACGGGCCTTCGACTCCTACGCGGTGGGCAGCCTGATCCTCGCCGACCTCGATGCGGCGGTGCGAATGGCCAAGCAGGTCGAACAGGCCGGCATTCGCGTACTCGAGCTCAACATCGGCACGCCCTATGCGAGCCAGGCGGCGAAGGGCGCCGTGTCCACCGAGCTCGACCCGGCACGGATCACCACCATCGTGAGCACGGTTCGAGCCGCCATCGGCATTCCGCTGTGGGTCAAGATCACCGGCCAGAGCGAGCGGGTGCCGGAGCTCGCCGACGCCGCCTTCGCGGCCGGCGGCGAGGCGGTGGTGATGGCCGGGCGCTCGCTCGGGCTGATCCCCGACGTCGAGACCTTCGCACCGATGCTGAGCACGACGCTGGGCGTCGGAGGACACTGGAACCTGCCGCTGACCTGCCAATGGCTGGCGATGACGCGCCTCCGGCTCGGGGCCGAGAGTCCGCTGATCGGGGTCAACGGCGTGCAGTCCGGTCTCGACGTCGCCCGCGTGATGCTGGCCGGCGCGTCCGCCGTGGAGATGACCTCCGCCGTGATGCTGCGCGGCTTCGACGTGCTGGCCGACGCGCTGGAGGAGCTCGAGGCGTATCTGGCCCGCAAGGGCGTCACGGCCCGCGAGCTGATCGGGCGCGCCGCGGACAGCCGCAAGACCTTCGCGCAGATGCCGATGATTCGGGACAACTGGCGCCGCTACGTCCCGGCCTGACGACAAGTCCCGCATCCGGGCCCGCCCCGGATGCCCGACGGTCGCTGCGACGGTGCCCACGCTGCACCCCGACGACCGAGACCGATGTTCCTGGAGAGTGCTCGATGACCATCTTGAATCCCGAACAGCAGAAGCAATTGATGACGCGCGTCTTCTGGCGCGTGATGCCGCTGCTGACACTGGCCTATCTCGTCGCGATCATCGATCGCGCCAATGTCGGCTTCGCGAAGCTGCAGATGGTCAAGCATCTCGGCATGTCCGAGCAGGCCTTCGGTCTCGCCGCATCGCTGTTCTTCGTCGGCTATCTGGTGTTCGAGATTCCGAGCACGCTCGCCGTCCACAAGTACGGTGCGCGAAGGTGGCTCACTCGCATCCTGGTGAGCTGGGGCGTCGTGACGGTGGCGATGGCCTTCGCCTGGTCCGACACGGTCTTCACGGTGCTGCGGTTTCTGCTCGGCGTCGCCGAGGCCGGGGCCTATCCGGGGATCATCTTCTTCACCACGCTGTGGTTCCCGCAGGCGTATCGGGTTCGCGTGATGGGCATCGTCACGCTCGGCAGCGCCTTCGGCAACATGTTCGGCTCGCTGCTCGCCGGCCCGATGCTGGACCTCGACGGGACGCTCGGTCTCGCCGGCTGGCAATGGGTGTTCCTCGTCACCGGTGTCCCGGCCGTCCTGATGGGCTTCGTCATCTTCTTCGGCCTGCCGGACTCCCACACCAAGGCGACGTTCCTGTCGCCCGACGAGAAGGAGTGGCTGTCGCAGAATCTCGATCGCGAGAGTGCCGCGAAGCACGACCACGGCGGCGTGTGGCAGGTGCTCTGGGATCCGCGTGTGCTCTTCATCTCGCTCGTCTACGCGCTGATCCTGACCTCGCTCTACGGAGTGATCTACTGGATCCCGACCGTCGTGAAGGGATTCGGCGCGACCGGCACCCAGAACGGCATCCTGAGCTCGCTGCCATGGGCCGTCACCGCCGTGGCGCTGATGATCGTTCCGCGGCGCATCCGCAGCCACCGCGACGTGCTCACCGGATTCACGACGCTCGGGGCGATCGGCGTCGCCGCCTTCTTCGCCAGCACGGTCGTCTCGGAGAACTGGATGCGGCTGGTGGCGATGATGATCGGCACGCCGTGCATCTCGCTCCTGCTGCCCTGCCTGTGGTCGTTGCCGTCCCGCTTCCTGACCGGCGCTCGTGCTGCCGCCGGCATCGGCGCGATCTCGATGCTCGGCAATTTCGGCGGCTTCGCCGCCCAGAACATGATGCCGTGGGCCGCGAAGCTCGGGGGCTCCGCGGTCGCCGCGATGCTGGTGCCGACGATATGCCTGGCGGCCGTCGGAATCGGCGCCACCGTCGTGAGACTCACCACGAAGGCCGAAGCCACGGCCTCCTGACCGTCGCCGGCATGGGGATCAGCTACCTGCCCAAGTTGTGCTTCATGCCGCTGGTCCACGAGGGCAAGCTGC
>NZ_NPEX01000346.1 GCF_003258865.1 Rhodoplanes roseus | reverse complement strand
GCGGCCGGCTCACAGCCGGCCGGCCCCAGCCTGTGGCGGTCGAAAACCTTCGTCGCCGTGGTGGCGACCGGCAGCCTGGTGCAGGCGAGCCACGCTGTGCTGTACGGCTTCGCCAGCCTGCAATGGGCCGCCCAGGGACTCGACGGGCTTCAGATCGGCGCGCTGTGGGGGATCGGCGTGGTCGCCGAGATCGTGCTGTTCGCCGTGTCGGGCCGGCTGGCGACGCGGCTGCGGCCGCTCGACATGCTGGCGATCGGGGCGCTCGGCGCCATGCTGCGCTGGGTCGTGATGGCATTCGATCCGCCGGCCGCGATGCTGCCGGCGCTGCAGTGCCTGCACGCGCTGTCGTTCGGCGCCACCCATCTGGGCGCCATGCAGGCGCTCGCCGAGGAGCGCCGCGGCGCCACCGCCCAGGGCGACTATGCCAGCGTGGTGGCGATCGTCTTCGCCGCCACCATGGGCGCCTCGGGACTGCTGGTGTCGGCGCTCGGCAGCGTCGCCTATCTGGCCATGGCGGCTTCGGCGACGGCCGGCGCCGTGATCGCGATCGGGGCGCGGCGATACGCCCGCGCCTGACGCGGCTCGCCGCCGCGGCGTGGCGAGACCGCGACCCGCTGGGGCGCGCCGTCGCAGGGCGGCACCAAGGCGGCGAGGTCGCGGCCCTGCATCATCAGCATGTTGGGCGTGAGGCCGCCGCGCTGGGCGATCCACCGGCGCACACCCGACGGATAGAGGCCCCACAGCGCCTGGGTCGCCACCTTGCTGGTCACCCGGTTGCCGTTGCCGTCCGGCAGCCAGGCGGCATGGAAGCCGAGCACGGCGTTGCGCGTCGCGCACAGGCGATCGCGCGGGATCATGCCGACCACGATGGTGCAGGCCGACAGGCAGGTGCCGTTGATGACGACGCGCTCGCCGCTCTGGCGGACCCGCTGATAGCGCGCGACATAGTCGCCGATCATGCCGCCGGTGTCGGATCCGATCATGATCTCGGCGGCGGCCGGCGAGGCTGCCGCGAGCACGAGTGACGCACCGAGTATCCAGGCCTTGGCCCGCATGGTCCCACTCCCCCGAAGCGCCGTCCCCGAGTCGGCGTCTTCAACAGCTACAAGGGGACGTTTGAACGCTCAATCGGGAAAAGACTCACCCCCACAAGACGTCGGTAGCGGGGTGGAGAACGCTGCCCAGATACTCGCAGCCGTGTGGCCTGTCGCCCACAAGCAGCAGCGGCCCGTCCAGGTCGACGAAGCGCGCGCCCTGCGCCAGCAGCACGGCCGGCGCGATGGCGAGGGACGTGCACACCATGCATCCCACCATGATCTCGAAGCCGAGGGTGCGC
Source organism: Rhodoplanes roseus (assembly GCF_003258865.1). Taxonomy (GTDB): domain Bacteria; phylum Pseudomonadota; class Alphaproteobacteria; order Rhizobiales; family Xanthobacteraceae; genus Rhodoplanes; species Rhodoplanes roseus. Next base: position 4,111 of record NZ_NPEX01000346.1, on the reverse strand, counting down.
GCCTCCTCCGCCACGGCCAGCGCCTCGGTGAGGCCGCCGGTCTTGTCGAGCTTGATGTTGACGGCGTCGTAGCGGTCCCGCAACGCAGCGAGCGTTGTGAGATCGTGGACGCTCTCGTCGGCGCAGACCGGCACGGCATGTGCCACGCGGGCGAGCGCGGCGTCGTCCGCGGCGGGCAGCGGCTGCTCGACGAGCTGCACGCCGGCCGCCGCGCAGGCGGCGAGGTTCTCCGCCAGATCCGCCGCCGTCCAGCCCTCGTTGGCGTCGACGATCAGGGTCGAGCTCGGGGCGGCGGCGCGCACCGCGGCGATGCGGGCGCGATCCTCCGGACCGCCGAGCTTCACCTTGAGCAGCGGGCGCGCTGCGGCGGCCGCGGCGCGCTCCGCCATCGCATCCGGCGGGCCGAGCGAGATCGTGTAGGCCGTGATCAGCGGCTGCGGCGCCGGCAGCCCGAGCAGTGCATGCGCCGGGACGCCGGCGCGCTTCGCCTCCAGATCGATCAGCGCGCAGTCGATGGCGTTGCGGGCGGCGCCGGCCGGCATGGCGCTTCGCAAGGCGGCGCGGTCGCATCCTGCGGCGAGGACCGGTGCCATCGCCTGGATCGCCGCGATCACGCTCGCGACGCTCTCGCCGTAACGCGGATAGGGCACGCATTCGCCGCGTCCCGCATGCGCCCCGTCCGTCACGGTGGCGACGACGACATGCGCCTCGGTCTTGGCGCCGCGGGAGATCGTGAAGGCGCCGGCGATCGGCCAGCGTTCGGCGGCGGCGGTGAGGGTCGGGGACATGCGGCGGGCCTTGATGTGTCCGAGCGGCCACGGCGTCGCCGTGAACGGGTGGCGGACCTCGACAGGCGGGCGGGGCGGTGTCAAGTATCGGGCTCGCGGCGACTCGGGAGTTTCCCGGATGGCGCCGCCCGGAGCCCCCCATGAGCGATCGGCTGCTCGACCTCAGCGTCTCGGACGGGCGCCTCGCGCTCGCCGCCGCCGGGTCGTGGACGGCGGACCGCGCCGGCGAGCTGGAGCGGCTGATCGACGGCGCCGTGCGCCGCGCCCGCGACGCCAGCTCGGTCGAGATCCGGATGGGCGGCGTCGAGCGGCTCGACACCTTCGGGGCGTGGCTGCTGGAGCGGCTGATGCGGGCGCTCGCCGCCGGCGGCCGCACCGCCGCCGTGCTGGACCTTCCGGAGCGCTATCGCGGCCTGATGGAGGTCGCCCGCCAGGTCAACCGCACGCCGCCGCCGGTGCGCCGCATCAGCCTGCTCGGCGATGCGCTGGAGCGGCTCGGCCGCGTCGTCGCCGGCCTGGTCCGCGACCTGCTGCTGATCGTCCAGATGTTCGGCGAGCTGACCGTCGTCGGCCTGCGCACCGCGGTGCGGCCGTGGACGTTTCGCTTCACCTCCACGGTGCATCATCTCGACCGGGTCGGCTGGCGCGCCGTGCCGGTCATCCTGCTGATGACGTTCCTGATCGGCTGCATCATCGCGCAGCAGGGCCTGTTCCATTTCCGCCGCTTCGGCGTCGACGCCTATGTGATCGACATGGTCGGCATCCTGGTGCTGCGCGAGATCGGCGTGCTGATGGTCGCCATCATGGTGGCGGGCCGCTCGGGCAGCGCCTACACGGCCGAGCTCGGCTCGATGAAGATGCGCGAGGAGACCGACGCGCTGCGCACCATGGGAGTCGATCCGCTGGAGGTGCTGGTGCTGCCGCGCGTCGTCGCGCTGGTGATCGCGGTGCCGGCCCTCACCTTCATCGGCTCGATGGCGGCGCTCTACGGCGCCGGCCTCGTCTGCTGGCTCTACGGCGGCATGAGCCCCGACGTGTTCCTGACCCGTCTGCACGACGCCATCTCGATCGAGGACTTCGCGGTCGGCATGATCAAGGCGCCGTTCATGGCGCTGCTGATCGGCGCGGTCGCCTGCGTCGAGGGGCTGGAGGTGAAGGGCTCGACCGAGTCGCTCGGCCTCAACACCACGGCCTCGGTGGTGAAGTCGATCTTCCTGATGATCGGCCTGGACGGCCTGTTCGCCATCTTCTTCGCGACGATCGGGATGTGACCATGGCGACGAAACTCCGTCATTCCGGGGCGCGGCAAAGCCGCGAACCCGGAATCCAGCAGCCCGCTCGGACTCTCGTGCTGCGGCTGGATTCCGGGTCCGGCGCCGGCGCGCCGTCCCGGAACGACCGCGGCGGGGCGGGGACCTGACCATGCTGGCGCCCGGCAGCGAGATCGTCATCGGCGTGCGCGACCTCTCCAGCGGGTTCGGCGACGCGACCGTGCTGGAGGGCGTGACGCTCGATGTCTATCGCGGCGAGATCCTCGGCTGCGTCGGCGCGTCCGGCATCGGCAAGTCGGTGCTGCTGCGCACCATCGTCGGCCTGCTGCCGCGCCGCGCCGGCAAGATCACGGTGTTCGGCGAGGATCCGGCGCGGCTCGGGGCGCGGGCCCGGCGGGCGCTGGAGCGGCGCTGGGGCGTGCTGTTCCAGCAGGGCGCGCTGTTCTCCTCGCTGACCGTGCGGCAGAACGTCCAGTTCCCGATGCGCGAGCATCTCTCGCTGTCGCGCCGGCTGATGGACGAGGTCGCGGTCGCCAAGCTGGAGATGGTCGGCCTCGACGCCAGCGTCTGCGACAAGCTTCCCTCCGAGCTGTCGGGCGGCATGATCAAGCGGGTGGCGCTCGCCCGCGCCCTCGCGCTCGACCCGGAGATCGTCTTCCTGGACGAGCCGACGTCCGGCCTCGACCCCATCGGCGCGGCCGAATTCGACAGTTTGATCAAGACCCTGCAGCAGACTTTGGGGCTCACGGTTTTCATGGTAACCCACGATCTCGACAGCCTTCATGCGGTCTGCGACCGGATCGCCGTCCTGGCCGATCGGCGGGTCATCACGGTCGGCCCCATGGCCGCCATGCTGGCGTCCGATCATCCCTGGATTCGGTCGTATTTCCGCGGGGTGCGGTCACGGGTCGGCCACGCCGCCGCGGCCGTCTGAGCGGCGACAAGGACGGCCTGTCCGGCGGTACCGCGGGGCAGGGGAGACGCCGGCCAGGCCACGGCCGTGCGGAGATCGAGCGTACGGCGCGGCGACGCGCCGGGACGACGGAAAGGTGCGGGCGGTTCGACGATGGAAACACGAGCGAACTACATCCTGGTCGGGCTGTTCACGCTGACCGCGCTGATCGGCGCCTTCGTGTTCGTCTACTGGTTCAGCGCGCCGCCCGGCGGTCTCGACCGCAAGCGCTACGACGTCGTGTTCGAGGGCGCCGTGTCGGGTCTGCGGCCGGGCTCCTGGGTGCTGTTCAACGGCCTGCGGGTCGGCGACGTGACCTCGGTCCGCATCGATCCCGACGCGCCCCGCCAGGTGATCGTCGGCATCGCGGTCGACCGCTCCGTGGTGCTGCGCACCGACACCTCGGTCGGCCTCGACTTCCAGGGGCTCACCGGCTTCGCCTCGGTGGCGCTGCGCGGCGCCTCGGCGACCGCGCCGGTGCTCGATCCGCCGGTCCTGCGCGCCGACCTCACCGCTGGCCAGGACGTGACCTCGGCGGCGCGCAGCGTGCTGCGCCGGCTCGACGCGCTGGTCGCCGACAACGAGACCTCGTTCCGCTCGACGCTCAAGAACATGGAAGCCTTCACCCAGACGCTCGCCGACAATTCCGAGCGGATCGACCGCATCATGGCGAAGGCCGAGTCGGTGATGAACGGCGCCGAGACCAAGCTCGAGGACGTCGCCCTGGCGGCCCGCTCGATCCGCACGCTGGCCGACAATCTCGACAAGAACATCGGCCAGATGTCGAGCGGCCTGACCCGCTTCAGCCAGACCGGCCTGCGCGAATGGGAGCGCCTCGCCGTCGACGGCCGCCGCGCCATCTCGACGCTGGAGCAGGCGGTCAAGAACATCGACCAGAACCCCAGCCGCCTACTCTTCGGCGGCGCCCCCGCCGCCCCGGCGGGCCGCGGCGCGCGGACCCAGTAGGGCCGGGGCTGCGCCCGCACTCTCGCGGTCGACGCGCGTAGCCGATCCAGCAACAAGCCTCGTGTCCCCGGCAGAGGCGTAGCGCGCCTGCGTCCTCCGGCCTGCCTCTCGTCGTCACCCTGAGGTGCCCGGCG
>NZ_NPEX01000345.1 GCF_003258865.1 Rhodoplanes roseus | reverse complement strand
GGGTGGTCCGAACGGCGTCGTCCTCCGGGGCTGCACTCTCGGCGGCACCTGCTCCGGCGGCGACGCCGTTCGCGATCCCAGCCTTCGTCGCCCCAGCCTTCGTCGCCCCGCCGGTCGTCGCCCCACCGTTCGGGCTCGTGGCGTTCGCGGCCGTGCCGTCCTTGGCTCCCGTGCCGCCCGCACCGTCCTGCGGTGTCGCCGGAGCCTCGGGCGACAGCACCCGGTCGGGCGGGAACCACATCGTCACGGTCGTGCCCTTGCCGGGCGCGCTGACGATCTCGAGCCCGCCGCCGAGCGCCTTCATCAGCGCCATGCTGACCGGCAGGCCGAGGCCGCTGCCCTCCTTCTCGCCGCCGCGCACGAAGCCGGACGTCACCGGCTCGGTGCCGATCTTCTCGATGGTCTGCTGCTCGATGCCGATGCCCTGGTCGGCGACCTCGATACGGACGCCGCCGTCGAGCGCGGGACGCACCGCGACCCGGATCTTGCCGCCGCGATGCGAGAACTTGACGGCGTTGGACAGCAGGTTGAGCAGCACCTGGCGGACCCGCAGCTCGTCGGCCTGCAGGCAGGCGATGCCGGCGGCGAAATCGAACACCACGGTGACGCCGGCCTTGGCCGCCATCGGACCGACGAAGCTGACCGCGCCGGAGACGAGCTTGACCAGATCGACCTCGGTGTCGTGCAGCCGCAGCATGCCGGCCTCGACCTTGGCGATGTCGAAGACGTCGTTGATCAGGCCGAGCAGATGGACGCCGGAGACGTGGATGTCGTGCACGTAGGAGAGATAGCGCTCGTGCGGCAGGCGGCCGTGGATCTCCGACAGGATGGCGTCCGAGAAGCCGACGATGGCGTTGAGCGGCGTGCGCAGCTCGTGGCTCATGCGGGTGAGGAACTCGGTCTTGGCGCGGTTCGATTCCTCGGCCGCCTTCTTGGCGCGGTCGAGCGACTCGCGCGCCTCGAAGAGCTCGGTGATCTCGCGCAGCGTGGCGGTGCGGTAGAGCTCGCCGGCGAGCGTGAATTCGCTGAGCACCGTGTCGAAATGGCGGGTGCGGCCGCCGCGCGAGACGGCGAGCTCGAAGCGGCGCTGCCGCTCGCCGCGCTCGACGCCGAGCAGGTGGGCGATCAGCGGGCCGGCATTCGGCTCGCCGTTCGGGAACAGGCCGCCGGCCGGCCGCCCGAGGACGTTCGTCTCGGCGACCTCCAGCATCTCGCAGGCCGCCGGATTGCACACGTGCAGGAGGCCACGCCGGTCGGCGATCACGATGCCGTCGGTCGCCGTCTCGATCAGGATGCTGGCGCGCCGGCCCTGCTCGTCGGCGACCCGCTGCGCGATACGCAGCTCGGTCACGTCGGAGAGCGTCAGGATCGCGCCGCGGATGCGCCTCTCGATCCGGTGCGCCGAGACCTGCATCAGATAGAGGCGGTCGTGGATCTGCAGCTCCTCGGCCTGGTTGACGCCGGTCTTCAGCACCTGCTCGATCGCCGGGCGGATCGACGGGGCGCCGATGAAGGTCGCGACGTCGAGCAGGTGGTGGCGGCCGACGTCGTTGGTCAGCCGCAGGATGCGGGCGGCGTTCTCGTTGCTGCGCACCAGGTGGAGGGTCGGATCGATCAGCACGATCCCCTCGGCCGAGTTGGCCATGATGCCTTCGAGTTCGCTGTTGGCCTCGGCGAGGTCGCCGGTCTTGACCGACAGCTCGTCGTTGACCGTGGTCAGCTCCTCGTTGGTGGCCTGCAGCTCCTCGTTGGCGGTCTCCAGCTCCTCGTTGGACGCCTGCAGCTCCTCGTTGGAGGCCTGCAGCTCCTCGTTGGTCGACTGCAGCTCCTCGTTCGAGGTCTCCAGCTCCTCGACGACGGTCTGCAGGTTCTCCTTGGTCGCCTTGAGCTCCTGCTCGAGCGCGGCGATCTGCTGCACCGTGGCGTCGTCGAAGCGCTCCGGCGCGACGATCATGCTCGGCTGCGGGACCGGCTCGCGCTCCTCGAAGCAGACCAGATAGAGGCGCTCGTCGCTGTGGGCGCGGTCGACGGCGTGGACCGACATGCGCACCGCGCGGGGGACGTCCTTGACGGCATGGAGCTGGCCGTGATGCGAGGCGTGGTCGCGCTGGCAGCGGTGCAGCAGCACGCGCAGCTCGCCCCGCAGGGTCGGCTCGATGATGGTCATCAAGTTGAGGTCGACCTTGCCGCTGCCGCTGCCGATGCGGACGAAGCGGCTGACGTCGCCGTAGAAGTGCAGCGGCTCGCCCTCGTGCGAGATCAGGATGCCGGGCGGGCCGTAGCGCTCGACCATGAGGTCGCGGCCGATGCGGCCGAAGTCCTGCTCCGGCGGCTCGGCCGGGCGGCGGGCGTGGAGCGTGAGGTCCGGCACCGGCAGCACGCCCTCGACGCGCGGCACGTAATAGGGCCGGATCGACACGTCGCGGCGGCGGAACAGCTTGTGGCGCGAATCGACCGTCGTGTAGAGCGTCTTGCAGGTGCCGAGCGACTCCGACTTGCCGAGGAAGAGGTGGCCGCCGGGCCGCAGGGCGTAGTGGAACATCTTGAAGATGTGTTCCTGCAGGGTCGGCTTGAAGTAGATCAGCAGGTTGCGGCAGCTGATCAGGTCGATGTTCTTGAACGGCGGGTCCTGCACCACGTCGTGGCGCGAGAACACCACGAGGTCGCGGACCGCCTTGTCGATCCGGAACAGGCGCCCGTTGTTGGAGAAGTGGTTGTGCAGCATGGCCGCGCCGAGATTGATCACGCTGCTCTCGGCGTATTCGCCGCGGCGCGCATGCGTGGTGGCGAGGCCGTCGATGTCGGTGCCGAAGATCTGCACACGCAGCGAGCCGATGCGGGCCTGCGACTTGCTCGCCAGCAGGAGCGCGATCGAGTAGGCCTCCTCGCCGGTGGCGCAGCCGGGCACCCAGACGCGCAGCGTGTCGCCCGGCCGCTTCTCCTTGACGATCTTGTCGAGCGTCTTGCCGAGCGCCGCGAACGACTCCTTGTCGCGGAAGAACGACGTCACCGAGATGAGGAAGTTCTTGGTGAGCGTGTCGATCTCGTCGCGGTGATGGTCGATGAAGCCGACATAGTCGGCGAGCGTGCCGATCTGCAGCGCCGACATGCGGCGGGCGATCTGCCGCCGCAGCGTCGCCTCCTTGTACTTGCCGAAGTCGATGCCGGTGTGGTGGCGGATGTGGCGGATGATGGTCTGGAACGTGCCGCCGCCGTCGGTCTTCTCGGCGAGGCCGAGATTGAGGTCGTGGCCCTGCGCGATCACTGCGAGCTTGCCGGCGATCTCCTTGGGCGGCAGCACGAGGTCGGCGCCGCCGATCGTGATGGCGGCGCGCGGCATGCTCTCGTACTTGGCCGAGTCGGGCTCCTGCGCGAAGGTGATGCCGCCGTGCGCCTTCACGGCGCGCAGCCCGTTGGCGCCGTCCGAGCCGGTGCCGGACAGCACGATGGCGATGGCGCGCGGGCCGAGACCGGCCGCCAGGCTGGTGAAGAAGTGGTCGATCGAGGGCTTCGGCCCGACCGTCTCCAGCGGCGTGCGCAGCACCAGCTTGCCGGCCCGGTAGAAGACGTCGCTGTTGGGGGGCGCGATATAGATGGTGTTCGGCTTGACCGTGACGCCGTTGTTGATGCCGAGCACCGGGATCTTGGTCTCGCGGCCCAGCAGCTCGACCATCATGCTGCGATGCTGGGGCGAGAGATGCTGCGCCACCACGAAGCAGAGATTGGAGGAGTTCGGCAGCGTGGCGACGAAGGGGCGCAGCGCCTCGAGCCCGCCGGCGGATGCGCCGATCCCGACCACGTAGAGCCCGTTGCCCTCGGCCCGGCCGATGCCGCTGCCCTCTTTGGGCGCGGTCTTTCGCGTGGACTTCGTACGTGCTGCCATCGCCACCGTCCCGCTGTGCGGGCCCATCAGGGGACGCAAATCGCGGCACGCACACGCCGCAGTGCTAGTGCCAAAACTAGAACGGCTATTGATCGGCCAGAAAAATACCTTCTGACCAAAAAGCTGTCTTACGTACGTATCCGTATCTTAAGTAGCAGTGCGTAGGATTGCCTGCCACGGGTCAAATTTTTCCTTGTGGACGGGCCCGTGTTGCTGAGTGCCGGTGCGGCGGTGTGTGAGTCCGACTCACACATGCCTCGCCAATACTTGGCGATTCCTCGCCGAGAGGACCGGCGAATCGCCGCCTCGGCGTCGGCTAGGCCCGCGGCTCGGGTGCTGGCGACGTCGTGCGGTCGCGCTGCGGGCGACCGATCACCCAGGCCGCGACCGTGAAGGTGGCGCAGGCGACGGCGACGAAGACGACGAGCCCGTGCGTGGTCGCCTGCATGGCGATCCCGGCCAGCGTCGGGCCGATCAGGGCGCCGACGCCCCAGAACACGCCCATGCCGGCATAGATGCCGATGATCGCACTGCCCGAGAAGCGGCTGCCGACGATCGTCAGCATGATCGTGTAGATGCCGACGAACAGCCCGCCCCACACGAACAGCAGCGGATAGATGGCGGAGCGCACCTCCAGCGCCCACGGCCAGGCCACGGCGCCGGCCGCCGACAGCGCGGCGAGGAGGACGATCAGCGTCTGGCGGTCGATCTTGTCGCCGAGCCAGCCGATCGGGAGCTGCAGGACGATGGCGCCGGCCATCATGCAGGTCATCAGCTGGGTCGCCTGGGACTCCTCCCAGCCGACCGACATGGCGTAGAGCGTCAGGAAGGTGAGCCCGGCGGTCTCGACCGCGGCGTTGAGCGCCGTCGCCGCCATGGCGACCGGCGCGAGCCGCATGCTGTGCAGCGGGTTGCCGTGTCCCGGATCGGCGATGTCGGGCGCCGCGATGGACGGCGACACCACGATGGCGGCGGCGCCGCCGGCGAGCGCCGCGCCGATCGCGTAGGGGAGAAATCCGTCGGAGCCGACCAGCGACAGGAGCAGCGGGCCGAGCGCGAAGCCGACCGACATGGCGGCCGTGTAGGCCGCCATGGTGCGGGCGCGAGTCGCCTCCGAGCTGAGCGCGTTCAGCCAGGTCTCGGACAGCACGAACAGCACCTCGGAGGCGGCGCCGAGCAGGATGCGCAGCGGGAACCACAGCCACACCAGCGGCAGCGCCGGGAACAGGCAGAGGAGCAGCGCGGCGCTCAGCAGCGATCCGATGACGGCGCGGCGCAGTCCCAGCCGGGCGGTCAGCCGCGGCAGCAGGACCGCCATCACCAGCACGCCGACCGCATGCATGGCGGCGTTGGCGCCGATCAGCGCCTCGCTCAGGCCGCGCTCGGCGAGATCGAGCGCGATCAGCGCCGCGCTCAGGCTGTAGGTGAGGCCGAAGATCGCCGCCGTCGCGATAATGGCGCCGCGGGCGAGCAGCGTGCTCGAGGAAGGGGACTGCATGGGGGCGGGGGTCTCGTTCGGCGGGGAATGCGGGCCGGCCGGCGCGCCGGCCGCGGCGGGCAGGGGGCGGGTCG
>NZ_NPEX01000344.1 GCF_003258865.1 Rhodoplanes roseus | reverse complement strand
GTCGTTCTCGCGCGAGGCCGGGCGGGCGGCCTGCGCGGCTCTGCTCGACGCCCATCCGGCGACGACCGCGATCGTCGCCGCCAACGATCTCCTGGCGCTCGGCTGCTACGACGCCCTGAGGGCGTCCGGCCGCGCCTGCCCGGACGATGTGTCGGTCACCGGCTACAACGATCTGCCGCTGATGGATCTGGTCGATCCGCCGCTCACCACGGTGCGGTTCCGCCATCGCGACATGGGGGCGGAGGCGGCGCGCCTGCTGCTCGCCCGCATGGCCGGGCAGGAGATGGCCGGCGACGTGCTGCTGCGGCCCGAGATGGTGCTGCGCGGCTCGACGGCGCCGCCGCCCGCCCGACAGGGCGGTCGCGAAACGCTCGCTGTCAACCGGCCAGCGCGTCCTCGTATTCGGCGCTGAGCGTCAGCCACTCGTCCTCGGCGGCGGCGAGGGCGCTCGCGGCGTCGGCGCGCTCCTTGGCGAAGCCGGCCGCCTTGGCGGCGTCGCGCGCGTAGAGGGCGGGGTCGGCCAGGGCGTCGTCGAGCTTGGCGATGCGCTGGTGCAGGGTTTCGATCTTCTTTTCCAGCGCGTTGATCATCTTCTTGAGCGGCGCCAGCTCGGCGCGCTTTTCCGCGGCGGCGCGGCGCTGGTCGGTGCGCGACGGGGTCTTGTCGCCGCGGCTCGCCTTGTCGTCGGGCTCGTCGTCGCCGGACAGCACCAGCCGCCGGTAGTCGTCGATGTCGCCGTCGAAGGGCGCGACGCCGCCGTTGGCGACCAGCCACAGCCGGTCGGCGCAGGCGTCGAGCAGGTAGCGGTCGTGCGACACCATCACGACGGCGCCCGGGAACTCGTTGATCGCCTCGATCAGGGCCGAGCGGCTGTCGATGTCGAGATGATTGGTCGGCTCGTCGAGCAGCAGGAGATGCGGCGCGTGAAAGGTGGCGAGGCCGAGCAGCAGCCGCGCCTTCTCGCCGCCCGAGAGCTTGCCGACCAGCGTGTCGGCGGCGCCTTCCGAGAAGCCGATGGCGCCGGCCTTCGCCCGCACCGCGGCCTCGGCGGCGTCCGGCATCAGGCGGCGCACATGGGCGTAGACGCTGGCGCCCTCGTCGAGCTCGTCGAGCTGATGCTGGGCGAAGTAGCCGACCTCCAGCTTGTCGGCCCGGGTGATGCGCCCCTCCATTGTGCCGATGCGCCCGGCGATCAGCTTGACCAGCGTCGACTTGCCGTTGCCGTTGGAGCCCAGCAGCGCGATGCGGTCGTCGTTGTCGATGCGCAGCGTCACGCGGCGCAGGATCGGCTTGCCCGGCTCGTAGCCGACCGAGACGTCGTCGACCGCGATGATCGGCGGCGACAAGAGCTTCGCGGGCGCCGGCAGGACGATCTCGCGCACCTCGTCGGCGATGCGGGCGGGCGCCGGGCCGAGCCGCTGCAGCATCTTCAGCCGCGACTGCGCCTGCCGGGCCTTGGTCGCCTTGGCGCGGAAGCGCTCGACGAAGGCGGCGAGATGGGCGCGCTGCGCCTCCTGCTTCTTGGCGAGCTTCTGGTCGAGCAGCAGGCGCTCGCGCCGGGTGCGCTCGAAGGTCGTGTAGTTGCCGCGATAGAAGGTGAGCTTGCCGTTCTCGAGATGCAGGATCGAATCGACCGCCTTGTCGAGCAGGTCGCGGTCGTGGCTGATCACCACCACGGTGTGGGGATAGCGGGCGAGGTGCTCCTCCAGCCACAGCGTGCCCTCGAGATCCAGATAGTTGGTCGGCTCGTCGAGCAGCAGCACATCGGGCTCGCGGAACAGCACGGCGGCCAGCGCGACGCGCATCCGCCAGCCGCCCGAGAACTCGCTCACCGGTCGCGCCTGGTCCTCGTGAGAGAAGCCGAGGCCGTGCAGAATGGCGGCGGCGCGGGCCGGCGCCGAATGGGCGCCGATGTCGGCGAGCCGGGTGTGCAACTCGGCAATGCGGTGCGGGTCGGTCGCGGTCTCCGCCTCGGCGAGGAGCGCGGTGCGCTCGGTGTGGGCGGCCAGCACGATCTCGGTCAGCGGCTGCGGCCCGTTCGGCGCCTCCTGGGGGAGGGTGCCGATGATGGCGCGGCCCGGCACGCCGATCTCGCCCGTGTCGGCGTGGTGCTGGCCCGTGATGGTGCGGAACAGGGTCGACTTGCCCGTCCCGTTGCGGCCGACCAGGCCGACGCGGGCGCCGGTCGGGATCTGCACGGAGGCATGATCGATCAGGAGACGTCCGGCGATCCGGACCGAGAGGTCGGTGATGACGAGCATGCGGCCTTATACACGGAATCGCGGCCGGTGCAGCGGAACGCTGGCGGCGGCCGGCAGGGCCGGGACGACGCGCCGGCACGGCCTAGAAGCACAGGTTGGTCACCACCTGGCCCTGCTTGTTCTTGATCACGTGGGGGCATTGCAGCCGCTTCAGCGCGGCCTTGGCCTCCTCGTTGCCGAGCGTCGCGGCGCGCTCGTAATAGGTCATGGCGGCCGTCGTGTCCTTGGGGCCGCCACGTCCCTCCTGCGCGTAGGCGCCCATGCGCTCGAGCGCACCGGGATGGTCCAGCGCCGCGGCCTTCTCGAACAGCGCGCGGGCCGCGGCGTCGTCCTTGGCGCCGCCGGTGCCGTCCGCCGTCATCAGGCCGAGCTGGTACAGCGCCTCCGGATTGTTGGTGACGGCCGCCTTGCCGAGCAGCTCGCGCGAGCGCCCCGGATCCGCCGAGGTCCCGCCGGAGAGCGCCGCGAGATTGGAGACGCCGCGCGGATTGCCGGCCTCGGCGGCGCGCTCGAACAGCTTTCGGGCCTGGTCCTGGTTCTGCGACGCGCCGGTGCCGGTGGCGAGCATGACGCCGAGCTCCACCATGGCGGCGCTGCTGCCCTTGTCGGCGGCGCGCCGATAGGCGGCGCCCGCCTCGGCCATCTGCCGGTTGGCCGCATAGGCGCGGCCGAGGGCGTATTGGGCGCGACGCGAGCCCGCCGCCGCGACCTTGCAGAACTTTATCGCCGTGGCGACGTCGGCGGCCGCGATCTCGGCGACACCCTTCACGTCGGACGGTTTGTCCGGGTCGGTCGGGTCGGCCGCCAGCCGGTCGCACAACACGAGGTCGGCCGACTGGGCGCCGGCCTCCGGTGGCGGAACGGCCGCGATCGCGACAAGGCCGAAGGCCGTGGCGGCGGCGAGAATGCGATGTCGTGTCGTCATGCGGGTGTCGCCGGATCGTGTGTTCGGATCGTGTGTTCAGATCGTGTGTTCAGATCGTGGCCGGTCGCTCCGGGTCGCCGGACCCGAGCGCGTGCCGGAACGTGTGACGCCGCGAGCTTACGACCGCGGGCGGTGCGGCAGCAAGCGCGCGGGGCGGCCGGATACGCGGCGCCGGACTTCGTGTAAACTGACTGAAACAACGTTTCGCGGGAGGTGTCGATGTGCGTTCCGGGGTGCATGGAAGTCGTGCGGGCCGGCACGTCCCGTCGCGGCTTCTTCGGCCGCGCCGGTGCCGCAGCGGCCTTCGCTGCCACGGCCGTCGCGCCGATGCCGGCCGTCGCGGCGCCGCGCAGCTTCGAGCGCGTGGTCGATCTCACCCACACGCTGACGCCGGAGTTTCCGAGCTTCTTCGGCGTGCCCGGAATCGAGCTGGAGCGCCGCGCCGAGGTCCGCAAGGACGGCTACAACATGTATGTCTGGAAGCTCATCGAGCATTCCGGCACGCATCTCGACACGCCGATCCATTTCGCCGAGACGGGCGCGAGCGTCGAGGATCTCCTGGCCGACACGCTGGTCGTGCCGCTCGCCGTGATCGACGTCGTCGAGAAGGCCGACAACGATGCCGACTATCTGCTGTCGCGCGACGATCTGCTCGCCTGGGAGGCGAAGCACGGCCGGCTGCCGCGCGGCTGCTGCGTCGCCATGCATGCGGGGTGGGGGAAGCTCGCGGTCAGCGATCCGGCCCGCTTCATCGGCCGCGACGTCGACGGCACGCTGCACTTTCCCGGCTTCGCGCCCGAGGCTGCGGCGTGGCTGCTGAAGGAGCGCGAGGTCGTGGGCCTCGCGTCCGACACGCTGTCGCTCGACCACGGACCGTCGACCGATTTCAAGACTCACAAGCTGTGGCTGCCGGCGAACCGTTGGGGGTTGGAGAACGTCGCCAATCTCGAGCAGGCGCCCGCCGCCGGTGCGACGCTGGTGGTCGGCCTGCCGAAGGTGAAGGATGCGACCGGCGCACCGGTGCGGCTGTTCGCGCTGATCTGATCGGCGGTCCGTCGACTCGATGATCTGTCGACTCGATGATCTGTCGACCCGTTGATCTGTCGACCCGTTGATCTGTCGACTCGATGATCTGTCGACCCGATGATCTGTCGACCCGATGATCTGTCGACTCCGCGCGCAAGGTCTTGTCGTTCAGCCCGACGCCGCGCCGCACCGTGCGTACAAAAAAAGGCGGGCGGTTCTTGCGAACCGCCCGCTGGGCATCGCAGCGTCGCGCACCCCCGTGGCACGACGCCGCGCACCAACATTTCGATCTGACGAAGCGAGAAGCCCGCCGACCGATCGTCGGAGCGGACATTGCTGCGACGCCGCTGCAGCGGCTTTGATCTAGATCAGCCGACCTTCCGAAAATGCCGGCAGGCACCCGCGACGCGCTCGCATGAGACGCGAGAAAGCCCACGAACACGGGCGTTCCGGCTCTTTCGTGCGGAGGCTCGCCGCGTGCATACGACCAATGTCGAATCCGGCGATGGTGAACGCCGCGCCCCCAGTCGACTGGAAGGAATCGACCGTGCAGGGCGCGCGCGTCAACCGTTCCAGTTCACCGTGCCGACGTCCCACTTGGCGCGCAGCTTCGTCGCCTTCCTGATGAAGTCGTCGACGGCCGCCATCGGTTTGTGCTCGGGATTGGCCTTGCAATAGCTCGCGACCATGCCGACGACCTTCGACTCGTCGAGCGTGCCGAGGTCGACATGCTTGCCGTCCTGCTCGAGCAGCGCGACGTTGGCGGCACTCAGATAGCCCTGCACCCAGGCGTAGAGCATCAGGTTGACGGGGTTCTGCAGTCCTTCGCCCGGCTTCAGATCGGCCGCGAGCTTGGCGCAGCTCGACGACCCGATTCCCTGGGTGACCAGAGGCTCCGCCATGGACTGGGCCGTCGGAGCAACGACTGCGGCGGCGAGCACGAGGGCGACGAACGTCCGTCCGATCATCGGAAACAACCTCCAAGCGTGCACCGTCGCGACCTGACGGGCTGTCGTGAGTTCATGAGAGGGGCCGGACACTAGCTGGTTCGGTTCTACCGACCAAGCACCCATGCCGATCCGCGTCCGCGCTTTGAGGCATAAAATCGACAACTTTACGGTCCGAACACTGGAGCCTCACGTGGGGACGTCTGGAGGGGAGATGCTGGGATTCGATCCGGCCGGCGGCGTTGCGTCCCTGCCCGTGTGGGCTGCGGGCGGCGTCGCCGCGATCGCCGTGGTGGCGGCCGTCGCGGCGTGGCGCCGCAGCGGCCCCGGCGCGTTGCTGGCC
>NZ_NPEX01000343.1 GCF_003258865.1 Rhodoplanes roseus | reverse complement strand
CGCGGCGACCAGGATGGCAGAGCCGCCCATCACGGTGGAGCGCGAATGGAACGAGCCCCAGCCTTCCTGCACCAGCGTGGTGGAGCCGTGGCGCAGCCGCACCGCGCTCATCGGCAGGCCGAGCTCGTCGGCGGCGATCTGCGACAGGATGGTGGCGAGCCCCTGCCCGATCGCCGAGGAGCCGACATTCACCGTGATGCCGCCGTCCGGCTCGACGGTGAGCCTTGCGTTCTCGCGCGGCGCGCCGCCGCCACCCTCGATGAAGCAGGCACAGGCGATCCCGTGCCAGCGCCCGTCGATCAGCTCGCCCTGCAGGGCGGCCTTCTCGGCCCAGCCGAATTCGTCGAGGCAGCGCTGGAGGACGTGGCCGTAGTCGCCGTTGTCCAGCTCGGTCGTGGCGTCGACGCCGACGATCTCGGGGAACGCATAGGGGAGCTGGTCCGGGCCGAGGAGGTTGCGGCGGCGGAACGCCACCGGATCGATGCCGAGATCCTGCGCCGCCATGTCGAACAGGCGCTCGCAGAAGAAGCTCGTCTCGAAACGGCCGGGCCCGCGATAGGTGCCGGCCGGCGTCTTGTTGGTGACCAGCAGATTGGCGTCGAGCGCGATGCTCGGCACCTGATAGGGGCCGGGCATGAACTGCACGACGTTGCGCGGCGCCGTGAAGCCGTTGGTGCGCGCATAGGCGCCGAGATCGGCGTCGACGGTGCCGCGCAAGGCCAGCACGAAGCCGTCGCGCCGGCAGGCGATCTCCAGGTCGGCGTGATACTCGCGGGCGTGATTGGTGGCGGCGAGGTGCTCGCGGCGATCCTCGGCCCAGCGCACCGGGACGCCGAGCCGCAGCGCCGCGAACGGCACCAGGAAATCCTCCGGATAGATCTCGCCGCGAGCGCCGAAGCCGCCGCCGACATCGACCTCGATCAGATCGACGGCGGCGGGGTCGAGGCCGAGCAGGCCGGCGAGCGTCCGCCGGTTGTAGAACAGCACCTTGGTGGCGCCGTAGAGCGTCAGCCGGCCCGTCCCGGCATCGTAGGTCGCGCACAGGCCGCGCGGCTCCATCGGCAGTGCCGTGTGGCGCTGGGTGCTGAACTGCGCCCGCCGCGTGTAGTCCGCCGCCGCGAAGGCCGCGTCGGCATCGCCGCGGCGCGACCGCATCACCGCGATGCGGTTGCTGCCGGCCGCCTCGAACAGCAGCGACTCGTCGCGCAGCGCCGCGAGGTGGTCGGCGACCGGCGGCAGCGGCGCGATGTCGAGCGCGATCGCCTCCAGCGCATCCTCGGCGACGGCCGGATCGGTCGCCACCACGAACGCCACCGGCTCGCCGACATAGCGCACCTTGCCGGTGGCGAGGACCGGCTGCAGATAGGCCTCGCCCTCCGGCAGCCCGTGCTGGCGCTGCGGGATCATCGGCAGCGGATCGCCGACATCGGCCGCCGTGAACACCGCGACCACGCCCGGCATCGCACGCGCCGCGCTCGTGTCGACGGCGCGGAGAATCCCGTGCGCCTGCGGGCTGCGCAGCACCGCGCCGTGCAGCGCCGTCTCGGGCGCGAGGTCGCCGACATACTGGCCCCGCCCGGTGAGCAGGCGCGGATCCTCGACGCGCTCGACCGGGCTGCCGACCAGGACGTTGGGCCGGCTCGGGTGCGGCGCGCTCACGGCGTCTCCTCCGTGCGGCGATACGAGTCGCGCGCCGCCAGCACGGCCTCGACGATGGGCAGATAGCCGGTGCAGCGGCACAGATTGCCGGACAGCACGTCGCGGATGCGCTCCTCGTCGGCGTCCGGCTCGGCGGTCAGCAGCGCGTGCATGGTGGTGAGGATGCCGGGCGTGCAGAAGCCGCACTGGAGCGCGTGATGGGCCCGGAACGACGCCTGCAGCGGCGACAGCGCGCCGTCGGGCGCGAGGCCCTCGACCGTGAGGATCTCGGCGCCGTCGGCCTGCACGGCGAGCATCAGGCAGGAGCGCACCGCCAGCCCGTCGACCAGGACCGTGCAGGCGCCGCAGACGCCGTGCTCGCAGGCGACATGCGTACCGGTGAGCCGCGCCTTTTCGCGCAAGGCATCCGCGAGGGTCATGCGGACCGGCACGTCGAGCGTCGTCTCGGTGCCATTGATCGTGAGGGTGATGCGTTCAGTGGTCATGCGGCGTGTCCGAGGCCCGCGGCCTGCGCGAGCGTGCGTTCGGTGAGGGTGCCGAGCAGCGCGCGGCGATAGTCGGCCTCCGCATGGATGTCGGTCTGCGGGGCGACCTCAGCCGCGGCGGCGCGCGCCGCGGCCGCGAAGGTCTCGAGCGTCGGCGCGCGGCCGTTCAGCTCGGCCTCGGCGCCGGCGAGCCGCTGCGGCACGTCGCCGATCCCGAAGCCGGCGACATGGGCGTTGCCGATCAGGCCGGACTCCTCGTCGAAGAACAGGGCGACGCCCGCGAGCGCGAAATCGCCCCGGCGTCGCGAGAACTCCTGGAAGCCGTGGCGGCGCGCCGCGGGCCACGGCGGAAATCTCACGGCGACGATCAGCTCGGCCGGCTCGAGCGCCGTCGTCAGCGGCCCGAGGAAGAAGTCCTGCGCCGCCACCACGCGGCGCCCGTCCGGCCCCTCGATCACGATCTCGGCCGCGCAGGCGAGCGCCACGGCGGGCAGCTCGGCGGCCGGATCGGCATGGGCGAGGCTGCCGCCGATCGTGCCGCGGTTGCGGATCTGATAATGCGCGATGTGCGGGATGGCGGCGGCGAGCAGCGGGCAGGCACGCGCGAGCCGCTCGTCCGCCTCGACGTCGCGCCAGCGCACGCGGGCGCCGAGCTCGACGCCGCTCTCGTCCACCGTGATGCGATCGAGCCCCGGCACGAGGCGGAGATCGACCAGCAGCGACGGCGCCGCGAGCCGGAAGGCGAGCATCGGCATCAGGCTCTGGCCGCCGCTGATCGGCTTGGCGTCGCCGTCGTGGCGCGCCAGCAGATCGATCGCCTCGGCGAGCGAGGTCGGACACGCGTAGTCGAAGTTCGGCAGCTTCACCTGGGTCTCCGGACCGGCATCGCCGGTCGATCCTGCGGGAGCGTGCCCGGGCGCGGAGATGCTGCGCCGAATAGCGGGACACTGTTCCACAACAGTCGCACCGCGCCGTCCGCGTTGTCAATTTCGACCGCGCCGCTCTCCACGTCGATTGACTTCGGGTTTCGCCCCGGCCACACTATTTTGAAACACTGTTCCATTATTCGGCACACAGCGATCGGGTCTGCGAATGCTCACGAACCTTCCCCGTCTCCAGGCCATGATGGCGCGTGAAAAGCTCGACGCCGTGATCGCCACCTGTGCCGAGAACGTCACCTATCTGAGCGGCTTCTGGGCGATGTCGCAGTGGGTGCGCCGCGGCCCGCAGGCCTATGTGCTGCATCCCAGGGACGAGGCGCCCTGCATCGTCGCCAATTCCGGGATTCTCGATCTGGTGCCGGACCAGGATCTCTGGGTGAAGGAGATCCGGCGCTACGGCTATTTCGAGATGAACGTCGACGAGACCGCGACTCTCGACGCCGCCGACGCGATGCAGCGCGACCTGTTCGCCGGCCCGGCCGCGAAGGGCCCGGTCGAGGCGCTGGTCGCCGCCATCCAGGAGAAGGGCCTGAGCCGGGGACGGTTCGGGCTCGACGAGATGGGCATCACGCCGCAATGCATGGAGCAGCTCCAGGCGCTGCTGCCCGACGCGACCTTCGTGCGCGCCTTCGCGCTGTTCGAGCACGTCCGCTCGGTCAAGACCGCCGACGAGATCGCGATCCTGCGCAAGGCCGCCCGCATCACCGAGGGCGCCATCGACGCGGCGCTCGCGGTGGCGGCCGAAGGGATCACCGAGCGCGAGATGCTGCGCGCCTTCAACGCCCATCTGGTGACGAACGACGCCGCCCCGGTGGTCGGCTGCATCGGCTTCGGCACCAGGAGCGCGATGATCAACGTGCAGCCGTCCGACCGCGCGCTGAAGCGCGGCGACCTGATCCGCTTCGACGTCGGCGGCCGCTACAAGCACTACCGCTCCGACATGTCGCGCGGCGCCGTGCTGGGCGAGCCCGATCCCAAGGTCGCGCGCTACTACGCGGCGGTGGAGAAGGGTGTGCTGCGCGCCTACGACGTGATCAAGCCGGGCGTGAAGGTCTCCGACCTGTTCGACGAGGTGGTCGAGACGGTCCGCCGCGAGGGCATCCCGCATTTCAATCGCAGCCATGTCGGCCACGGCATCGGGGTCGACGGCTACGATCCGCCCAACATCGCCGCCTCCACCACCAGCGTGTTCGAGGAGGACATGGTGGCGTGCATCGAGACGCCCTATTACGAGCTCGGCTTCGCCGGCATCCAGGTCGAGGACATGGTGCGGGTCACGCGCGACGGCGCCGAGTCGCTGATGACGCTCGACACGGCGCTGCGCCGGCTCTGAGCCGCGCGTGCAAGCAAACCATCTGGTCGGATCGGAGTGACGCGAATGAAATTCTCGGTGTGCCTGGCGACCGGATACGAGGGCCTCGTCTATCCGATCCCGTTCTGCGAGCCGCAGGACCTGATCAGCACCGCGGTGCTGTGCGAGAAGCTCGGCTACGACGCGGTGTTCGGCAACGACCACATCACGACGCAGCACTATGTCCGCGAGATCTTCCCCGAGCCGCCGAACTTCTACGACGTGCTGATCACGCTCGCCATGATCGGCCAGGCGACGAGCCGCATCCGGCTCGGCACCTCGCTGCTGGTGATGCCGATGCGCGAGCCCGTCTATCTCGCCAAGCAGGTCGCGACGATCGACCAGATGACCGGCGGCCGCATGATCCTGGCGGTCGGGCTCGGCGCCTACCGCGAGGAGTTCGAGGCGTGGGCCGGCCAGCGCTATCCGGGGGCGCGGCGCGGCGACATGCTGGACGAGGGCCTCGCCTGCTTCAAGACGCTGACCGAGGACAAGGTCTCGACCTTCGAGGGCAAGTACTACTCGTTCACCGACTTGGAGATGTTCCCGAAGCCGAAGCAGACGCCCTTCGCGCTCTATATCGGCGGCCACAACATGCAGGCGATCGAGCGCGCCGCGAGCATCGGCATGGGCTGGCTGCCCGGCTGGCGGCCCTTCCACGAGATCGCCGAGCGGATCACGGTGCTGCGCCGCCGCGCCGAGGAGCTCGGCCGCGATCCGATGTCGATCGAGGTGGCGCCGCAGTTCTCGCTGCTCATCGGCAAGACCGACCAGGCGGCCGAGGAGACCTACATGCGCAGCGGCCTGGTCGCGCACCGCAAGTCCCTCGCCTACACGGGTCGCGATCCGGCCCATCAGGTCACCGGCAACCTGGTCGGCTCGCCGCAGCTCATCATCGACAAGATCCACCAGTTGAAGGCCATGGGCGTCGACCACTGCTCGGCCATGGCGCTCGCCGTGAACTCGCAGGCCGAGTATCTCGAGCAGGTGCACTGGTTCGCCGAGGAGATCATGCCGCACTGCAAGTGAGGCGGCCTCCTCGCTCACCCTCCCCTGGAGGGGGAGGGTCGGGCGCGTGCAAGGCACGCGCTC
>NZ_NPEX01000342.1 GCF_003258865.1 Rhodoplanes roseus | reverse complement strand
CGCCGCTTCGCGGCGAGCCACCCTCTCCCACGAGGGGAGAGGGTTCGGGCCCTGCCTGCCGCTTCTCTGAAAGACGCATCATGACCCTCTCCCGCCGCACGCTTCTCGGCATCGGCGCCGCCGCGGCGGCCGGCACGCTGATGCCGCGCCGCGCGAAGGCCGCGCGCGACGTGATCACGGTGACGGACGTGGTCGGCCGTCGGGTCGAGATCACCCGGCCGGTGAAGCGCATCGTGCTCGGCGAGGGGCGTCAGCTCATGACGCTGGCGCTCGTCCATCCCGACCCGGTGTCGCTGCTCGCCGGCTGGCCCGGCGATCTGATCCGCCAGGACAAGGTCACCTACGGCCGCTACCGAGAGAAATTTCCGGCGATCGACGGCATTCCGATCGTCGGCCGCGGCTCGGAGGAGTCGTTCTCAATCGAGCAGGCGCTGGCGACCGCGCCCGACGTCGCCATCCTGTCGGGCGGCTACGGCCCGTCGCTGCGCTCGTCGGAGACGATCGCCCGCTTCGAGGCGGCCGGCGTGCCGGTGGTCTTTCTCGATCTCGTCGCAAAACCGCTCGACAACACCGTGCCGAGCCTGCGCCTGCTCGGCCGCGTGCTCGGGCGCGAGGACGCCGCCGAGACGGTGGTGCGCTTCCACGAGAGTCGCGCGTTCCTGATCCGCGACCGCCTCGCCGATGCGAAGCCGGTCGCCCCGACCGTGCTGATGCACGCCCATGCGGGCCTCAACGACTGCTGCAACGCGCCGGGCCGCGCCACCATCGGCGCCTTCATCGACGCGGCCGGCGGCCACAACATCGCGGCCGACGTGCTCAAGACGCCGTTCGGCCCGATCGGCCTCGAATACGTGATCAGACGCGACCCCGAAGTCTATGTGGGGACCGGCGGCGTGCATCTGGCCGGCACCGGCGGCCTGGTGCTCGGCCCCGGCGTCGACGCGGCGGATTCACGGGCGAAGCTGCAGAGCGTGGTGCGCAGTCCCGGCCTCGCCGACATCGCCGCGGTGCGCACCGGCCGCGTCCACGGCCTGTGGCATCTGTTCGGCAACTTTCCGCTCAACGTGCTGGCGCTGGAGGCCCTGGCTCGCTGGTTCCATCCCAAGCTGTTCGCCGACGTCGCCCCCGACGCCAGCCTGAAGCTCGCCAACGACACGCTGCTGCCGGTGCCGATGACCGGCACCTACTGGGTGTCGCTCGATAGCGGGGGACGGTGAGGACGCGATGCGGAACGTCGTCTCGATCGAGGGGCCGGAACGCGTGGCCACCCCCCTCCCCAACCCTCCCCCACAAGGGGGGAGGGAGCAGTCAGCGGCGCGGTGCGATGTCGTCGAACGGCTCGGCACGACCGAGTCGTCCCGTGCAGAGCTGCGACTCTTGCGGTCCCTCCCGCCTTGTGGGGGAGGGAGAGGGAGGGGGGTGAGCCCAGGGCTCGAAACGTCGCCGCCATTCTGTCCACGGCAGAAAGGTCGCCTATGACCATGGCCGCGACGGACCCTCTTTCCGCCGTGGCGGACGCCGCGCTCGCCGGGCATCGGCGGCGGTTGCGGCAGCGTGCCGTGGTCGTGGCGGCGCTCGCGGTCGCCGCGCTGGCGGCGTTCCTGCTCGACCTCGTCACCGGGCCGTCGTCGCTGTCGGCCGCCGACGTGCTGCACGGGCTGGTGTTTCCTGAAAAGCTCGGGCGCGGCGCCGCCGTGATCGTGTTCGACGTGCGGCTGCCGCAGGCTCTGATGGCGATCCTGGTCGGCACCGCGCTGTCGCTCGCCGGCGCCGAGATGCAGACCGTGCTCAACAATCCGATGGCGAGCCCGTTCACGCTCGGCATGTCGGCCGCCGCGACGTTCGGCGCGGCGCTGGCGATCGTGCTCGGCATCGCCCTGCCCGGCGTGCCGCCGACCTGGACGATCCCGGTCAACGCCTTCGTGCTCGCTTTCGGCTCCGCCATGCTGCTGCAGCTCCTCGGCCGGCTGCGCAGCGGCGGCGAGACCCTGGTGCTGTTCGGCATCGCGCTGTTCTTCACCTTCAACGCGCTGGTCGCGCTGATCCAGTTCGTCGCCAGCGAGCAGGCGCTGCAGCAGCTGGTTTTCTGGACCATGGGCAGTCTTTCGCGCGCCACTCGTGAGAAGGCGACGATCCTGGCCGCCGTGATCGGCTGCGTGGTGCCGTTCTCGTTCGCGGCCGCATGGAAGCTGACCGCGCTCCGCCTCGGTGCCGAGCGCGCAAAAAGCCTCGGCATCGACATCGGCCGGCTGCGGTTGTTCTCGCTGATGCGGCTGAGCCTGCTCACCGGCGCTGCCGTCGCCTATGTGGGCGTCGTCGCCTTCGTGGGCCTGGTCGGGCCTCATATTGCGCGGCTGCTGATCGGCGAGGACCATCGCTTCTTCCTGCCGGCCAGCGCGCTGTCGGGCGCCGTGCTGATGTCGCTCGCCTCGATCGCCAGCAAGACCGCGGTGCCCGGCATCGTGCTGCCGATCGGCCTGATCACGTCGCTGATCGGCGTGCCGATCTTCATGACTCTCGTGCTGACGCGGCGGGGCCGATGATGCGGACCGCCGACGCGCTGACCGTCGAACGCCTGTCGGCCGGCTATCCGGGCCGGCCGGTGATCCGCGATCTCGTGCTGCCGCCGCTGCCGGGCGGCGCCGTCACGGCGCTGGTCGGCCCCAACGCGGCCGGCAAGTCGACCCTGCTCAAGGCGTTCGCCGGCCTGGTGAAGGCGGCTGGCCGGGTGACCTTCGGCGACCACGATCTGCTGCGCCTGCCGCTCGCCGCGCGGGCCGACCTGATCGGCTTCATGCCGCAGTCGCTGCCCCAGGGCGTCGCCCTGTCGGTGCTGGAATCCGTGATCGCCGCTTTCGAGGCGTCGCGCCCCGGCGCACTGGCCGGCGCCGACGCGGCGCGCCGCGCCATCACGACGCTCGACCGGCTCGGCATCGCCGACCTGGCGCTCGACACGCTCGACCGGCTCTCCGGCGGCCAGCGCCAGCTCGTCAGCCTCGCCCAGGCTCTGGTGCGCGAGCCGCGGCTTTTGCTGCTCGACGAGCCGACCAGCGCGCTCGACCTGCGCCACCAGGTCACCGTGATGGAGGCGGTGCGGGCGCTCGCCGCCGAGGGCCGCATTGTCGTCGTGGTGCTGCACGATCTCAACCTGGCGGCCCGCTGGGCCGACCGCGTCGTCGTGCTCGACCACGGCCGCGCCGTCGCGGTCGGCACGCCGGCGCAGGCGCTGACCTCGGCGACGCTCGCCGACGTCTGGGGCGTCGCGGCCCGCATCACACTCGGCCCGAACGGCGTCCCGCATGTCGTTGTCGAAGGTGCACTCGACGCGCCGCCTGTGCCTGCGGCTGCCCCCGGCGTCCCGCCCGAAAACTCCACCGCAGCCTGATCGCCACGAGGGACTCTCATGACCGACCCGACCATTGCCACGGCCGGCGCGCCGGCGCGCTTCCGCGGCATCCGCGTGCTCGAGGTGCTGCGCACCGAAAGCGTGACCCCGCAGATGCGCCGTCTGATCCTCGGCGGCGCCGAGCTCGCCGGTGTTCGTGACGACGCGCTGAATCTCAAGATCCTGTTCGCGCCCGAGGGCGTCGACGATCCGGGCTGGCCCCTGGAGGGACCGGGCGGCAAGCCGATCTGGCCGAAGGACCCAGTCCGCCCGATCGTGCGCACCTACACGCTGCGCCGATTCGACGCGGCGGCGGGCGAACTCGCCGTCGACTTCGTGCTGCACGCCGACGGCGAGGCGACCCGCTTCGCGCGCCGGGCGAAGCCGGGCGACCGCGTCGGCGTCGGCGGGCCAGGCGGCCGGAACATCAACCCGGCCGACTGGTACCTGTTCGCCGGAGATCACACGGCCCTGCCGGCGATTGCCGCCATCCTGGAGAAGCTGCCCGACAACGCCGTCGGCCACGCCTTCGTCGAGGTGCCGGACGCGGCCGAGGAGCAGGTTTTCCGCAAGCCTGCCGGCCTCGCGCTGGCCTGGCTGCATCGGAACGACCAGACGCCCGGCCGCACCACGCTGCTACGCGACGCCGTGATGGCGCTGCGCTGGCCCGAGGCGGCGATGAGGCCGTTCGCCTTCATCGCCGGCGAGTCGGCAACCGTGCGGACGCTGCGCGCCTATGTGCGTGACGAGCGCCGGATGGACCGTCGCCAGATCCACGCCATCGGCTACTGGCGCCTCGGCATGACCGAGAACGCCTATCACGACCACCACGACAACGACCGCGACGAGGACTATTTCAAGACCCGGCGCGAGGAGCTGGCCGCCCGCGGCCTCCTGGCCGAGGCCGCCCACTGAGGGCGGCGCGGCCGCGTCGGGGTCGCGGCGCCGAACTCGATCAGCAGCGTCGCCGAAGAGCCGATCTCGTTGCGTCACAGGTCGTGGAAGGCAACAGCTGTGAGGCTACGGAAGGCCCGAGCCTCGCGATCTGGATCAAGGGCGGCATCAGGGTCGTGCCGGCCCCCCCCAAAGAAGCGGTTGTCCTCGGGACATTCGGTGACGTTCCTGACGACCTCAGCTCGGATCGACCTGGCTGATCCGGTCGATAGCGGGACTGCACGGGCTGTCCAACAATCGATTCGCTAGATGATAAGCAGCGCATTCCTGTCCAGGGAAGCCGCCCCTGAGCAGCCCATAAAACAACCGCGGCGTCAGACAGTCTCCACCGCCAAACGGAAAGCAGTGGCCGCAGGAGTGCCTCTCGGGGCGCGGGGAACGGGCCGGGCCGCTGCGGCACGCGTGCCCCGGGTTACCCGATTCGCGACAGTTCCGGCCGATTTTGGACGTCCGTCTCTGGGGTTTCCAAACCCGTTCCCGGCGGGCGAGCGCACCCACGTCGGAGATCGCTTCGAACAGACGCTGAGACCGGTTCGTCCGGCGCGTCGCGCTACCCGGGCAGCCCGAGCATGTGGCGCTGGCGCGACCACTCGGCGGGCGGATCGGAGAGCCGCGCCACCCCGATGCCACGCGGCAGCCGGCCGGCGGCGGCCGCCTCGACCAGATCCGGGGCCAGGAAGGCGAGCGAGATGATCTTGTTCACGTGGCGCACGCTGCAGCCCTCTCGGACCGCGATCGAATCGGCGGTGTCGACGCCGCCCCTGACGATCTCGGCGAGCCAACATCGGCCGCGAGCGATCGCCGCCACGAGGGTCGCGCGTGTCTCGGCGCGGATGGGTCGATCGTCGGCTCCGGCCGCGCCGGTCGGAAGCAGGATCTCGTGGCGGCGGCGCGACGGCGCCTTCCGCCATGGCACCCAGATGGTCTCCGGATCGGACCGGTCACCGTCCGCCCGATCATGATCGGCATCGGCATCCGCATCCGACACACGGCTCGGTCCGGCCAGCTTGCCGGCCGAGCTTTCGAACAACGCCAGCTTGGCATCGACCTCGTCGAGCTTCTGTTTGATCCATTCCACCTGGTCGTGAGCGAGGCTGTTCTTGATCATGATCAAGCTCCTTTCCCAGAACACGCTTCCGCAGGCGCGTGAGCGGGCGAGGCCGGTGAGCCGGTAGGCGAACTCCGAAGTGCCTGGCACCGGG
>NZ_NPEX01000341.1 GCF_003258865.1 Rhodoplanes roseus | reverse complement strand
GCCATCGCGGTGCCGGGCGCGATCGTGCAGATCGGCGTCGCCACCGCGATGGGCGCCGGCCTCGCCTGGGCGCTCGGCTGGTCGCTGCCGGCCGGCCTCGTGTTCGGACTGGCGCTCTCGGTCGCCTCCACGGTGGTGCTGCTGCGCGCCCTGCAGGAACGCCGGCTGGTCGAGACCGAGCGGGGAAAGATCGCGGTCGGCTGGCTGATCGTCGAGGATCTCGCGATGGTGCTGGCGCTGGTTCTGCTGCCGGCGCTCGCCACCGCGTTCGGCACCGCCGGGCCGGGCGGCGCCAGCGGCGACGGGCACGCGGTCGGCGGCCTGTTCGGCGTCGCGCTCGATCTCGGCGTCGGCGGCATCCTGGCCGTCACGGTGCTCAAGGTCGTCGGCTTCGTCCTGTTCATGCTGGTGGTCGGCCGCCGGGTGATCCCGTGGATCCTGCACTACGTCGCCCACACCGGCTCGCGCGAGCTGTTTCGCCTCGCCGTGCTGGCGATCGCGCTCGGCGTCGCCTTCGGGGCGGCGAAGCTGTTCGGCGTGTCGTTCGCGCTCGGCGCCTTCTTCGCCGGCATGATCCTCAGCGAATCCGAGCTCAGCCACCGCGCGGCGGAGGAATCGCTGCCGCTGCGCGACGCCTTCGCGGTGCTGTTCTTCGTCTCGGTCGGCATGCTATTCGACCCGTCGACCCTGTGGCGCGAGCCCGTCGCGGTGCTCGGCACGCTGTTCATCATCGTGATCGGCAAGTCGGTCGCCGCCTTCGTCATCGTGCGCGCCTTCGGCCATCCCACCGGCACGGCCCTGACCGTGTCGGCGAGCCTCGCCCAGATCGGCGAGTTCTCCTTCATCCTGGCCGAGCTCGGCGTCGGCCTGAAGCTGCTGCCGGACGCGGCGCGCGATCTCGTGCTGGCCGGCGCGATCCTGTCGATCCTGATCAACCCGCTGGTGTTCGCCGGCGTGCGCGCCCTCAAGGGCCGGCTCGACCTGCGCATGCCGGAGGCCGCGCCCGGCAACGCCGCCCCGTCGGCGCCCGCCGCCGCCCAGGCGAGCCCCGCCCGGACCGCGGTCGAGGTCGAGCCGCTGGTCACCACGGCGCTCTCCGGCCACACCGTGCTGGTCGGCCACGGGCGGGTCGGCAGCCTGGTGGCCGATGCGCTCGCCGCCGCCGGCACGCCGTTCCTGGTGATCGAGGACGCCGACGTGCCGCTGGCGGCGCTGCGGGCGCGCGGCACCGAGACGCTGGTCGGCAACGCCGCCGACCCCGAGGTGCTGGCCGCCGCCAATCTCGGCGCGGCGCGCCGCCTGGTGCTGGCGATTCCCAACGCCTTCGAGGCCGGCCAGGTGGTGCAGCAGGCCAAGGTCGCCAATCCGTCGATCGAGATCGTCGCCCGCGCCCATTCGGACGCCGAGGTCGAGCACCTCGCCTCGCTCGGCGCCTCGACCGTGATCATGGGCGAGCGCGAGATCGCCCGCGGCATCGTCGAGCGCATCGAGGCCGGCGCCCCGGCAGACCCGGACGAGCCCGCCGTAGCGCGCACCGAGACCGTGTGAGCGACGCCGCTCCGTCGCCCCCGCCGCCGTTCACGCGAAGCCCCTGTACTCTGTATGTGAAGCTCGGTTAGATCATTGGCGGCCGGCCTCGCCGGACCGCACAAAAAAACCGAGACGACAGGGGAGAAGACCAGGATGGGCGATCGTTCGCCGAACGTCAGCCGCCGCGCGTTGCTCGCCGGAGGCACCGCACTCGCCGGGGTCGGCCTCGCGGCCGGCACGGCCGCCTGGGCGCAGGCCCCGCGGGCCGGCAGCTCGACGCCGTCCCTGCCGGCACGGGGCAGCCATCTCGTCCGCGGCGCCTACGTGATGTCCATGGACGACCGGCTGGGCGACCTGACCTCGGCCGACGTGCTCGTGCGCGACGGCGCCATCGAGCGCGTCGCCGCGACGATCGAGCCGGAGAGCGGCGTGAGCGTCATCGACGCCCGCGGCATGATCATGATCCCGGGCTTCGTCGACACACACACGCATCTCTGGTCGACGCAGATGCGCGGCAACTTCGGCGACACGAAGGAAGCGACGTACTTCCCCACGCGCAACCGGATGGCCAACGGATATCAGCCCGAGGACATGTATCGCGGCACCCTGCTCGGTGCCGTCGAGGCGCTCTCCTCCGGCATCACGACGACGCTCGATTTCTGTCACAACATCCGCAGCCGCGAGGCCGCCGAAAGCTGCATCCGCGCCCTGCGCGAGAGCGGCATTCGCGCCCGCTTCCTCTACGGCGCCTCGACGATCTCCAAGCCGACCGAGCCGATCGATCTCGCTCACCTGGAGCAGCTCGCGACGACGTGGCGGGAGCATGCCGGCGACAGCCCGGTGACGCTGGGGCTGGCGTGGCGAGGCCCGCTCGGGATCGTGACGATCGTCGGCCAGCAGATGAACCCCGCGCTCGGCGTCGCCACCAGCGAGATCGAGGCGGCGCGCCGCCTCGGCCTTCCGATCTCGGTTCACGTGAGCGGCCAGACGGCGAAAGCTCAGTTCGAGTCGCTCACGGCGGGGGGCTTTCTCGGGCCGGATCTGCAACTCGTGCACTTCACCGACGCGACCCCGGAGCAGTTGAAGACGGCCAAGGATGCGGGCTGCAAGGTCGCCCTCACACCGCTGACGGAGTTGCGCGTCGGCTACGGCGTGACGCGCCTCCAGGACTACATCGCCAGCGGCATCCCGGTCGGCCTCGGCATCGATTCGAACTCGCTCGCCGGATACGCCGACATGTTCAGCGTGATGAAGCTGTTCCAGTTGATCGAGGCCGGCCGCCGGCGTGACGAGCTGGCCGTCACGGCGCGCAAGCTGCTCGCGCTGGCGACCATCGACGGCGCCCGGTCGATCGGGCTGGATGCGCAGATCGGATCGATCTCGCCCGGCAAGCGCGCCGACCTCCTGCTGATCGCACCACGGGCGCTGAACATGGGAATGTTCGCCGACGATCCGGCTCACCTTCTCGTCGAGGCCGCGCGCCCGCACAATGTCGACACCGTCATGGTCGACGGCCGCGTGGTGAAGCAGGGCGGACGCATGACCCTCGCCGACGCGGACGAGCTGGTCCGGCAGACCACGACGTCGGTCGACGGCATCAAATCACGTCTCAAGTAGCGCTCGAGTCGCACGCCAGCCACGCTGCATCGCAGCAGGCTCGCGGCCACCATCGCCCGGTCGCGCCCGGCGATCCGGCGGCCGGCCGATCGACGTCACGGCAGCTTGCGGATGATCAGCATCGCGGGGTCGCCGTCGGCGTCGAAGCCGGCGTGATCGGCGTCGAGGGGCCGGTGGCTCGCCTTGCGACGAGGCGCGCCGAACGGCAGCGGCTCGTCGAATCCGAACGCTCCGTCCTCGTCCCCTGCCCGGTCCTGCGGTTCGGCCGGATCCCACGCCACGTCCGGATCATCGCCGCCTCGCGCGTGAGGCGCCGGTGCGTCCCGGAAGGCCGCCAGAGGGCGCGATGCCGGCGCACCATCGAATGCCGTCCCGTCGCGATGCGGGGGGCCGGCGCGGCGCGCGACCTCGTCGACACATACGACCCCCGCGATGGGCGCTGCGGCGGCCGCCGGACGCGACGCCGGCGCACGATCGGTGGCGCGCGACATCCAGCCTTCGGTGTCGAGGGCGCGCACGAGCGCATCGGTCGCCAGGCGAACGTCGATTGTCGATCCAGTATCCGAGGCAATCAGCAGCAGCCGCGCGACAGCCGCCCAGTGAGGCCTGAGCCGGCTGCCGAACGGCAGGTCGTCGAGCAACGCCCGATTCACGTCGACCAGCGTCCGCATCGGACGCATCGGACCGGACTTCGGGGTCACGAAATACGCGAGTTCAGTGTTCCAACTCATCGATGGTGCCGGCGCCGCCGGCGCTGGAGTCACGAATTTCAGAAACGAATGTATCAATAACGCATTTGCGGGCTCCGCCACGGTAACATGGGCGGAACTACGTACAACATGACCGAACCGTGTCGCGCCGGCAACGCCGAATCGTCCTGGCGCGCCCCGGCCGACTCAGAGTCCCTCGTGAGCCGGATCGTCGATCACCCAGCCGACCTTGTCGAGCGGCGCCTCCATCCGGTACTTCAGACCGCCCGGCGCGTACTCGATCTGATGCTTGCCGATGCGCCGCATCGTGTCCTCGATGATCTTGCGCCCGTAGCCGCTGCGGGTCGGCGGCGCGACGCGGGGGCCGCCGTCCTCCTGCCACGAGAGCACGAAGGCGTTGGGGCGCAGCTCGCGCTCGACGCTCCAGCGCACCGCGATGCTGCCGTCCGGCGCCGACAGCGCACCGTACTTGACCGCGTTGGTGGTGAGCTCGTGCAGCAGCAGCGCGAAGCTCTGCGCCGCGTTCTGCTTCACCATCACCTCGATTCCGTCCAGCGTGACGCGGTCGGCGAAAGCCGAGGTCTCGGATGCGAGGATCTGTCGCAGCGGGGCGCCGCGCCACTCCTGCTCGGTCATCAGCGTGTAGGCGCGGCCGAGCGACTGCAGGCGGTCGACGAACACGTCGCGCGCCTCGCGCAGCGACCGCTCGCCCGACAGGCTCGACAGCGCCACCGACTGGATCACCGCGAACAGATTCTGGATGCGATGGTTCAGCTCGCCGATCAGCAGCCGCTGGCGATCCTCGCTGCGCTTGCGCTCGGTGATGTCGACCAGCACGGCGAGGACGAACAGCCGCCCTTCCACCGTCATCGGCTTCAGCGCGATCTCGACCGGGAACTCGCTGCCGTCCTTGCGGCGCGCCTGGAGGTCGCGGCCGATCCCCATCGGGCGCTCGCGCGGCGACAGGTCGAACACGTGCCGCAGCTCGGGATGGCCGTCGCGGAAGCGGTCCGGCACCAGGATCTCGATGGGCTGGCCGAGCAGCTCGCCGGGCGCGAAGCCGAGCATCTCGTCGGCGTGCTCGTTGGCGAAGACGACGCGCGCGTCGCCATCCACCAGAATCAGCCCGCTCGGCCCCGATTCCAGGATCATGTGAACAATGTCGCGCGGATCCCGCATCTCAACCCACTATGCCCGTCAGGCTATTGCAGGACGAGCAGTCCGGCAACCATGCCCGTTGTCCGTGTCGGCCGTGCGCCGCCCGTCCCGGCGCCGGCGGCACAGTCCCGCACCGACCCGGCGAAATATGTGATGTCGGTCACGCGGGGGTTCGAACCACCTGGCGGCGAAGGGCCGCCGGTCCGGGCTGGCCGGCCTCGCGACGCGGCCGAGCCGGCCCCTCCCGGCGAAGCGAGCCCACCGGTCGAGCGGGCACGGCAGCCGGCGCGATGCTGCAATCCGCGTATCCCCCCGCGCTCGCACGTCATCCGGCGGAGTCTTGGGTCGTCGGGACGGTAAAATCGTTGACAACAATCAATCGGCTGTCGCCACCCGAACGTCGCAACGCCGGCCGGGACGGCGCAGCTCGCCTGGTCCCTGCCTCGCTGCCGGTGCCCTCCCTTGCGCGGCCCCATCCCCCTCCTCCTGCGATCGCAGCACTAGAGAGCGCCGGGGGCCCGGGACGCAACTGGGGAAATCGGGGCGGATCGCGCCGTCGCGGCCGACGGC
>NZ_NPEX01000340.1 GCF_003258865.1 Rhodoplanes roseus | reverse complement strand
CTGGCGACCACGCCGGCCGACCGCCTGCTGGTGGTCGACGGCGCCTCCGGCCCGAACCCGCTGCCGGAGCCGGGCTTCGCCGGCGTCGCCGACGCCGTCGCGGCGCAGTCCCGGTTCGTGCCGGTCGCGCGGTTCGACGTGCCGGAGCAGGGCGCGGTCGTCACCGTGCTGGCCCGCCGCGAGGCCGTCGCCGCGCCCGCCGGAGCGGCACCGGACACGCCGAATCCGGCCCGGCGGGACTGATCTGCGCGTCCCGCGGGAGGGCGCACGCCGCCGTCCTGGACAGCCCCCGGCCGCACCGCTAAAACGAACCAGAATTGCAAAGGCAGGACCGTCGCTTAGCTCGCCCGGGGAGGCGCGGTCGCGCGTCACCAGGAACAAGAGCTTTCGATGAGCGGCGTCAACGACATCCGGTCTGCGTTCTTGAACTTCTTCGCGAAGAACGGGCACGAGATCGTCCCGTCGTCTCCGCTCGTTCCGCGCAACGACCCGACATTGATGTTCACCAATGCCGGTATGGTGCAGTTCAAGAACGTCTTCACCGGCCTCGAGAAGCGCCCCTACAGCCGCGCCGTGACGGCGCAGAAATGCGTGCGGGCCGGCGGCAAGCACAACGACCTCGACAATGTCGGGTACACGGCGCGCCACCACACCTTCTTCGAGATGCTGGGGAATTTCTCCTTCGGCGACTACTTCAAGGATCGCGCGATCGAGCTCGCCTGGAGCCTGATCACCAAGGAATACGGCCTGCCGGCCGATCGCCTCACCATCACGGTGTATGCCGACGACGACGACGCCTTCAACCTGTGGAAGAAGATCGCCGGCCTGCCGGAGCGCCGCATCATCCGCATCGCGTCGTCCGACAATTTCTGGGCGATGGGCGACACCGGCCCGTGCGGCCCGTGCTCGGAGATCTTCTACGACCACGGCGACCACATTCCGGGCGGCCCGCCCGGCTCGCCCGACCAGGACGGCGACCGCTTCATCGAGATCTGGAATCTCGTGTTCATGCAGTACGAGCAGCTCCCTGATCGGAGGCTCGACCTGCCGCGGCCCTCGATCGACACCGGCATGGGGCTGGAGCGCATCGCCGCGGTGCTGCAGGGCACCCACGACAACTACGCCATCGACCTGTTCGGCGCGCTGATCCAGGCCGTGGTCGACCGCACCGGCGTCGATGCCGACGGCCCGATGAAGGCCTCGCACCGGGTCATCGCCGATCACCTGCGCGCCTCGTCGTTCCTGATCGCCGACGGCGTGCTGCCGTCCAACGAAGGCCGCGGCTACGTGCTCCGCCGCATCATGCGCCGCGCCATGCGGCACGCCGAGCTTCTGGGCGCCCGCGAGCCGCTGATGTGGAAGCTGGTGCCGACGCTGGTGCGCGAGATGGGCCAGGCCTATCCGGAGCTGGTGCGGGCCGAGCCGCTGATCACCGAGACGCTGCGGCTGGAAGAGACCCGCTTCCGCAAGACGCTGGAGCGCGGCCTCGGCATCCTGGAGGACGAGACGCGCGATCTGAAGCGCGGCGACAAGCTGAAAGGCGAGGTCGCCTTCACGCTCTACGACACGTTCGGCTTCCCGCTCGATCTGACCCAGGACGCGCTGAAGTCGCGCGGCGTCGAGGTCGATCTGCCCGCGTTCAACGCCGCCATGGAGCGCCAGCGCGAGATGGCGCGCGCCTCGTGGGCCGGCTCCGGCGAAGCGGCGACTGAAACAGTCTGGTTCTCGCTGCGCGAAAACCTCGGCGCCACCGAGTTCCTCGGCTACGAGACCGAGACGGCGGAGGGCGAGGTTCTGGCGCTGGTCCGCGACGGCGTCCAGGCGACCGAGCTGAAGGCCGGCGAGACCGGCGCCGTGATCCTCAACCAGACTCCGTTCTACGGCGAGTCCGGCGGCCAGGTCGGCGACACCGGCGTGATGACGGGCGACGGCGTGCGCTTCCGCGTCACCGGCACCAACAAGAAAGCCGGCGACCTCTTCGTCCACACCGGAACCGTGGAGGAGGGGACGCTGAAGCCGGGCCAGGCGCTGGCGCTCGAGGTCGATCACGCGCGGCGCTCCGATATCCGCCGCAACCACTCGGCGACGCATCTGCTGCACGAGGCGCTGCGCCTGGTGCTGGGCGATCACGTCGCCCAGAAGGGCTCGATGGTGGCGCCCGACCGGCTGCGCTTCGACTTCTCGCACCCGAAGAAGATGTCGGACGAGGAGATCGCCCGGGTCGAGGAGATCGCCAACACCCAGGTGCTGGAGAACACGCCCGTGGTGACGCGCCTGATGGCCGTGGACGACGCCACCGCGTCCGGCGCCCGCGCGCTGTTCGGCGAGAAATACGGCGACGAGGTCCGCGTGGTCGCCATGGGCGAGGCCAGCAATGCGCTCGGCTGGTCGGTGGAGCTGTGCGGCGGCACCCATGTGCGGCGCACCGGCGACATCGGTCTCGTCTATATCGACCAGGAGGCCGGCGTCGCTGCCGGCGTGCGCCGCATCGAGGCGATGACGGGCGCGGCCGCGCGCCGCCGCCTTGCCGACAGCGACCGCCGGGTCGCGGCGCTCGGCCAGCTCGTCCGGGTGCAGCCCGCCCAGGTCGAGGAGCAGGTCGTGAAGCTGCTCGACGAGAAAAAACAGCTCGAGCGCGATCTCGCCGACGCCCGCCGCAAGCTCGCGATGGGCGGCGGTGCCGCCGCCTCGGGCGCGCCCGACGGGCTGCGCGAGGTCGCCGGCGTGAAGCTTTTGGCGCGCGCCGTCTCGGGGATCGAGATCAAGGATCTCAAGAGCCTCGCCGACGACGGCAAGAAGCAGGTCGGCTCCGGCGTGGTGGCGATCGTCGGGGTCACGGCCGAAGGCAAGGCCGGCCTGGTGGTCGGCGTGACGGCGGATCTGACCGGCCGCTTCAGCGCGGTCGATCTGGTCAAGAAGGGCGCCGAGGCGCTGGGCGGCAAGGGCGGCGGTGGCCGCCCCGACATGGCCCAGGCCGGCGGCCCGGACGGCGGCAAGGCCGACGCGGCGCTCGATGCGATCGCGGCGGCGCTCGGACAGGGGTGACGGAACGCAGCGGTAACGTCGCTCCGCCACCATGGACGCTCCGCGGGAGGGGCGCACGATGCGTGGTCACACCAGACGCGCGGGCGAGCTGAAACGCCGGATCGGCGAGATCCTCGATCACGGAGTGGGCTCGGATCGCATCAGTGTGCTGGTCGACCGCACGCTCATCCTGCTGATCCTGCTCAATCTCGCCGGCGTGATCCTCGAATCGGTGCCGGAGATCGACGCGGTCTGGCACCCGGCCTTCGTGGCCATCGAGGCGGTCTCGATCGTCGTGTTCACGATCGAGTATGTGCTCCGCATCTGGTCGGCGCCCGAGCACGCGCTGCTGCGCACCCTGTCGCCCGGACAGGCGCGCTGGCGCTACATGACCTCGACGGTCGGCATCATCGACCTGCTCGCCATCCTGCCGTTCTGGTTCGCCTTCGCGGTGCCCGAGGATCTGCGCGTGGTCCTGGTGTTCCGCGTGGTGCGCTTCCTCAAGCTCACCCGCTACTCGCCCGGCATGCGCTCGCTGCTCGACGCGCTCTACAACGAGCGGCGTGCGCTGCTCGCCTGCCTGGTCATCTTCTTCGGCGCGACGCTGTTCGCGGCCGTGCTGATGTATCTGGTCGAGCGCGACGTGCAGCCCGACAAGCTCGGCACCATTCCGGACGCGATCTGGTGGGCCTTCGTCACCCTCGGCACCATCGGCTACGGCGACGTCGTGCCGGTGACGCCGCTCGGCAAGGTGATCGCCGCGGCCACCATCCTGGGCGCCATGGCCATGGTGGCGATGCCGGTCGGCATCATCGCGACCTCCTTCGCGGAGGAGATCCATCGCCGCGACTTCGTCGTCACCTGGAGCATGGTGGCGCGGGTGCCGCTGTTCGCCGGGCTCGACGCCGCCGCCATCGCCGATATCATGCGCTTCCTGCGCGCCCAGACCGTCGACGCCGGCGACGTGATCGTGCGGGTCGGCGACCCGGCGCATTCGATGTATTTCATCGCCCGCGGTGCGGTCGACATCGATCTGCGCGGGCGCCACATCACGCTCGGGGTCGGACACTTCTTCGGCGAGGTCGCCGTGCTGC
The DNA here is from genome assembly GCF_003258865.1 of Rhodoplanes roseus. GTDB lineage: Bacteria > Pseudomonadota > Alphaproteobacteria > Rhizobiales > Xanthobacteraceae > Rhodoplanes > Rhodoplanes roseus. The sequence goes on along the minus strand of NZ_NPEX01000340.1, from coordinate 1,500 downwards.
GCCGCTCGCGCCGCTCCGGCACCGTCACGGCGCTCACCCGCGCCAACCTGCTGGTGCTCGACGGCAACGACCTGCGCCGCCTGATGGATCGCGACCCGCGGGTCGCCGACCGCATCCAGGAGGTCGTGCGCGAGCGCATCGGCTCCGACATCGTCAGCAAGCGCGGCGACATGGTCGGCGAGGAGATCGCGCAGGGGCAGGAGCGCGGCGAGGACAGGTGAGGGCGCCGGCCTCGAAGGCGGCTCTCGGAGCGGCGTTCTGCGGACCGCCCCGTCTCCCAGGCGCGGCGGCACGCGCCGATCTTGCCGTCCTCGGCGAAACGGGCCACCCTTCCGGCTCACCCGGAGCAACCGGGATCGAAGCCGATCGGGAGGAAACATGGCCGACAACAAACATCCGTCCGTCGATCGCCGCAGCCTGGTCGCGGGCGGCCTGGTCGCCGGCGGCGTCATGGCCGGCGGCATCATGCTGGCGGCCGCGACCCCGCCGGCGCAGGCCGGGGTCGCCCCCGAGCAGGCCGCCGCGCCTGGGCCGGGCGCCGCATCGGGACAGATCGTCGCCGAGGAGCATTGGGCCAAGAAAGGCAAGGTCGATCTCTATCTGTATCGCAAGCGGGTCGACGACGGCGTCGCCAGGCCGGTGCTGTTCCTGGCGCACGGCTCGTCCTTCTCGGGCCGCGGCGGCTTCGATCTCGCCGTGCCGGGCCACCCGGACTACTCGTTCATGGACGCCTTCGCCCGCTTCGGCTTCGACGTCTGGACCATGGACCACGAGAACTACGGCCGCTCGACCCGCGGCACCGGCTCGAACTCCGACATGATGTCGGGCGTCGCCGACCTCGAGGCGGCCATGCCGGTGGTGGAGCGCGTCACCGGGCAGAAGCGCATCCGGCTGAAGGGCCAGTCCTCCGGCGCCATCCGGGCCGGCGTGTTCACGATGCGCAATCCCGAGCGGGTGGAGCGGCTGATCCTCGACGCCTTCACCTGGACGGGCGAGAACGCCCCCGAGATCATGCGCCGGCGCGAGCAGGTGGCGACCTATCGGGCGAGCCCGGTGCGCAAGATGACGCGCGAGACCTTCGTCGGCATCTTCACGCGCGACGATCCCTCCACCTTCGAGGCGGCCGTGCCGGCGGCGCTGGCCGACTACGAGCTCGCCCTCGGCGACACGGCGCCGAGCGGCTCGTATCTCGACATGGCCGTCGCCATGCCGATGGTCGACCCGGCCAAGATCCCGTGTCCGGTGCTGATGACCCGGGCCGAGACCGACGGCAACGCCACCGACGCGGAGCTGCTGGAGTTCTTCGGCAAGCTGCCCAGCCGCGACAAGCAGTTCGTGATGCTGCGCGGCGTCGCCCATGTCGCCGTGCTCGGCACCAACCGCAAGCGCGTGTGGCACGTGATGCGCGAGTTCCTCACCTTGCCGGATCTGGTCGGGGCCTGAGCGCAGCCTCCGGAAACGAAAAGGGCGCGCCGCCGATTCGATCAGCACGGTGGCGCC
>NZ_NPEX01000339.1:1208-5618 GCF_003258865.1 Rhodoplanes roseus | reverse complement strand
CCGCCGGTCGCGCGGCGCGCGACGACTCTCGACCGATCAGCAATGTGCGGGCGAGCGCGGACTATCGCCGCGCCATGGTGGCGGTCCTGACGCGCCGCGCGGTCGCGGCCGCGTGGCAGCGCACTGCCGGGGGGGCCACGCCATGACCACGACCGTTCCGGTCACCATCACGATCAACGGCGAGCCGCGCGATCTCGCCGTGGCGCCGCACCGCACGCTGCTCGACGTGCTGCGCAACGAGGCCGGCCTGACCGGCACCAAGAAGGGCTGCGACGTCGGCGATTGCGGCGCCTGCACGGTGCTGCTCGACGACGTGCCGGTGAACTCCTGCCTCGTTCTGGCCGTCGAGGCGGCCGGGCGCAACGTCACCACCATCGAGGGGATCGCGCCCGCGCCGGATCGCCTGCATCTGCTGCAGGAGAACTTCATGGCGCTCGGCGCCTCGCAATGCGGCTTCTGCACGCCCGGCATCATCGTGATGGCGAAGGCGCTGCTCGACCAGAACCCCGATCCGACCGAGGAGGAGATCCGCTTCGGTCTCGCCGGAAACATCTGCCGGTGCACCGGCTACACCAAGATCATCGAGGCCATCCAGGTGACGGCGCGACAGATGGCCGCGGCGGGCGGTGAGACGGCCTGACGAAGGACGACCTGATCCGCATCCCGAGGTGCGAGCGAAGCGAGCCATCGAAGGATGGAGGGTCTCCGAGGTGCGGGCCATCGCCCTTCGCGGCCCGGCTTTCCCCGGGCAGCTCGAGGTGACGGAGAAAGGCAGTGCCCTGAACAGTGGCATGTCGTTTGCCTGCAAATTCGGCAGCGGATCCCCGTCGGGATCCACGGGAGCGTGAGACATGAACAGATCAGTTTTCGCCGGAGCCTTCGCCGCGCTGCTCGTCGCCGCCTCGGTGGTGCCGGCGGCCGCCGACACCGACATCAAGTTCGCCCTCGACTGGAAGTTCGAGGGGCCGACGGCGCCGTACTTCGTCGCCATCGACAAGGGTTACTACAAGGCCGAGGGCCTCAACGTCACCATCGACACCGGCGCCGGCTCGGTCTCCGGCATTCCGCGCGTCGCGGTGGGCACCCATCAGCTCGGCTTCTTCGACCTGAACTCCGTCGTCCGGTTCCGCGACCAGAATCCCGGGAAGGACATCAAGGTCGTGATGATGCTGTACGATCGCCCGCCCTTCGCGATCGGGACGCTGAAGAAGACCGGCATCGCCAAGCCGAAGGATCTGGAAGGGCGCGTCCTCGGCGCGCCGGCCGCCGACGGCGCCTTCGCGCAGTGGAAGGCCTTCGTGAAGGAGAACGGCATCGACGAGTCGAAGGTGAAGATCGAGAACGTCGGATTCCCGGTGCGTGAGCCGATGCTGGCGGACGGCAAGGTCGACGCCATCACGGGCTTCACCTTCTCGATGCACTTCAATCTGCTCCAGAGGGGCATTCCGGCCGACCAGATCCAGATGATCGTGATGACCGACTACGGCCTGTCGCTCTACGGCAACGGCATCATCGTCAATCCGGACTTCCTGAAGAACAATCCGGAGGCCGTGAAGGGCTTCATCCGCGCCACCATCAAGGGCCTTCAGGACACCGTGAAGGATCCGGCGGCGGCCACCAAGTCGGTGATGAAGCGCTACGAGACCGGCGACGAGAAGACCGAGCGCGAGCGGCTCGAGCTGGTGCTGCGCGAGCACATCGTCACCCCGTGGGTGAAGCAGAACGGCGTCGGCGACGTCGATCCGGCCCGCCTCGCCAAGTCGGTCGATCAGATCGGCGTGACGTACGAGTACAAGAACAAGCCGTTCGCCATCGACGTGTTCACCAACGAGTACCTGCCGCCGGCGGCGGACCGCAAGCTGTGAGGCGCGTCTGCTCGTGAAGTCTCTCTCGGCCTCATGGTGAGGAGCGCTCCGCAGGAGCGCGTCTCGAACCATGGGGCCGCCCTCGTCCTTCGAGACGCGGCCTTCGGCCGCTCCTCAGGATGAGGGCGGCGAGACGGCACGCACCCGAAGCGAGCGCATGACACCGAGGAGTAGGGCACCGATGACTTCCGTGATCGGCAAGAGCGTCAAGCGGACCGACACGCTGGGCAAGGTGACGGGCGGCGCCGTCTATGCCGGCGACGTGGTGCTGCCGGGCCTGCTGCACGGCAAGACGAAGCGGTCGACCGTCGCGCATGCGCGGATCAAGGCGATCGACACAACGAAGGCGCTGGCGCTGCCCGGCGTGAAGGCGATCCTCACTCATGGGGACGTGCCGCGCGTGCTGCATTACGGCTCGCCGCATCCGCGCTCGGCCTCGGTGACGCAGGACCAGTACATCCTCGACACCAAGGTCCGCTATTTCGGCGAGGGCGTCGCTGCCGTCGCCGCCACCTCCGAGGAGATCGCCGAGCTCGCCTGCGAGCTGATCGAGGTCGAGTACGAGCCGCTGCCGGCCGTGTTCACGGTCGAGGACGCGCTGAAGCCCGGCGCACCGGCGATCCACGACGTCGGCCCGGGCGGCAATCTGGTGCTCGATCCTTTCGTCGTCACCCGCGGCGACGTGGAGAAGGGCTTCGCCGAGGCCGACCTGATCGTCGAGGGCGAGTACGGCATGGGCCGGCCGACGCCGGCCTACATGGAACCGAACGTCTGCGTCTGCCAGTGGGATCCGCTCGGCAAGCTGACCATCTGGACCTCCACGCAGAGCCCCTTCATGGTGCGCGGCACGCTCGCCGAGGTCTTGGGGCTGCCGCTCAACAAGGTGCGGGTGCTGGTCGACCACATGGGCGGCGGCTTCGGCGCCAAGCAGGACCTCTTCCAGCACGAGTTCTTGTGCGCGCTCCTGGCGCAACGCACGCGCCGCCCTGTGCGGATGGAGTTCACCCGCAAGGAAACCTTTCTGGGCGGTCGCACCCGGCATCCGGGGACGGTGTGGATCAGGCAGGGCTTCAAGCGCGACGGCACCATCACGGCCCGCGAGGCGAAGGTCGTCTTCAACAGCGGCGCCTACGGGTCGCACGGGCCGGGCGTCACGGCGGTCGGCACCGCGGCGCTCACGTCGCTCTATCGCTGCGAGAACGTGCGGCTGGAAGGCCGCTGCGTCTACACCAACACGCCGATCGCCGGCGCCTTCCGGGGCTACGGCGTCGTGCAGACCTATTACGCCCTCGACATCCTGATGGATGAGGCGGCCGAGACGCTCGGCATGGATCCGGCCGCGCTGAAGCTGAAGAACGCGGTGCGGGAGGGTGACGTCGCGCCGTCCAATCATCCGCTCACCGGGCACGGCCTGGAGGACTGCATCCGCCGCGGCATGGACGAGACCGGCTGGGCCTCGCGCAGCTCGAAGCCGAAGGCCGGCCGGCTGCGGCGCGGCTGGGGGATGGGCTGCGAGATGCACGGCTCGTCCGCCTATCCGGGCATCAAGGAGCAGGGCAACGCCGTCGTCCGCATGAACGAGGACGGCTCGGTGACGCTGCTGACCGGCACCACGGGCCTCGGCACCGGCGCCCACACGGCGCTCGCTCAGATCACGGCGGAAGAGCTCGGCGTGACGTTCGAGGACGTCGCCGTGGTGCACGGCGACACCGACGTGGTGCCGTGGGACATCGGCGCCTTCGCCAGCCACACGACCTTCATGGCCGGCCGTGCCTGCCAGATGGCGGCCGCGCAGGTGAAGGCCAAGGTGCTGGCGCGGGCCGCCGACCGGCTCGAAGTGTCGGCCGCGGATCTGGAGATCCGGGACAGCGTCATCACCGTGAAGGGCGTGCCCGGCATGAGCCTCACGGTGCGCGAGGCGATCGCGGCCGAGAAGGGCATCCCGGCGCCGCAGCTCCTCGGCGAGGGCAGCTACCATCCGACCAAGTCCTATTCGTTCGGCGCGCATTTCGTCGAGGTCGAGGTCGACACCGAGACGGGCCAGGTTTCGGTTCTTCAGGTCGTCCCCGTGCACGAGATCGGAAAGGTCATCCATCCGATCGCCGCCGCGGGCCAGATCGAGGGCGGCATCCAGCAGGGCATCGGCCACACGCTCTCCGAGGATTTCGTCGTCGACCACCGCGACGGCCGCCCGCTCAATGCGAGCTTCGTCGACTACAAGATGCCGCTCGCCATGGACATGCCGCCGATCCGGACCATCATCCTGGAGACGGCGCCGTCCGACGGCGGCCCGTTCGGCGCCAAGGGCGTCGGCGAGGATCCGATCATCGCCATCGGCCCCGCCATCGCCAACGCCATCCACGACGCGATCGGCGTGCGCTTCCGCCACTACCCGATCACGCCGGAGCAGATTCTCGCCGCCCTCGAAGAGAAGGCGGGGGCGCAGGCGGCGTGATCAGGCGTAACGAGCTCCTCCGCCCTCATCCTGAGGAGCCCGCGTAGCGGGCGTCTCGAAGGACGAGGGCGGCCCCCTGAGGGGGGGGCG
>NZ_NPEX01000339.1:0-1198 GCF_003258865.1 Rhodoplanes roseus | reverse complement strand
CGGCTCGACCTCGCACTTTACATGTACAGATCGACCAAAGTTGATCTGTGGCGCGGCCACATGGTTCGAGACGCGCTCCTCACGGAGCGCTCCTCACCATGAGGTCGGAAGCACCAGGTGAGGCAGATCATGAACAACAAATCCACCCCCGTGCCCGTCACCATCCTCACCGGCTTTCTCGGCGCCGGGAAGACGACGCTGTTGAACTACATCCTCACCGAGCGGCACGGCCATCGCATCGCCGTGATCGAGAACGAGTTCGGCGAGGTGAACATCGACTCCGGTCTCGTCCTCACCTCGGAGGAGGAGATCTACGAGATGACCAACGGCTGCATCTGCTGCACGGCGAGCGTGCGGCAGGATCTGATCGAGGTCCTGCAGAAGCTGATGGCGCGGCGGGAGAAGTTCGACCACATCCTGGTCGAGACCACCGGGATCGCCGATCCGACGCCGGTGGCGGCCGCCTTCTTCGTCGATGCGGACGTGGCCAGGCAGGTGAGCCTCGACGGCATCGTCACACTGGTCGACGCGATGCATATCGGCCGGCATCTCGACGATCCCGATCTGCACGGCGTCGACAACCAGGCCGTCGATCAGATCGTCGCGGCCGATCGCCTGATCGTCAACAAGACGGATCTGGTCGACGAGCCCGAGCTCGTCTCGATCGAGGGCCGCATGCGCGGCCTCAACGCCACGGCCGAGATCATCCGCTCCAGCTACGCCAAGGTCGAGCTGGAGAAGATTCTGGGGATCGGCGCCTTCGACCTGTCGAAGACGCTCGCCGCCGACGAGCAATTCCTCGACGTCCACCACCATCATCACGATCACGACCCGGCGCTGGAGACGATGTCGTTCGTCGATCCGGGATCGTTCGATCGGGACAAGCTCGAGGCGTGGCTGCGGTCGTTCCTGGCCGAGCACGGCGACAACGTCTTTCGCCTGAAGGGCATCGTCGCGATGGCGGGCGATGCGCGCCGCCACGTCATCCAGGGCGTCCACCGCCTGATGGAGATCCGCTCCGCCGACCCCTGGGGCAAGCAGCCGCGCGCCTCACGCATCGTGCTGATCGGCAAGAAGATCGACCGCGCCGCCGTCGAGGCGGGCCTGCGCGGGTGTTTGGTGGGGTAGAAACGTCCGTCATTCCGGGGCGCCGCGCAGCGGCGAGCCCGGAATCCATACACACGGACAAGGATTATGG
>NZ_NPEX01000033.1 GCF_003258865.1 Rhodoplanes roseus | reverse complement strand
GACCGCGGTCGCCGAGCGGGCGCAGCGCCAGACCGACGGCACCATCTTCGTGCCCAAGGCGGTGCAGCGCATCTTTGCGCTGGAGAACACCCTCTCGGCGATTGGCAGCACCCGCCGCGCCGTCGAGCTGCCCGGCCGCATCATCCCGGACCCGGACGCCGCCGGCTACGTGCAGACCGCAGTCGGTGGCCGCCTGGCGCCACCGCCCGGCGGCTTTCCGCGCCTCGGCGCGGCCGTGAAGGCGGGTGACGTGCTCGCCTATGTCACGCCGCCCGTGCAGGCGATCGACGCCTCCGACATGCGCCAGCGCCAGGGCGAGCTCGACCAGCAGATCGCCATCGTCGAGCGCCGCATCGCCCGCTGGGAGCCGCTCGCCACCGCCGGCGCCGTGACCCGCACCCAGCTCGAGGAAGCCCGTCTGGAGCTGAAGGGCCTGAACGACCGCCGCGCCGCGCTCGACCGCGTGCGCCGCGAGCCGGAGGCGCTGGTCGCTTCGGTCTCCGGCATCGTCGCCGACGGCGTGCCGGTCGCTGGCCAGATCGCCCAGACCAACGCGATCGTGTTCCAGATCGTCGATCCGACGCGCCTGTGGGTCGAGGCGATGAGCTTCGATCCGCTCGACAGCCTCACCCAGGCGAGCGCCGTGACGGCCGGCGGCACGACGCTGCCGCTCGCCTTCCGGGGTGCCGGCTTCGCCGACCGCGGCCAGGCCATCCCGGTGCACTTCGCCATCACGGGCGACACCAAGGGCATCCGCACCGGCCAGTTCGTCACCGCGGTGGCGGCGACCGGCGAGACGACCTCCGGACTCGCAGTGCCGCGCTCCGCCGTGGTGCGCGGGTCCGACGGCCAGGCCCAGGTGTTCGACCACGTCTCGGCCGAGCGCTTCGTCCCGCGGCCGGTGCGCACCGCGCCGCTCGACGGCGACCGCCTGCTGATCCTGGCCGGCGTCGAGCCCGGCCGGCGGATCGTCATGCAGGGCGCGCCGCTCCTCGACAACGTGCGCTGAGGCCGCGCCATGTTCACGACCCTGGTCACCCAGTCGCTGCGCAACCGCATCCTGGTGCTGGCGCTCGCCGCCGTGCTGATCGTCGTCGGGCTGTTCAGCATGTCGCGTCTGCCCGTCGACGTCTTCCCCGACCTCAACCGCCAGACCGTCACCATCATGACCGAGGCGGAAGGGCTCGCGCCGCCCGAGGTCGAGCTGCTCGTCACCTATCCGATCGAGACGCGAATGAACGGCGCGCCCGGCGTCACGCGCATCCGCTCGGTCTCGGGCGTCGGCCTGTCGATCGTCTATGTCGAGTTCGAGTGGGGCGGCGACATCTACCGCAACCGCCAGCTCGTCGCCGAACGGCTCGCGCTGGTGCGTGATCAGCTGCCGCCCGAGGTGACCCCGATGATGGGGCCGGTCTCCTCGCTGATGGGCCAGATCGTGATGATCGCCATGACGAGCCAGATCGCGACTCCGATGGAACTGCGCGAGACCGCCGACTTCGTCGTCCGGCCGCGGCTGCTGGCGATTCCGGGTGTCGCGCAGGTGATCCCGATGGGCGGCGAGGTGCGCCAGTATCGCGTCTCCCCTCAGCCGCCGGCGCTGCGCGCGCTCGGCGTGGGCTACGAGCAGATCGAGAAGGCGCTGACCACCTTCGGCGCCAACGCGGGCGGCGGCTTCGCCGACCTCGACGCACGCGAGGTGCTGATCCGCAACATCGGCCGCACGACCAGCCTCGAGGATCTGCGCGACGTCGTCGTCGCGACCGTCGACGGGCGGCCCGTGTTCCTGCATCAGGTCGCGACCGTCGACTACGCGGCCCGTGCCAAGCGCGGCGATTCCGGCTACATGGGCAAGCCCGCCGTGGTGGTCGCGGTGGAGAAGCAGCCCGACGTCGACACGGTGGCGCTGACGCGGCGCATCGAGGAGGCCGTCAGGGAGCTCGAGCCGTCGCTGCCGCACGGCATCTCGCTCGACAATCCGATGTTCCGCCAGGCCGACTTCATCGAGACCTCGATCCGCAACGTCGAGACCGTGCTGATCGAGGCCGGCATCGTCGTCGCCGTGGTGCTGTTCGCCTTCCTGCTGAACTGGCGCACCACCGTGATCTCGCTGACCGCGATCCCGATGTCGATCCTGATCACGGCCGTGGTGTTCCACCTCGCCGGGCTCTCCATCAACACCATGACGCTCGGCGGCATCGCCATCGCGATCGGCGAGCTGGTCGACGACGCCGTCGTCGACGTCGAGAACATCTTCCGCCGCCTGCGCGAGAACGTCGCGATCGGCTCGCCCCGCTCGGTGTTCGACGTGGTGGTCGGCGCCTCGCAGGAGGTGCGGTCCGGCATCGTGTACGCCACCGCCATCATCGTGATGGTGTTCGTGCCGCTGTTCGCGCTCGGCGGCATCGAGGGCAAGCTGTTCGCGCCGCTCGGCCAGGCCTACATCGTCTCAATTCTGGCGAGCCTCCTGGTGTCGATCACGCTGACGCCCGTGATGGCCTTCTACATGCTGCCGGCGCTCGGCCGGCACGCGCATCGCGAGGGCTGGCTCGTCCGCGTGCTCAAGCGCGGCTATGCCGCGACGCTGCGCCGCGCCTACGGCAACGGCGGGCCGATCCTCGCCGCCATCGTGGCGCTGGTGATCGCCGCCGGCGCAGCGGCGCTGTCGCTGCCGCGCGTCTTCCTACCGCCGTTCAACGAGGGCACCTTCACGATCCTGCTCACCTTCAATCCGGGCGTATCGCTGCCCGAGTCGAACCGCGTCGGCACCATCGCCGAGCGCCTGTTGATGGACGTGCCCGGCATCCGCACGGTCGGCCGGCGCACCGGCCGGGCCGAGCTCGACGAGCATGCCGAGGGCATCCACGTCACCGAGCTCGAGGTCGCGCTCGATCGCGGCCGCCCCAAGCAGGAGATCGTCGCCGACATTCGGGCGCGGCTCGCCGTGCTGCCCCTGTCGCTCAACATCGGCCAGCCGATCTCGCACCGGCTCGACCACATGCTCTCCGGCATCCGCTCTGAGCTCGCCCTGAAGGTGTTCGGCGAGGATCTCGACACCATGCGGACCGTCGCCGAGAGCTTCCGCGAGAAGCTCGCGGGCATCCCCGGCGTCGTCGACTTGCAGGTGGAGAAGCAGGTGCGCATCCCGCAGCTCGAGATCCGTGTCGACTACGGCCGCGCGGCGCTCTACGGCGTGCAGCCCGCCGCCGTGGTCGACCAGCTCGGCCGCCTGTCGAACGGCCGCGTCGTCTCGCGGGTGATCGACGGCAACCGCCGCTTCGATGTGGTGATGCGTCTGCCCGAGCGGCTGCGCACCACCGGCGGGCTCGGCGACCTCCTGATCGAGACGCCGCGCGGCTGGATCCCGGCCCGCCTGATCGCCGACATCCGCGAGACCGACGGGCCGAATCAAATCCTGCGCGAGAACGCGCGTCGCCGCATTGTCGTGCTCGCCAACAGCGACGGCTCGGCCGACATGGCCGGCATCGTTGCGGCGATCCGCAAGATCATCGCGGAGACGCCGTTGCCGCAGGGCGTGACGGCACGCCTCGAAGGCACGTTCCAGGCCCAGGAGGAGGCCGCCCGCACGATCGGGCTCCTGTCGCTGGTGTCGTTGTCGATGATCTTCGCGATCCTTTATGGCCGCTACCGCTCGGCCGTTCTGGCCCTGATCATCATGGGTAGCGTGCCGCTCGCGCTGATCGGCTCGGTGGCGGCCCTGTGGATCGCCGGCGAGCCCTTGTCGGTCGCCAGCATGGTGGGCTTCATCACCTTGACCGGCATCGCGGCCCGCAACGGCATCCTGAAGATCAGCCACATCGCTAACCTGGCGGCAAACGAGGGCATGTCGTTCGGCCGTGATCTCGTCACCCGCGGGTGCCTCGAGCGGATGACGCCGGTGCTAATGACAGCGCTCTCGGCCGGGGTCGCGCTGGTGCCGCTGCTAATCGACGCTTCGGGGGCCGGCAAGGAGATCCTGCACCCGGTCGCCGTGACGATTTTCGGCGGGCTGATCAGCGCCACTCTCCTGGACGCATTCGTGACACCCGTCCTTGTCCTGCGGCTGGGGCGCAAGCCCATCGAGCGGCTGCGCGAGAGCACTGCAGCGGATCTGACTCCACCGAACCGGGGCCTACCGGTTCAAACATTCTGACGGTCATAGGAGCAAGACAATGAGCAACACGATCTGGCGCGTGATAACAGCGGCAGTGGTCCTTGGGCTGGTGTTTCCGGCCCATGCCCACGACCCGGAGCCGAAGCATGGCGGCCGCATCGTTCACGCTGGCAGCTATCACATCGAGCTTGTCACCAAGGGGACGTCGATAGCGGCCTTCCTTCTCGCCCACGACGAAAAGCCGTTGCCGTCGAGAGGTTATCAGGGCGTGGCGATCCTGGTCGTGGACGGCAAGAGCGAACGGGTGCCGCTTGCAGCCGCAGATGACAATCAACTCAGGGGAACCTCTCCGCTCCCAGTACCCGACAATCCGAAAGGGGTTGTGCAGATCACGAGCCCGACGGGCGTCACGTCTCAAGCAAAGTTCAACTGATGAAGCGTCGGGTTCGGACCCACATGCACCCGGCTCGCAGGCACTGCGTCGCGTCATTAAGGCATGTCCGTCAGGAACCATTAGCCTGTCTTTAGATTGGGCTCATGCATGCATATCAAAGCATGTCTCACTATCGGAGGCTCCTATGACACCGATGCACTCGCTTCCCGCCGCGCTACTGCTCATGCTCGTTTGGACGTCCGCATGTTACGCCCAACCCGCATCGACGGCGGAAACCGGCGGGCCTGCGGCGATGAACGCAGTGCCGGAGGCCTGCCAAAAGGCCATGCAGGGCTCCCCGATGGCCGGCCGTATGCAGAACATGCCGATGATGTCGTCAGACCAGATGCCGGAGCCGGCCGGGATGTCAGAGAATGGCCGGGACCTCATGGCAGCGATGCGAAAGATGAATCCGTCCATGATGATGGGGGCGATGGCGGACACTCCGGAATTGGCGTTTCTCTGCTCGATGATTCCCCATCACCAGGGTGCGATCGACATGGCGCGTGCTGCCTTGAAGAACACAAAGAGCGAGGCCGTCCGCAAGGTTGCAGAGGAAACCATCAAGGAGAATGAGGACGGCATCAAGGAGATGACCAAGCTGCTGGAGCAGGAGACAAAGTAGGCCCTGCCTGCCTCTCGGCTTCGAGCGTCAACGGCCGACACCCTGCCCGGCGTTGCAGCGGCCGGCGATGGGCAATGCGCTGTCCGTCGCGGCGGAACGCCAGATGCCCGCGTAGTCTCGCCGAAGATCATGAGTTGCTTTCACATGCCAGCCGACTCCCGTGGTGGCAGGCGCTCACCGCAATTCAAGTAGACAGTCCGGAGACGCAACATGCCGTCGGATCTACCCCCACGCACCGCCACGTCCGGGTCGAATACGCCTGCTTCGCTCGGCGATGATGATCGATCCCATGATCACCCTGAGCATTCCGGCCATGAGGACGCGGACCACAAACAGGGCCATCATGGTCACAGGCATCCGGCGGTCAGCGTCAGGTCCGAGAAGGATCCGGTGTGCGGGATGGCCGTGGATTCGCACACGACCGCGCACCACGCCGAGCACCGGGGCCGGACCTACCATTTCTGCTCCGCTGGATGCCGGGCGAAGTTCGTCGCCGAGCCGGACCGTTATCTGGACGGCACCGGCGCTGCGGAACCGGTGCCGGACGGCACAACCTATACCTGCCCGATGCACCCGCAAATCCGGCAGGTCGGGCCTGGATCGTGCCCGATCTGCGGGATGACCCTGGAGCCAGTGGTCACAAGCGCCGAACCAGAGCCGAACCAGGAACTCGCCGACATGACGAGGCGGTTCTGGATCGGCGTCGCCCTCGCAATTCCAGTGGTCGTGCTGGAGATGGGTGCCCACCTGATCGGACTTGGCCATTATCTCGGCCAACAGACGTCGAACTGGGTCCAGATGGCCTTTGCGACACCCGTCGTGCTCTGGGCGGGATGGCCGTTCTTCGTTCGGGGATGGCGGTCGGTGGCGTCGCGCAACCTAAACATGTTCACGCTGATCGCCATGGGCACCGGCGTCGCCTGGATCTTCAGCGTCGTCGCGACGTTTGCGCCGGGTATCTTTCCGGCCGCGCTCCGCGGGCCGGACGGGGCGGTAGCCATTTACTTCGAGGCGGCGGCCGTGATCACGGTGCTGGTGTTGCTCGGCCAGGTCCTCGAACTGCGGGCGCGCGAGAGCACCAGCGGGGCGATCCGGGGCCTGCTCGATCTCGCGCCAAAGACGGCGCGCCGGATTGATTCGGAGGGCCGCGAGGAGGATGTCTCGCTCGACGGAGTTCAGATCGGCGACCGCCTGCGGGTCCGCCCGGGGGAGAAGATCCCGGTCGACGGCACCGTGGTGGACGGCCGAAGCGCGGTCGACGAATCGATGGTGACGGGCGAGTCGATGCCGGTCACCAAGGAGGTCGGCGCCCAGGTGATCGGCGGCACCATGAACCGGTCCGGCAGCCTGGTGATGGAGGCGAAGCACATCGGCCGCGACACCATGCTGTCGCGCATCGTGCAGCTTGTGGCGGAAGCACAGCGAAGCCGCGCCCCGATCCAGCGGCTGGCCGATCAGGTCTCGGCCTGGTTCGTTCCCGCCGTGATAGCGATCGCCGGTCTGGCCTTCGCGGCCTGGTGGCTGTTCGGGCCGGAGCCGCGCCTGGCCTATGCGCTCATCGCGTCCGTCTCGGTGCTGATCATTGCCTGCCCCTGCGCGCTCGGGCTGGCGACGCCGATGTCGATCATGATGGGGGTCGGCCGCGGCGCCCAGGCCGGCGTCCTGATCAAGAACGCCGAGGCGCTCGAACGGATGGAGCGTATCGACACCCTGGTGGTGGACAAGACGGGGACGTTGACCGAGGGCAAGCCCTCCGTGACCGCCATCGTGCCCGCGTCGGGATTCGACGAGGCCGAGGTGCTGCGCCTCGCGGCCTCGGTCGAACGGGCGAGCGAGCATCCGCTCGCGGTCGCGATCGTGCAGGCCGCCGACGCCAGGAGCATCGCCAGTGCCCCTGTCGCCGACTTCGACTCGCCGACCGGCAGGGGGGCGCTGGGTACAGTCGAGGGCCGCAAGGTCGTGCTCGGGAGCGCCTCCTTCCTTCGGGAGCAAGGTATCGATCCCGGCCCGCTCGCGGCCGAGGCTGAACGCCTGCGGCAGGATGGCGCGACCGCGATTTTCATGGGCGTTGGGGACCGGACCACGGCCGTGATCGCGATCGCCGATCCGGTGAAGTCGTCTACCCCGGGGGCCATCGCGGCGCTGCGGGCCGAAGGAATTCGCGTCGTCATGCTGACCGGCGACAACCGAACGACGGCCGAGGCCGTAGCGCGCCGGCTCGGGATCGAGGAGGTCGAGGCCGAGGTCCTGCCCGATCGCAAGAGCGAGGTCGTGCAGTCCTACAAGACAGCGGGCCGGGTCGTCTCAATGGCCGGGGACGGGGTGAATGACGCCCCTGCGTTGGCTGCAGCCGACGTCGGCATAGCCATGGGGACGGGCACGGATGTTGCTATGGAGAGCGCCGCCGTCACGCTCCTCAAAGGCGACCTGACCGGGATCGTCCGCGCGCGCCGGCTGTCGCGGGCGACGATGCGCAACATCCGGCAGAACTTGTTTTTCGCCTTCATCTATAACGCGATCGGGGTGCCTGTCGCCGCGGGGGTCTTGTACCCCTTGCTCGGATTGCTGCTATCGCCGGTGATCGCGGCAGCCGCGATGGCGATCTCCTCGCTGAGTGTCATCGTCAATGCAGCGCGATTGCGGCGCGTGAACCTTTGAAGCCGAGTACGTCCGTCCTCAATTGGCACGACTTTGCATTTCGTTGGGGCGCCGCCCCCTACGGACCGAGGCAGCGCTGTTTGGCGGAGCATCACTTCTCGCCTGATAGCTTCCGGAGTTCGCGGTAGAGCGCGACCACCCCGTCCGAGTAGTTCAGTTCCGAATTTCGCGCGCAGAAAATGCGCAAAAATGATGCCTGCTGTTGAAGAGGTAAAGACTCTGGCGAAAGATCGAGGCCTTTGTCCTTTCCTTCCGGAGCGCGCAGAAGGATTGCACTCATAAAGCCCTGTGCCCATGCAAAATAATCTCGCTCGACCGTCGGGTTGCGAGCGATTTCCTCATCGAATCGGGTGCAAGTGGACGCGCCGATCCCGACAATTTTCACATGCTGGGCCAGTGCAGTGTTTGTCAGGCCCATCAGCATTAAACTGATCCCAAGCACATAGGGTCTCATCGAACATCCCCAACATAGGACTCTCTTCGAGGAAGAATATCCATCCGGTGTTCTGAGCCGAGAAACCGACACGCAGAGCGACACTTTGCGCCTACGTGTCCGGGCGATTCCACTTGGGGACTCGGCGGTTGTTCCCGAACTGGATGAACGAGACCGGGTACTCGGGAGTCCCGCAAGCGAACGGCCAGCTGCTGCCGACCTCTTCTTTCCTCAAGTTCGACTGCGACGAGGATCCGGTTACAGCGGTTCTCAGAAATTCGCGAATTTCTCAGCCAAGACGTTTTTTAGCCTGCCTTTGCCGCGGCAGATATCATCGTCTACGGAAGAACGGCTTTCATCCGATCCTGGGAGGCGCGTTCCACGTCGAGCGAGTGATTTCGGTCCAGCGGCTGCCGGCGAGACGAGCAACCTTGCTCGAGGACGATCTAACGGGCTTTCGGATGCACGTCCGCTTCGCGCACAACTACGCGCCCTGGTCGGGAGAACCGTTTGTTCGCTTCATCCGTACGCGATCACGGTGCTTCTTGCGGCCGGGCCTTGACCCTTCCTCGGCTCCTCCTTCCACGACCGCCCTGATGGCTGCCTGTTGCGTCAGCGTCATCGCCGATGCGTCGCAGAGCCCACGTGGATCTTTAGGTGCTGACGGCCCGGTTCCGCGAGCAGAACCGAATTCGGCGCGTACGCCGCTCTCCCTCTGTAACCAAATCCGGGCCATCGACGAACTCATCAATGTAGCGCATGGGCGCAACCGAAATGGATGACGACGATGATCACAAAAACTCTGATGATCGGCATGGTGGCATCGGGCCTGCTGACAATGCCGACGATGGCGCAGAATGCCCACCAGTATCAAGGTGGACCAAAGACCTCGGTCCCCCACACGATGACCGAGCCGACGACGCAGCCAACGACGCAGAAGGTGGCTAAACAGAAGGGGACCCCGACGTACAACGCGCACAGGTACCAGGGCGGTCCGAGTTCTTCGTTGCCGCACCGGTCGAAGTGAACGGGCCTACTGAACGGTTGATAAACTTCCATCACATAGAACCGTCGTGGTAGAATTATACCACTAAAATCTTTCTACACGGCGGCATGAAGGCGATGCGCCCTCGGCAGTGAGGGGCATCGGGGAGATCACCTTACGCGGTGCTTGGTTCGCGCTTTCAGGACCGCGACTAGGCGACCATGATGCCAGCCATGCTTCACTCGACGGTGAAGCATGGCGTCTCTTTTTCTTTTCGATCTGTCGAATAGTTCGCGGGCATGTAACCGAATCCGTCGCTCGCTCGAACTACCGGAGTGAAGGTCCTCTGAAGGACCGCCTGGAACCGCGACAGTGGTCCGGGCACTTCGAACGGATCGGGAGACTTTCGATGTTTGCGCTTCAAAATCAGCGTTTCACCAAGTGGATCGGCGTGATGGCTCTGCTCGGAGTCGGTGTCGTGATCGGCGCTGGCGCCATCGCGTTCGGCGGCGGCCAGCCCGGCGGACCGGCAGCGACACTTCTCTTTGTCGCACCTCTCCTCCTGTGCCTTTTCATGCACTTCTTCATGCATGGCGGGCATCACGCCGCGGGATCCGGCCACGCGCATCGCGTCACTCCGGCGCCGGTCCGCATCACGCAGACTCCCGCGCCACCGACGGCATGACGCTGCGTCGGTGGTTCGCCGCAGTATCGGATCGGCCCGCGCTCCCCGAAGGCGTCAGTTCCTCAACCCACACAAATCGGCCATACGGAAGGACTTCCCAATGAAACTCGGCATCTGGTCCGCCGGCCCGCTGCTCGCGCTCGCCCTTGTCGCATCGACCGCGGCCAAGGCCGGCGGTAACGACTACGCCTTCGAAGCCGTCACCCCCGAGATGAAGAAAGGTGACGACGTGATCGTGGCCGTGCGTCTCGTTCACAAGCCGACCGGGAATCCTGTTCCGGATGCCGTGATCTTCCGCACCCGGATCGACATGGGGCCCGACGGCATGGCCGACATGACCTCGCCGGTCGCTCCCGTGCCGGCCGAACAACCCGGCACTTACGCCTTCAAGACCGATCTCCCGATGGCCGGCCGCTACCAATTCAGCCTTGCCGCAAAGGTCCAGGGCGAGCAGGACACCGTGCAGGGCAAGGTGATTCTCAAGGCCAACAAATAGACAACGCGACGGGTGGCGACCTGCGTGTGCGCGTACAGCGTCGCAGGTGTTCAGTCCGCAGCGGGGGAAATGATGTCCAGGGCAGTTGCTCGCCTATTGGTGTTAGCCGGACTTGCGGCTGGCGGCGCGTATGTTCTGTTGCCGTTGGTGCCGGACAGTCTTTTGCCGGCGCGGGCCCAGACGCAAGCCGGCCAGCACGATCATTCGGCTTCGGCGAAGCCGATTCTTTACTACCGCGACCCGAGCGGCGCCGCGGCGTGGTCTGCGGTCCCGACGCGTGATGCCGCCGGCCGCGACTACATCCCGGTCCATGACGCCGATGAGCCCCCGCTCGCCGGTGTGACGCCCAAACCCCCCGCCGCGAATGCCACGCGAAAGTTGCTTTATTACCGCAATCCGATGGGACTTCCCGACGTGTCGGCCACGCCGAAGAAGGACCCTATGGGGATGGATTATGTCCCGGTGTACGAGGGCGACGAGCCAAACGACGGCAAGTCGGTCAAGATCAATCTCAGCAAGATCCAGCGAAGCGGCGTGCGGACCGAACCGGCGGCCGCGCGCGTGCTCGTCCGGCCCGTCCGTGGAGTTGGCACCGTCAAGTACGACGAGCGGCGGCTCACGACCGTGACGATACGCTCCGAAGCTTATGTCGAGAAGCTGTTCGTCAACACGACCGGCGCGCTCGTGCACGCAGGGGACCCGCTGTTCCGCATTTATAGCAAGGAAATTCAACTCGCGCAGGTCGACCTCAACGTCGCCACGTCTGCCCAGAGCCGCGGGGTCGGCGGATTGAGCCTGCAGACGGTCGATGGCGCGATGCAGAAGCTCCGCAATCTCGGAGTGCCCGAGCGGCACATCGAGGAGGTGCGGACCAAAGGGATCAGCACGCGCACGATCGACTGGATATCGCCCGCGAATGGCGTGGTGATCGAGAAGAAGATCGTGAACGGCCAGCGGCTGATGCCTGGCGATGAACTCTATCGCATCGCCGACCTCTCCCGGATGTGGGTGATCGCCGAGGTCTCCGAACTCGACCTTCCCGCGATCAAGGAAGGGATGCACGCCGCGGTGACGTTGCGAGCCTACCCCAATGACCCGCTGGAAGGCATCGTGACCTTCATCTATCCGGACCTGCGCGCCGAGACACGGACCGCCCGGGTGCGCATCGAACTGGACAATCGGGGTGGCCGGTTGCGAAACGACATGTACGCCGAAGTCATGTTCCACGCCGGAGCGGACGAGGCGCCCAAGGTCTCGGTTCCGGAGAGCGCGATCATCGACAGCGGCTCCCGGCAGATCGTGCTCGTCGCCAGGGAGGAGGGGCGCTTCGAGCCCCGTGACGTGAAGCTCGGCGCACACGGACAGGGCTATGTCGAGGTGCTGAACGGTGTCGTGGAGGGCGAAGCGGTGGTGACCGCCGCCACGTTCCTCATCGACTCGGAAAGCAACCTGAACGCTGCCTTGAAGTCCTTCACGGCGCCCGAGGCCGCGCCATGATCGGGGCAGTGATCCGCTGGTCGGCTCGCAATACGGTTCTGGTCGGGCTGGCCACCCTGTTCGTGACGCTCGCGGGCATCTACGCGGTGTACAAGGTGCCGCTCGACGCGATCCCCGACCTGTCTGACGTGCAGGTGATCGTCTACACCGAGTACGCTGGCCAGGCGCCGCAGGTTGTCGAGGACCAGGTCACATACCCGCTCGCCACCTCGATGCTGAGCGTGCCGAAATCGAAGACCGTGCGGGCCTTCTCGTTCTTCGGCGTGTCTTTCGTCTATGTCATCTTCGAGGATGGAACCGACCTCTACTGGGCGCGCTCGCGGGTGCTCGAGTATCTCAGCGCCGCCCAGCGCCGACTTCCGACCGGCGTGACCCCGACGCTCGGGCCGGATGCGACGGGCGTCGGCTGGGTCTACCAGTATGTAGTCCGGAGCGCCCAGCACACCCTCGCCGAACTCAGGAGCATGCAGGACTTCCAGATTCGGTTCGCGGTGGCGAAGGCCGAGGGGGTCGCGGAAGTCGCGAGCGTCGGGGGCTTCGTCAAGCAATACAGCGTGGTCGTCGATCCTCGGCGGCTGCAGGCGCTCGGCATCCCGCTCGACAAGGTCAATGCCGCGATCCGCGCGAGCAACCGCGACGTCGGCGGCCGGACCATCGAACTGTCCGAAACCGAGTTCGCCATCCGTGGGCGCGGCTACATCAAGAGCCTAGCCGACCTGCGGGACGTGGTGGTCAAGAGCGAGAAGGGAGTACCGGTCTTCCTGCGCGACGTCGCGCGAGTGGAGCTTTCCCCCGACGAACGTCGCGGCATCACCGAGGTCGACGGTGAAGGCGAGGCGGTCACCGGGATAGCGCTGCAGCGCTCGGGCGAGAACGCACTGACGGTCATCAACAACGTCAAGAAGCGGCTCGGCGAGATCGCGTCGAGCCTGCCGTCGGGCGTCGAGATCACCCCGGTCTACGACCGTTCCGAACTGATCTACCGCGCCATCGAGACGCTCAAGTCGACCCTGATCGAGGAGAGCGTGATCGTCGCCATCGTGTGCGTCATTTTCCTCCTGCATGTCCGCAGCGCATTCGTCGCGATCATCACGCTTCCGGTCGGCGTCCTGATTGCCTACGCCCTGATGCATCTCCTCGGGCTGAGTTCGAACATCATGAGCCTCGGCGGGATCGCCATCGCCGTGGGGGCGATGGTGGATGCCTCCATCGTCATGATCGAGAACGCGCACAAGCATCTCGAGCGGGCCCCGCCCGGAAAGCCGCGCAGCGAATGCTTGATCGAAGCGGCGGTCGAGGTCGGGCCGGCGCTCTTCTTCAGCCTGCTCATCATCACCGTATCGTTCCTGCCCATCTTCGCCCTCGAGGCGCAGGAGGGACGGATGTTCAAGCCGCTCGCCTTCACGAAGACCTTTGCCATGGGTGCGGCGGCGTTCCTCTCGGTGACCCTGGTTCCCGCCCTGATGTTGCTGTTCGTTCGCGGTCGGATCATGCCCGAGCATCGGAATCCGGTGAACCGGTTCCTGATCTGGGCCTATCGGCCGTTCATCGTGGCGGCGCTCCGGTTCAAGGGCATGACGATCGCCATCGCGGTCGTCATCCTTGCCGTCACGGTCTGGCCGGCCTCGAAGCTCGGATCGGAGTTCATGCCGACCCTCAACGAGGGAACGCTGTTCTACATGCCGACCGCGTTCCCCGGCCTGTCGGTGACCAAGGCGGCCGAGCTGCTCCAGACCCAGAACAAGATCATCAAGAGCTTTCCCGAGGTGGCGTCGGTGTGGGGCAAGGCGGGCCGCGCCTCCTCCGCCACCGATCCGGCGCCGACCGAGATGTTCGAGACGATCATCAACCTGAAGCCGGAACGCGAGTGGCGTCCTGGAATGACGGTCGACAAGCTGATCGCCGAGATGGACGGCGCGCTGCAGTTTCCGGGCATTGCGAATGCATGGACGATGCCGATCAAGGCGCGCACCGACATGCTGTCGACCGGCATCAGGACGCCGATCGGGATCAAGGTGTATGGCGCGGACCTGACCGAACTCGAAAGGCTCGCGAGGCAGATCGAGGCCGCGGTCAGGACCGTCCCGGGGACCACCAGCGCCTTCGCGGAACGGGTGATCGGTGGCTACTACCTCAACATCGATCCTGACCGGGCCCAGCTTGCCCGGTACGGCCTGACCATCGACGACCTCCAGAACACGGTGGCCACCGCGCTCGGGGCCGAACCGGTGACGACGACCGTCGAAGGCCGGGAACGCTACTCCGTGACCGTGCGGTACCCGCGAGATCTCCGCAGCGATCCGCAGGCTATCGCGTCGCAGGTCCTGATTCCCACGGCCGAGGGCGCCACCATCCCACTCGGGCAGGTGGCCAAGGTCAGTCTGGCCCGAGGGCCGGCCACGATCCGCACCGAGAACGCTCAACTGGCGGTCTACATCTATGTCGACATGCGGGACCGGGACATCGGCGGCTATGTTGCCGACGCGCAGAAGGCCGTTAAGGACCAGGTCCAGTTCCCGCCCGGGTACTATGTCGGCTGGAGCGGCCAGTTCGAGTACATGGAGCGGGCCAAGGCTCGACTTCAGATCGTCGTCCCCGTGACCGTGCTGATCATCTTCCTCCTGCTCTACCTGAACTTCCGCCGGATCACCGAAAGCCTGATCGTCATGCTCTCCGTTCCGTTCGCACTCGTCGGGGGGCTCTGGTGGATGTGGTGGCTCGGCTTCAACCTCTCGGTGGCGGTGGCGGTCGGGTTCATCGCGCTCGCTGGCGTCGCCGCCGAAACCGGCGTGATCATGCTGATCTATCTCGACCACGCGCTGAAGGAACTCCAGGCTGAGCGCGCCGCCGAAGGCCGGCCGTTCACGCGCGACGATCTCCATGCTGCGATCATGACCGGGGCGGTGGAGCGTGTGCGGCCCAAGATGATGACGGTCGCCGCCATCATGGCGGGCCTTCTGCCGATTATGTGGAGCCACGGGACCGGTGCCGAGGTGATGCAACGGATCGCGGTCCCGATGATCGGCGGCATGGTGTCGTCGACCCTGCTGACCTTGATCGTCATCCCAGCCATCTATGCCGCCGTAAAGGCACGATATGTCGCAACCGCCGAACTAATTCCGAAAAGAGAGGCAGAGGCGTGTAACCAAATTCCGGCTTCATCGAACTAGTTGATAGGCGCCGCATGAGCGTGAACGAGCCCGCGTTAAAGGCGCTAATGGTCGCAGCTTTGGCGGGTGACGCCAGAGCGCATCGGGAGCTGCTTCAACAGTTGAGCAGCTATCTTCGGGGCTACTACCAAGGCCGCCTCGCCCGAACGGGGCGAGGTGTGGCCGACGCCGAGGACCTGGTTCAGGAGGCGCTGATGGCGATCCACACGGGACGTCATACCTACGATCCGGCGGAGCCGCTGACGCCATGGGTACACGCGATCGCGCGTTACAAGCTGCTCGATTACCTGAGACGCACGCGTGTGTCCGCGACCGATGTCGGCATCGACGAGGCAGAGGACGTTGTCGCCGTCGATGACCGCGTGGGGGCGGAGAGCGCTTTCGACCTTGGACGTCTATTGGGTCGCCTGCCGGACCGCATGCGGCAGGCCATCCAATTGGTGAAGATCGACGGATTGAGCGTCGCGGAGGCCGCCGCCAAGTGCGGTGCCTCGGAATCGGCGATCAAGGTCAACATCCATCGGGGTTTGAAGGCGCTCGGCACGGCAATCGCCCGGGAGAGAAAATCATGAAGACGGACGATCTGATTGCGATGCTCAGCACGCACGTCGAACCGGTGGACCGGAACAAGGTCACGCGCTCGATCGCAATTGCAGTCGCTTTCGGCGCAGCCGCGGCCGTCGCTGTCGTCGCTGTTGGGTTCGGCGTTCGTTCCGATCTTGGTGAGGATGGGTCGTTCGTGTTCCTGGCCGCGAAGCTGGTGTTCTCGCTCGGAATCGTCGCGCTCTCGTCGATGTATTTGACCCGGCTTGCGCGGCCGGGAGGGGAGCGCAAGACCTCTCTTCTCATTGTGGTGTTGCCGTTCATCGCCATCATGGCCATGGCCGCCGGGGCGCTTTCAATGGCGCCGTGGAGCCACTGGGACGACGAGGTGATGGGGCAGCAATGGGTCGAGTGTCTGATCTCGATTCCGTTGATCGCCGTGGTTCCCTTTGCGGTCACCATGTGGGCGGTTCGACAACAGATGCCGACCGATCTTCGGAAGGCTGGTGCGTTGGCCGGATTGGTTGCTGGCGGTCTCAGCGCGACCGGTTACGCGCTCCATTGCATGGACGACTCGGTTCCTTTCGTCGCCATCTGGTATGGAGCGACCATTGCGCTTTGCGCCGCGGCAGGCGCTCTGCTCGGACCGAAACTGCTGCGCTGGTGAGTACAGTCGGGACTGCAAGCACCCCCACGTCGGTGGAGGAGCTTGCAGTGCGTTGCAAGCGACGCCCGAGAAACAGACTCCGAATCGACGGTTGGAGAAAGGAATTGGTATGAGAGCGTATGCCATTTTGGCGGCCATGATGACTGCGGCTGCGGTTGGATCGATCAACAACCAGCACGCTGCGGCTCAGTCCATGCACCAGCATCACATGGGACCTCCGAGCAGCTCGTCCGCCCCGCTGCCGCCCCCTGTGTCGAGTGCCCCTCGGACACAGCCGAGCGGCCACGATCATGCTGCTCGGTTTGCTGCGGGCAGACCCGGAGATCCGAAGAAGCCCGCTCGACAGATCGACATCGAGATGCGGGAGCCCGACGGGAAGATGGTGTTTACTCCTGACCGGATCGAAGTCCGTCGGAACGAGCAGGTGCGCTTCCGAATCCAAAATCACGGCGAGCTTGATCACGAGTTCATGTTGGTGTCGGCGGCGGAGAGCGCTGCTCACCAGCGGATGATGGAGCAGCACCCCGACATGGCTCACGATGAGCCGAACGGCCGAACGCTTGCTCCCGGAAAGACGGCCGAGCTTCTGTGGATGTTCGACAAATCCGGGACGTATGAGTTCACATGCCTGATCCCTGGCCATCGCGAAGCAGGGATGACCGGCTCCGTGACGGTCAAGAAGTGAAGGAGGTGGCCGACGGAGTCCCGTCGATGCAACGCCGCAGCAGCGCGTACCTGGCGCCGCTTTGCGGATGCAAGGCTTATGGCGGCTCCTTGGAGCTCTCGAAACGCAGTAAAAGCGCCGACGGAATTGTAACCGGTCTCTCCCGCCAGACGAACTATCAAATGAAAGCACGACAATGGCTTTCATGGCAAACGAGGAGGTTACAATGAACAAGTACGGTATCGGGCTTGCTGTCGGCGTCGCTATGATGATCTCTGGAACCGTTCCGTCGATGGCGCAGCAGCGCTACGCGACCGATCCGGACCCGTTCGTGTATTCGCGTCTGGATCAGGAGCACCGGGCTCTGTCGCACTCCAGCGCGGTGCTGCCGCGTTCCACGGCGACCCGGTCGGCTCCTGTGGCCGTGCGCGGACCCGCTTATGCGACCGACCCCGATCCGTTCGTCTACAACCGCCTCGACCAGGAGCATTTTGCGCTTTCGCACTCGGGTTCCGTGCTGCCCCGAGCCGTTGCGGGCGCGCGGGCCAGGGCGTTGGGTGTGCCTGATGGCGGCTCGCTGAGCAGCGGGGGCGTGACCGGGAACTACAGCACGGACCCTGACCCCCGTATCCGCAGTCGGCTCCTCAACGAGCGGAATGTGTTCTGACCCTCGAAGGCTCGGGGCCCTGCTTCGGCAGGGCTCCCGAACGCCAGTTCAGTCGTGGAGAAGGACACGCCTCGCTTGATGAACGTTGCGGCTTTGAGCGCGACCATGCTGCTGAGTGTGGCCGCGGCTGCTCCGGCAACCGCTGGCGATAATGGCTGGCAGTGGATGGGGACGATGGAACGCATCCGTCAGCAGCGGGAAGGAACAGCTCCTGTGTTGAACTTGAATGGGGTCCGTGGGCCTCCGTGCCTGCAGAGCCCCGATACAAAAGTCGATCGGAAGAAGACTGCAGTGCGGAGGAAGTAGCCGCGGTCCTGTAAACGTGAGAGGCGATTCATGCGATCACCAGGCAGCAGAGCGGGTGGCTTTCCGCCCGCAGAATTAATCACGATTCGGGACGTCGTCGGATGACCGTTAGCGCGTTGGTGAACCAAACAAGCGTCCCTCACGACGTGAGATGGACGATCCGCTTCCGCACGGGGGTGAGTTCTATCTTTTACCGCTGTGTGCTTCGGCGGATCGCGTCAGCCGCCTTCGTGGCGATCGCTTTCGTGCCGTCGTCAGGAATAGCTGAAACGTTACCGGGAGCACTGGTTCGCGCGTATCAAAGCAACCCGGTGCTCAATGCCGAGCGGGCGCGTCAGCGTGGCACCGACGAGAACGTGTCAATCGCGCTGTCTGGCTATCGCCCGCAAATTGCCGCCAGCCTGAGTCCGAGCCTCATTGCAGTGAGGACATTGATGCCCGGAGGCGATAGCCAGTCGGCTACATTGCGGGGTTATACGGCACAGTTATCAATCACTCAGGTCCTCTTCAACGGCTTTCGCACCGGGAACATGGTTCGCCAGGCTGAGTCGCAGATCCTCTCTGGACGGGAGGCGTTGCGTGGTGTCGAACAGTCGGTACTTCTGGATGCTGTTACAGCCTATATGGGTGTCGTGGCGAACCAGTCGCTCGTCGAAGCGCAACGGAGCAGCCTGGCTTTCCTTCGTGAAACGTTGGCGACCACTCGCAAGCGCCTCGAAGCCGGCGACGTCACCCCAACCGACGTCGCCCAGGCCGAAGCCCGCCTCGCGCGAGGCACCGCCGACCTCAATGCCGCCGAGGTCAATCTCGCGATCAGCCGAGCGACCTACGAACAGGTGATCGGCTCTTCGCCCGACCGCCTCGCCGGCGCCGAGCCGGTCGACCGCCTTTTGCCGCAAGGCAGGGAGCAGGCTGTCGCAGTTGCCCGCCGGCAGAATCCTGCCGTTGCCGGCGCGACTTACGACGTCGATGTCGCCCAGTACGCGATCAAGGTTGCGGAAGGTGCGCTTTACCCGACGCTCACGGTGCAGGGAGCGTTGAGCCGAGAGCGGAATACGGACACTACTCTCGAAATGAAAGGGTCGGACCAAGCGTCCTTAATGGGCAATCTCAACGTTCCGATCTATGATGGCGGGACTGCCGCTGCCCAGGTGCGTCAATCGAAAGAGGTGCTCAGTCAAACGCGGATTGTGCTCGATCGGATTCGGCGGCAGACGGATACGGCCGCGGTCGGAGCCTGGGTAATGTACGAAGGGTCCAAGATCGCATTGTCGGCCACAGAGGCAGAAGTCCGCGCCGCGAGCATCGCGCTGGCCGGCGTGCAGCGCGAGGCTCAGGCCGGCCAGCGCACCACGCTCGAGGTGCTCAACTCGCAGCAGGATCTGACCCAGGCCCGCTCGCGGCTGATCCTCGCCCAGCGCGACCGCGTCGTCGCCTCCTACACGCTGCTCTCCACCGTCGGCCGCCTCGATCACAAGAGCCTCGGCTTGGCGACCACGAGCTACGAGCCCCAGGTGCATTACGAGCAGGTCCGCGACGTCTGGCACGGCCTGCGCACGCCCGACGGGAAATGAGAGCCGCACCGTGGACGAATCTGTCCTCTGTGAGCATTGCCGAGCGTTGGGCTCGCTCCATCCGACGATCCGGAATAGTCCTGATACGATTTGCCCGGCCTGACCGGCGCTCAATTGTAACCGGCCAAGCCGCTGCTCCGAACTCATTATTGAAGGCGCGATGAAGCGCATTCAACGAACGAACGGAGCAAAACAATGTTCAGCAAAACGCTTTTCAGCGCGGCCATCGCAACACTCATGCTCTCCGGGGCAGCCCAGGCGGGCAATACGTCGTGGATTCCGACGGCCGGGAAATCAAATAATTCGTCCGCGACCTATCAGGCCTATGCGAAGGCGGTGCCGTTGAAGCATCCGGGCGGATACGAGTGTCGCTATCAGGGGGGCCCGAAGTCGCCGATGCTCCACACCAGGAATTGAGCTTGTCCGGAGGTCGACGTGCCGACAACGACACCGCGCAAACTTCGGTCCGCCTCTGTGCCCCGGCCTGCGAAACGCAATCCGCCCGAGCAGGCTCGGGGCTCGCCGAGGTCTGCGAGGCTGAACCGTCGAACATTGCTCGTCCTCCTCGGCGCGGTGACGGCCATGGGCTCTCTCGGGATCTACGTCGCGCAGGGCACCCCCGTTCTCAAGGTCTACAAGGACCGCGCGTGCGGTTGTTGCAGGAAGTGGGCGAGCCACATCGAGGATGCCGGCATCGCGGTCCGGGTCGTCGACGCCGACGACATGATCGCCATCAAGCGTAGGCTCGGCGTTCCGGACGATCTGCAGTCCTGCCACACGGCCGAGATTTCAGGCTACGTGATCGAGGGGCACGTTCCGGCCGCTGCAGTCAAACGGCTGCTGTCCGAGGCTCCAGAGGCGCGGCTCCTCGCGGTCCCGGGGATGCCGGCCGGTTCGCCCGGCATGGAAGACAGTACTCCCGAAATCTACGACATTGTCTTGGTCGGGCCGAGGGACAGCTGGAGTTTCGGGCGATTCCGGGGGGCGACTACGGAGTAATTACGCAAGCAGAAATTTGGAGGCCGATCAACTGTGTGCTCATGGAGACTTTTACGGCGCCACGAGCCCCCGTATCATGAGTTAACCATTAGGAGCATTGTGGTTACGGGTTCGGTATACTCATCCAGCTCGGCTATCGAGTGGTCGCGGTCCTCGTGCTCGTCATTTCCAGGCCATCGTGATCCGTTCCAGAGCATTCTGATCATCTAGTCCAGGGAATCGTGAACGCTGTTTCGAACGATCGCGATCGGCCTTGATGGGTGACAGGGAATAGGCGTCTGCGTCCAACAGTACTCGCAGCTGCACGATCCGCAGCTGGAGTATCGTAAGCGTCGTTTTGGCCCCACCTTCTGCGAGGGGGTGCGAGGGCCGAGTGTGCCGATCATCGAGGTCTGAATCGGAGATCGGCTCATGTCTAATCTTGACCCTATGCTCGAGCCCAACGGGGCGGTTCACCGGATCGAGGTGATCTCGGGAACGGGCCGGCGGCGGCGGTTTTCGGCGGACGACAAGGCGCGGATCGTCGAGGAGACGCTGGCGCCGGGCGCCGTGGTGTCGGAGATCGCCCGCCGGCATGGACTGATGCCGCAGCAACTGTTCACGTGGCGCCGACTGGCGCGGCAGCCGGTGGCGCGTGCGCCGGCGGTCGAGGCCCCGATGTTCGTTCCGGCCGTCGTCGATGCGCGGTCGCCCGACCCAGCGGCGCGGCGTCGGCGGACGCTGCGGAACCGCAAGGTCGCGGATGTCGCCGGGACAATCGCGTTGGAGATCGATGGCGTCAGCGTTCGGATTGATCGCGGTGCGGAGGTCGGAACGGTTGCGGCGGTGATTCGGGCGCTGAGGGCGCGGCCGTGATCGGCCCGACGGGCGCGGTGCGGGTGATGGTGGCGACCCGGCCGGTCGACTTCCGCAAAGGGGCGGAGGGGCTCGCCGCGCTGGTGCGCGAGGAGATGCGGGCCGATCCGTTCTCCGGGACCGTCTACGTGTTTCCGGGCCAAACGGGCCGACCGGGTGAAGCTGATCTTCTGGGACGGCACCGGCGTATGTCTGTATGCGAAGCGGTTGGAGGACGGCCGCTTCCGTTGGCCGCACGTGCAGGACGGCGTGGTGCGGCTGTCGGCGGCGCAGCTCTCGGCGCTGCTCGAAGGGCTCGACTGGTGCCGCGTCCATGCGGCGCGCGAGACGGTGGTGCCGGTCGCGCCGCGGAACGTGTCAACGATTCTGAGACAGTCCGACGTGGAATTTAGGCTTGGATGTTTTCGCTTTTCGGCGGTGGATTGATCCAGGTTGCGGTCGGTTTTGTGGGCGGTCGGGGCTGCTTGCGAACGAAGCGTTCCGGGTTTCTGGTGAAGGCGTCGTCGAGGGTGCTCTGGCGGGCGGCGTGGACGTCGTCGGCCTGACCGTAGTGGACCTGGTCGGGCGTCATCAGGCCGATGCCGGCGTGGTGATGCTCCTGGTTGTACCAGTCGAAGAAGCCGCGGCAGAACGTCTTGGCGTCCTGGATGCAGCTGAAGCGCTGCGGGAACTGCGGCTGGTACTTCATCGTTTTGAAGTGGCTTTCCGAGAACGGATTGTCGTTCGAGGTGTGCGGGCGGCTGTGGGATCGGGTGACGCCGAGATCGGCGAGCAGGAGCGCCGTGGCCTTGGCCCGCATGGGACCGCCCCGGTCGGCGTGCAGCGTCAGTTGCCCGGGCGGCGCCGGATGCTTGGCGATGGCGTCGTCGAACAGCGCCTTGAACAGGGTGGCGCTCTCACGATCGGCGACGCACCAGCCGACCACCCTGCGGCTGAAGATGTCGATGATCACGTAGAGATAGAAGTACGACCATTTGGCCGGCCCCATCAGCTTGGTGATGTCCCACGACCACACCTGGTTGGGAGCGCGTGCCAACAGCTCCAGCTTCGCGTAGACCGGATGGCGCCGCTGATCACGACGCTCGCGGACTTCCCGGTCGGCGGCCAGGATGCGGTACATGGTGCGGATCGAGCAGTGGTAGACGCCCTCGTCGAGCAGGCCGGCATAGACCTCGGCGGGGGCCTGGTCGACGAAGCGCGGCGCCCGCAGAAGGTCGCGCACGGTGTTGCGTTCCACGACCGTCAGCGCGCGGTCCGGGCTCGGTCTGGGAGGCCGTGCGGGCGGCGGCCCGGCCAGCCGGGAACGCTGCCGGTAGACGCTGGCGCGCGGCACGTTCAGGGCCGCACAGGCGCCGGCGGTCAGGCCGGGCGTCGGCGCCGAGGCGAGGATCGCGTCCATCATGGCTCGTCGTCGCCGTCCAGCGTCGCCAGCGGAATCCCCACCAGGGCCGCAACTTTTTTTGGATGTCGATGATCGCCTCGGCATGGGCCAGCTTCCGGGCGAGCCGCGCGTTCTCCCGCTTCATCTGCGCCAGCTCCGCCGACAGCGGATTCGCCGATGCGGGCTTGGGTCCCCGCCTGGCCGGCGTCAGCGCGCGCGCTTCACCTCGTTGCAGCTCACCACGCTCGACGCCGTCTTGCCGCCAGCGTGGGCGTAGCAGAACGACAGCGTGTCGGCGTCGACGAGCTCGGCTGTGAAGTAGCCGTCCGTATCGGCCATGACCAGCTTCTTGCCGTCGCGACCCGCAAACGCGCCGATGAACGGCTCGTTGGTGGATTCGGCGCCGCTGGACAGCTTGCTCACACCCCAGAAACGACGTCCCTCCTGCCCGGTGATCTCGATGATCAAGTCCTTCTCGAACAGGCCCGGCTTCTCGAACGTGGCGGCGCTGCTCGGCCAATGCGCGCCGCTGCCGGCGACGATGGGCTGAGAGCCTGAGAATCTTTCGACCCTCCTCGATTTGGGAGGATCGGGCTGTCGTCGCGTGCGAAGAATCGTCGCGTTTGATTCTCGGAGCATGCGGCGATGGGATCTTGTGATCGGGACGGGCTGTTCGGAGCTTTGCCGGAGCAAGGGGCGCCGGCGCGGGCCGGGGGTGGGGCGCCGCGGCTTCGGCTTGCGGAGCGCAGCCAAGTGGAATGGCGGCCGCTGAGCCTCGACGAGCTGGTGCCGGAGGATCATCGGGTCCGGCTGGTGTGGGAGTTCGTGGATGGGCTCGACTTGTCGGCCCTGCACGCGACCATCAAGGCGGTGGAGGGTCGTGCGGGGCACCCGCCCGCGGACCCGCGCATCCTGATGGCGCTGTGGCTTTACGCGACCGTGGAGGGGATCGGCAGCGCCCGCGAGGTGGCGCGGCTGTGCGGGGAGCACGTGGCGTTCCAGTGGCTGTGCGGCGGGGTGGGGACCAACGCCAAGACGCTGGTGGACTTCCGGGTGGCGCAGGGGGCGGTGCTGGAGCGGCTTCTGGTGGACAGCTTCGCGGCGCTGGTGCGGGCCGGGGTGGCGAGCCTCGACCGGGTGGCGCAGGACGGCGTGCGGGTGCGGGCGGCGGCAGGGGCGGCGTCGTTCCGTCGTCATTCGACCCTGGAGGACTGCCTGCGGGGGGCCGAGCAGGCCGTGCGCGACCTGCGGGCGGAGCTCGACGCCGATCCGGCGGCAGGCAGCCGGCGGCAGGCGGCGGCGCGGCAGCGCGCCGCGAAGGAACGCGAGCGACGGGTTCGTGCGGCGCTGGCGGCGACGGCGGAGCTGAAGGCGCGCCAGCAGGACAAGGTGCGCCGGCAGGCCGAGCGCGACGCCCGCAAGCCGAAGCCGGCGGCCGCACAAGCCCGCAAAAAGCCCGAGCCGGAGCCCCGCGCCTCGACCACCGACGCCGAGGCGCGGGTCATGAAGATGGCCGACGGCGGCTTCCGGCCGGCCTTCAACGTGCAATTCGCCAGCGACACCACCAGCGGCGCCATCGCCGGCGTGTCGGTCGACCCGATCGGCTCCGACATGGGCAAGATGGCGCCGATGAACGACCAACTGGCCGCGCACTACGGCCGGCGACCGCGCCAGCATCTCGCCGACGGCGGCTTCGCCAAGCTCGACGACATCGAGGCTCTGGCCAGGGACGGGGTCGAGACCTTCGTGCCGGTGCCGACGCCGCGCGATCCGGGGCGTGACCGCCATGTTCCGCTCCCCGACGATCCGCCCGGCGTCGCCGCCTGGCGAGAGCGCATGAAGAGCGACGCCGCCAAGACTATCTACAAGGAGCGCGCCGCCACGGCGGAATGCGCCAATGCCCAGGCCCGCAATCGCGGGCTGACCCGGTTCCTCGTGCGCGGCCTCGACAAGGTCAGGACCATCGCCCTGTGGCACGCCCTGACCCACAACATGGTCTGTTCCTGGCGCCTGATCGGCGCGTGATCGGCGCCTGATCGGCGCGTGAGCCGACAGCCGCCGCCGCGGTCGGGACACCTCGACCTCAGACCCCGGCAGCAACCCCCGCCAGCCCGCGCCTCGCCACGGCCAGCACAACAACCGCCCGGCACGCACTTCCCGCCGAGGGCGAGCTCACCCTGTCCGTCATCGACTCGAGAGATATCGAATCGTTTTCAGGCTCTGAGGCTAACGATGCCTCATTCGCGCCTCGTTTTGTCCAGGGGAGCGGCATTGCACGGCGCCAAGGCGATCAGTGACGACGTCCACCTGCGCCGAGCCAAATATGGGTAGCGGTATGGGCACGGCCGCACACCAATCAAAAAATCTTTATGATCCAATGCGTTATCTTGTCTGCTGGCGGAGGGAGTGGGACCCTCCCCCGTTGACCCATGAACCCCAGAAAAGACTGGCATTCGGCCACTTCTTGGCCTAAGCGTTAGGGGCAGAGCGTTGGGGGCAGCGTTAGGGGCATGGGATCGAGACCGGGGCGACGAGCGGTCGCGGCGACTACCGCTACCTGACACAGCCGCGGGGCGACGGGACAACGTGGTACGCCACCGTCGAGGTGCCGCGGACGTTGCGTGGTGTGCTCGGCAAGAAGCGGCTGGTCCGCTCGCTGCAGACGACGAACTTGGACATCGCGCGGGCGGCTCGATGGGGTGTGGTCAAGGACCTCAAGGCGGAGGTCACCGCCGCCGGCAGGCCGAAGGGCGATCAGGGGGACCCGGTCATCCAGGAAGCACTGGAATGGCGGGAGCACATCACCAGGGCGGACGACGAGGACGAGCGCGAGGTCCTGTTGGATCGGATTGTCGAGCGGGCCGAGGCGATCGACATGGCGATCCGTCGCCCCTCCCTCCACGACCATGACGACGAGGCGCCCGCCGACAAGGCGCAGGCCTTCCTGGACCTCGCCACCGGCAAGGCGACGCCGCTGGACGCCTTCCTCGACCGCTGGCTGAACGCCACGACCTACAACGACAAGACCAAGCAGGAAGCGCGGCAGACGCTGCAGCAGTTCGCAGATTGGTGCTCCGAGAATCGACGCCGCATGTTCCTCGAGACGGTGGACGACCGGGTGGCGGCGGACTTCCGGGACGAGGCGCTGGTGAACCGGAGCATGCCGTGGAAGACCGCGAACAAGAAGCTCTCCTTGCTGCGCCAGTACTGGAAGTGGCTGGGCAACAACCGCGGCATCAAGGGCAATCCGTGGCTGGGCAAGTCGCTTCCGAAGCTGAAGCGCAACCGCATCGACCCGGACGGGCCACTCGGCCCCGAACGCGCCTTCACCGATGAGGAGATGAGCACCTTGCTCAGGGGCGACCCCGACCTCGATCTGGCGGACGTGATGAAGATCGCGGCGCTGTCGGGGATGCGCATCGACGAGATCGGCCGACTTCGCGTCAAGGACTGCCGCAACGACTGCTTCAGCGTCTGGAAGGGAAAGACGGACGCCGCGGTCCGCAAGGTGCCGATCCACTCGGCCCTACGGAAGATCGTGGCGCGGCGGACCAAGGGCCGGTCGGATGACGGCTACATCTTCCCGGACTTCCCCGAGGGATTGGACGGCAACCGCACCATGGCGGTGTCGAAGCGCTTCTACACCTACCGCCGCGGTCTCGGTGTCGACGATCACCGCCCCGGCGCTCGCCGGTCGAAGGTCAATTTCCATTCGTTCCGGCGCTGGTTCGCGACCAAGGCAGAGGCGTCCGGCCAGCCACCCAACGTGATCTTCAAGGTGATGGGCTGGGACGAGAAGGGCGCCGCGCAGATGCTGCGGACCTACTCGGATGCGGAACTGGTCGACCTCAAGCGGAAGTGCGTCGAGGCAGTGAGGCTGCCCCGCGGATGACCTTATTGCGATCATCCTGACGCCTCATGTAAAACCATTTTAATACGCGCTGTGACCGCACACAAAAATTTCTTGACGGCCCGCCGCCGCGCGGCGCATACCTAGTCAGTCGCCACCAAGCGACTGTTTTTGCTTCTAGTTCTGAACTTACATTGCTAACAAATGCTTTTAACAAAGGATACTGTAATGCATACAATTACCGATTACATATTCAACTTCATAACCTCGATAACTGCGGTTGGCGATCATCCGCCCATCATCGTCTTTGCGGCGATCAAGGTCGCTTGCCTCCCAAAGAAAAAGGCCAGAAGCAGGAAGGCGCGGTGACCCTTTTCGGCACCATCTGGTGGGGAGCATGCTCGGCGATGCTTCCCGCCGCAGCTCTCCAGCATGTGTTGCCGGACGGGAAAACGGCAAAGTGGGCTCCTCTACAGAACCCCGCCACGAGGGGCATCACGCCTTCGGTACGCTGCTTCACGCTGGGCGGTGCTGTTTCTGCAGACAGGGTGAAGCGGCAAATAAGACAGATGGGCTCGGACCGCCTGGAAAACATCTCGGCCGCCGACTGTCCAATCACTGCACTCCGAGGTCCGCCTTCCCCCTGCCCTCCCACACAATCAGAGCCGCCTCCGCTTCCGTAGGGTCGTTCTTGATCCGGTAGACCGTCTGTCGGCTTAGGCCGGTGGTCTTGGAGATCCGCGTGATCTCAGTGCCCTGACCGAGCAGACCTCGGACCTCGGCGAACTGCTCGCGGGTGTAACTGGGCTTCCGGCCGAGGTAGCGGTGGTCCTCCCGGCCCTTCGCCACCTCGATCCCGGCCCGCTGGGCTTCCTTGATCGCCTCGGCGTTGGCCTGTGCGGTTGCCGCCATGAAGGCGATCAGCGCGTCCCGGACGGCCTGCTGCATCGGGTCCTTGGTGGCGCCGTCGAACGTCAGGTTGTTGATGACGGTGCGGATGACAACGCCGCGGCGCATGAACTCGCGGATGGTGTCGCAGACGTCCGAATAGTTGCGCCCGAGGCGGTCCACCCAGCGCACGACCAGCACGTCACCGGCGCGGAGCATGTCGAACAGCCGCCGCCCCTGCGGACGGTCGCGGAGCCGGGTGCTGATGCCGGAAACGCCGTGATCGGCGACGACCTCGTCGATCTTGAACCCGGACGCCTCGGCGTGGGTCCGCTGATGGTCGAGGGTCTGCTCGGCGGTGGAGACGCGGGCGTAGAGGATGGTGGACATGGCAGGCTCCGGGACGTCCGTATGGGTACTGTCCGCACAGTAGCCTGTCCGTAGATCGAATTCAACCCATACGGACATTGGAAATTGGCACATCCACATTGTCCGTATGGCTATACCCTAGCGGTCGCTTGTTTCACCGGATCTTCTAGCCGGACAGCAGCGCCTGGGATACTTTGCGCATGCTATCAAAGGTTCGGGAGCACTTTAGATGCCACAAAACACCAACACCCTCGTTGGTCTTGTAATATTTTTCTTTACGCTCTTGCTCTGTACTTTTATCACGTCTCTCTTCAACTCAAAGGCGGGCGAGGTCGCCAGTGCATTGGGAGGTATTATCGGCGGCGCTGTAGGCGCTATTGGCGCAGCTCTGGCTGTCTACTTAACGTTAAGAGGCCAAAGAGACGACGAGGCTGAGAAGACGCTGATTGCAATAATCATGGAAATTGCGTTTCTTGCAAAGTACGTAGCTGGTAAATTGGAATTATGCACGAAGGTTCTCAAAGGAGAGTTCTCGTGTCCTCGTGGGGGCCTCCCAATAGTGATGTTCATCCCCTCTCCTGTCATCTATCCAATTGTGGCGGACCGTATAAGTCGCCTTTCACGCCCGGCTCTTGTTGTCTCCTTCTATACGACGCTTATGGAAATACAGGGCTGTATGAATGTTATTGTTTACGCTAAGGGGGATGACATGATTGCAGCTCGCGACATACGCGGGCTAGCCATACTTCTGCGAGAACAGTGCAATTACGCAAAGCTAGTCTTAGAAGACGCCTCGCGCCTTCGAGCGCGGGAGACGGGGCTTTCAGCCGAACAGCTCAAAGCCGTAATAAACATGCTTGACGAGAGCATTGCGAAGGCCGACCAGAATTTTCCATCGTTTGATGAGTACGTGCGTACTACCGATTAACGCCGGGCGTTGGCAGGGCACGGGAGGGCTTGGCCCCTCAATGCCAGGCTCTCCCACGGGCAGGACGCAGGGGTCCGATCCGCTTCTTGTCGGCGGACTTCGGTGCGGGCTTTCTCGGGTGCTCCCGCGAGCAGAAATGGCGCTGGCCGCCCAGCGTTATTTATCGACGCTAGAGCACCCTGACGTTAAATGCGCCCCGTCATCGGGAGGTCGGATCTAGCATCGGTCGAGCGGTCCCCCCCGGGGAGATCAGCACTGGCAGCGGGTCCAGGCTGACGTGCTGTCGAAGCAGTAGATCAACAATCGACCACGTCCACCACGTTGATCGCTAGGGCCGGGCGGGGGGACTTGGCATGGCAGCGCGGATCGAGGGGGCGGCTCGGAAATTGTCGCCAGAACACGCCGGGTCCTTACCCAACGGGTCCCATCCGCGGATCCCCCGGCGCTATGCTACGCCCCCGGACGGGCGATGTTCCCGGTGACCCGACGAGGCCCGAAAAGCCATTGCGCTGCAGGGGCTTCCCGTCCGCTATGGCTCCTGGGGTGTCCACCGTGGACACTCCTCAGAAATCCGCTGTTTCGTCAGTTGCTTGCTCGTGCCTCCACGGTCCGGCTTCGGTCAGCGCCTGAGCCGCCTTCCGCAGCCTTGCCGCAAGGGCCAGCCGGGCGGTCGGGCACAAGGCCCGCGCCTCCGCCACTGCCTGTCGGGCCACGCCCTCAATGCTTCCCACGACGCGCTCGTAAGGCGTCGGTGGGCGCTCGGCGGGGGCATCGGGGCCGGCTGTGAAGTCCCTCGCGCTGGCCATCCGCTTCGCGATCTTCGGGTGGTCCTTCTTCATCCACTTCTCGATCGCCGACTTGCTCGCCAGTCCTCCCATTTCACGGGCGATCTCCCGGTACGACTTGACGCCGCGGCCTTTCCGATAGCGGCCCTGCGCCATGTAGACGTCGAACACGGTGCGCTTCTCGCTCTGCCGCAGCCGGGCGCCGTTTCGGGTGTTCGCCAGGGCCGCCTGCCATCGCGCCTCGTCCTCCGACAGGTCCGTGACGACGGCTTCGACGGCCTCGCGCTTCATGTGCTGCTGCGCCGCCAGCCGGTGGGCGCCGTCCATCAGGATGAGCGCTCCGTTGACACGGGCGAGCTGGATCGGCGGCATGGCGGCCCCGTTGGCGTAGGCGGTGACGTAGTCCCAGCACAGGCGCTGATCGAAGCGGTCCCGCACCTGCCACTCGGGGCGGACCACGATGTCGTCAACTTCGACCTGTGCGTGGATCGAGGCGGCGGCGTCGTCCAAATCAGCCCAGACGTTCGCGGTGTCCGTCACGCGCGAACCCCCACGGTGGCGAGGCGGACCTTCTCGGCCTCCGCCCGTGCGATCCGGTCGACGGCCTCGTTCCCGGCATCGCCGGCGTGTCCCCGAAGCCACCGCAACTCGACGAGCGGCCGGGCGTCCACAAGGGCGAACAGCGCCCGCCAGAGGTCGGCGTTGGCGACGGGCTTCCGGTTGGCGTTGCGCCACCCGCGGCGCTCCCACTGGGGCCGCCACTCCCGGGCACCCCGCACCACGTACTCACTGTCGAGGAACAGCACGGCCGGGGCGTCGTCCGCCATCGCCCCAAGGGCGGTGGTCGCGGCCGTCAGCTCCATCCGGTTGTTCGTGGTGTCGGGCTCGCCACCGCTCAGGGTGCGCGTCGTGCCGGTCGGATCGGTGATGATGCAAGCCCAGCCGCCGGGGCCGGGGTTGCCGAGGCACGAGCCATCGGCGAAGGCGGTGGTGGATGTATTAGTGGTGGTCATGTTCACCTGTGTTGTTGAAGATGGGCGCGTGTCGCCAGCCGGGTGGCCAGGCCCGTCAGAGGGCGGGGCGGTCCGCGTTTAAGCTGTTGTGGCCCCTATCGTACCAGAGGCTGCAAATTGATAAGATCACGCGCTCTAAGTTGAGCGTTCTGTGCTTACTGTTAGTGTCCCGGTTTCTCCCGGGCGGCCTCGCCGATCCGTCAGTTCAATCCGATTGAACCGGCTCTCGCCCTTGGCCAGCGCCTTCGCCGCCACGGCCGCCTGCCGCTCGGCCTCGGTCTTGGCGTGGGCCTCCTGCTCCTCGGCGAGCCGGATCAGGGTTGCGGCGTGCTGCCGGAGCGCCTCCGTGAAGGTCGCCGGCAGCGGCATCATCTCGGTCGCACCCACCTCCACGGCCGCCGGGTCGGCGCCGGCCAGGACGTAGCCGCCCGTCTTGCGGATCGCCGGCAGCACCTCACGGACCACCCAGTCCTGGAACGGCCGGGCGATCGGCTTGTCGCTGCGCATGACGAGGCGGAAGAGGCCGGGCTCGGAGAGGACGTGAACCCAGGCGGCGCGGCCGGGGAAGAGAGCGTGGTCCGAGCACGCCCTCTTCGACAGGCTCTTGTGCTCGTCGTCGTGCAGGGCCCGGTACGTGTTCCAGTCCGGCCGCAGCCCCAGCACGGCGCACACGTCACCCCCGACGAACCAGGGCGCCCCGTCGAGGGTCACCACGCGGACCTTGTGGGTGGTCTCCAGGCCCTCGATCAGGGCGGTGAAGTCGTAGATGCTCACGTCCGATCGGAAGTAAGGCCCCGTGCCCGTGGCGCCATTCTGGATCCCGCACAGACACCCAGGGCGGACGATGACAACGCCACCGCCCGCCCTGAAGAACTCACCAGCGACCGCCTACGGGCCGCCTCGGGACCGTCCGCCGAACGTCAGGGATTGTCGGGGAAGACGACATGCCAGACAGCGGTCGGCACCGCCGTGATGTCCTCGATGCCGGCCGCGCGGAGCACGTCGGGCGCCGTTACGGTCAGCATGGGGGCCGCCACCGTGTCGGCCAGCTTCCGGGCCTTCCGATCGTCGGCGACGAGGCCGCGAACCGGGTCGGTCATCAAGTCGAGCGTCCACGGCTCGGTCCGGGCGAAGAACGACCACGCGGTGTCGTAGCCGGGATAATCGTCGGGGTTGAGGTCGCTGCCAGCACAGCAGTTGGGGTCGGAGCGTTGGGGGCAGCGTTAGGGTACGACGCATTGTGCACCGCGGTAAATTATTGATTTTTATGATATTACTGGGAGGTAATTTTACTGGCGGAGGGAGTGGGATTCGAACCCAAAACACACTTCTTAAAAAGCGCAGGTCTGTTCGCGGCGTTTCATTCGACAGCACGGCTTTCGCAAGGCTAAACGCTAACCGCCATGCAGCGTCGCATTCGCGGACCGTCTGCTTGCGCCGTGCCTGCGCAAATCACCCGGCAGGCGCCGCATCCTAGCGGCTCCAAAGAATTGCTTACCAGCTGATTATCAGTGTGGGCTCGCGATAAGCAGGTGCAAGCTCAAACTACAGCTAAGTGTTTGATATAATTGGCGCGCCCGGAACGATTCGAACGTCCGACCCCCAGATTCGTAGTCTGGTGCTCTATCCAGCTGAGCTACGGGCGCGTGGCCGGTTCGCCCGCGAGCGTCCAGGGGACGCCGGGGCGCGGCGACGCATAGCTAGCGAGTCGGCGCCGGCTTGGCAAGACGTAGGTGACGGGATCGCGACGGCGGTCCGTGCATGGCCGGGTTTTGGGGTCTGCTCCGTCGGTCCGGGGCACGGACCGCAGGTCGGCGCCCCCGGAACCCATATGCCCGGTCTCGGGGCTCACGACGGACAGGGGTGGGGCTCGATCTCGCGCCTCCTGGCGGGCCGGCTCACGCCCGGGCGCGCTGGTCGCGGCGGTCCTGCAGGTCGACGGCGCGGTCGGGAATCGCGATCCGGAAGGTGGCGCCCAGCGTGCCCTCGACGAGGCCGATCTCGCCGCCGTGCAGGCGCACCAGCTCGGCCGCGATGGCGAGGCCGAGGCCGGTGCCACCCGAGCGGGTGGAGCCGCGGAACGCCTCGAACAGGTGCTCTCGCGCCCGGCTCGTCAGGCCGGGGCCGGTGTCGGAGACCTCGAGCACCACGACGGTGCCCTCGCGCCGGCCGCTGATTCGGATCTGGTCGCGTCCCGGCTCGTTGGGGGCGCGGCCCTCCAGCGCCTGGACCGAGTTGCGCACCAGGTTCACCAGCACGCGCAGCATCTGCTCGTAGTCGGCGTCGAGCGTCAGCCCGCGCTCGATCGCCGTGACCCAGCCGATCGGCCCGTCTAGGCCGAGACCGAGGGATTCGCGCGCTTCCTCGACCAGCGCGTCGACGGCGACCGGCTTGCGGTCCGGCGGCGGCTCCTGGGCCCGGCCATAGGCGAGCGTCGTCTCGCAGAAGGCGATCGCCCGCTCCAGCGCCAGCATCAGCTTGGGGGCGAAGCGCTGCACCTGCGGGTCGGCGATGCTGCCGAGGCGGTCGGAGATGAGCTGCGCCGAGTTGAGGAGGTTGCGCAAGTCGTGGTTGATCTTCGACACGGCCAGGCCGAGCGCGGCGAGCCGGTAGCGCTCCGCCAGCATCGAGGCGAGGTCGGTCTGCATGGCGGCGAGCTCGCGCTCGGCGATGCCGAGCTCGTCCTCGCGGGTGGAGCGGCGGGCGATGCGGTTGGGATTCTCCGGATTGGCCCGGAACGCCGTCATGTTGGCCGTGATGCGATGCAGCGGCCGTACGAACAGCACGTGGAGGGCCAGATAGACCAGCGCGGCCGTGATGCCGGAGATCACCAGCGAGAGCAGCAGCACGTTGCGCGAGAAGCGCCACATGGCCTGCTTGAGCGGCCCGGCCTCCAGCACGATCTCGACGAACTCGCCGCCCATCGGGGCGGGGCCGACGGCGCGGATCAGGTCGGTGTCGTGGCCGGTCAGCAGCGTCTTGAAGGCGTCGACGATCGCGGTGGGCGCATCGACGGCGCGGACGTCGACCTCCTGGCTCACCGCGGCCGGCAGCTCGGTGGTGGCGAGCAGGCGGCGCTCGCGACCCATCTTCATGGCGACCGCGCGCGCCCCGATGCTGTCCAGGATCTGCCGGCTCAGGCTCTCGGGCACCATGCCGCTCGGCGCGGCGTCGAGCACCAGCGCGGCCGTGTGGGCGGCGGCGAGGCGGTCGCTCAGCCAGCTCAGCCGGAAATTGGCGATCGAGGGGACGTAGATCAGCACCTCGGCCAGCATCACGAACAAGATGGTGAGCACGAGCAGGCGGCCGGAGAGCCCGAAGCGCGGTATTGCGATGTTTCGCGCCGTCGCCAGCACGCCGTGCGGCGGGGCGACGTCCGCCGTACCGGCCGGAGGCGGTGCGAGCTCCGGTGGCCCGCCTTGCGTGTGGAGTGCAGTCTTGGCGTCCATCAGCCCAACCGACGCAACCAGCCGACCATCCGGCGCACCATCGGATTGGTCAGGGTTCGGGAATAGAACGTCATTGCGGCGCGTTTCCCGATCTCCCCGCGGGTCGGATAGGCCACCACCTGCTCGGCCAGATCCCGCACGGAGAGGCGGTTCCGGACCGCGAGGCCCCAGGTCGTGATCATCTCGCCCGCATGGGCACCCACGATACTTGCGCCGAGAATGCGGCCGCGGCGTGTCGTTACCAATTTGACATGCCCCGGAATGTCGCGCTCGGCGCGGGCCCGGTCGTTGTCGGCGAGCGGCCAGCGCAGCACCCGGAACGACTCGCCGCGGGCCCGCAGCGCGGCCTCGGTCGGCCCGATCCGGGCGAGCTCGGGATCCGTGAACACCACCCGCGGGACCGCGTCTGGATCGAACCGGACCGGAAGGCGAAACAGCGCGTTGCGGATCACGAGCGCGGCCTGATGGCTCGCCCCGTGGGTCGAACGCGCCCCCGGGATGGCGTCGCCGATGGCGTAGACGCGAGGATTCGTCGTGCGCAGCGCCGCGTCGACCCGGATGCCGTCGGGGCCGTGCGCGATGCCGGCCCGGTCGAGATCGAGGCCGGCGAGGGAAGGGACGCGGCCGGCCGCCACCAGGAGGTGGCTGCCGGTGAGCGTCTCGCCGGTGTCCAGCGTCAGCGCGACGGCTCCGCCGGCCCGAAAGGCGCGGGCGATGCCGGCATGCGGCCGGATGTCGACGCCCTCGCGTCGCAGCGCCGCCAGCACGCTCGCGGCGGCCTCGGGGTCCTCGCCGGCGAGCGGCTCGCCGGCCTCGACCAGCGTGACGCCGCTGCCCAGCCGGCGGAACGCCTGCCCGAGCTCGAGCCCGACCGGCCCGGCGCCGATCACCAGGAGGTGGCGGGGCAGCACATCGAGGTCGAAGACCGTCTCGGTGGTGAGGAAGGGGACGTCGGCCAAGCCCGCAACCGGCGGGAGCCTGGGGGACGATCCGGTGGCGATCACGACGCGGCGTGCGGTGATCTCGGTTGCGTCGTCCACGGCCAAGCTGTCCGGCCCAGTGAAACGGGCCGTGCCGGCGATCACGCGGACGCCCAGAGCCGTGAACCGGGCGGCCGAGTCGGTCGGTGCGATCCCGGCGATCGTCGCCCGGACATGGGCCCGCAGCGCTGCCATGTCGACCATCGCCGGCCCGGCCTGGACCCCGAAGCGATGCGCCTCGTCGACCGCCCGGGCGTGCCGGGCCGCAGCGATCAGCGCCTTGGACGGGACGCAGCCGGCGTTCAGGCATTCGCCGCCCATCCGGCCGCGCTCGACGAGCACGACGGGCACCCCGAAGCCCGCCGCCGCGGCAGCCACCGACAGGCCGGCCGCCCCGCCGCCGACGACGCAGAGATCCGGCGAGAGCCTTTCGGTCATGGCGG
The DNA here is from genome assembly GCF_003258865.1 of Rhodoplanes roseus. Taxonomy (GTDB): domain Bacteria; phylum Pseudomonadota; class Alphaproteobacteria; order Rhizobiales; family Xanthobacteraceae; genus Rhodoplanes; species Rhodoplanes roseus. The sequence continues at coordinate 72 of NZ_NPEX01000033.1, read as the reverse complement.
CCATGGGGCGTCCGGCGCGGCGCCGGCCTCGTCACCGGCGGCCCGCCGGGCGGCGCGCCAGCGGCGGACGGC
>NZ_NPEX01000338.1 GCF_003258865.1 Rhodoplanes roseus | reverse complement strand
CGGCGCCGACGGCGAGACCCTGGTCGACAAGGCGCTGGCACCCGCGGCGGTGCCGGACCTGCCGGCGGCGCTCCACGTCGCCGAGACCTGGCTGCGCGGCCAGACCGGCGTGACGCTCGCCGCGGTCGGCCACCGGGTCGTGCACGGCGGCCCGACCTACGACAGGCCGGTCCGGGTGAGCCCGGCCGTGCTGGCCGACCTGGAGCGGCTGGTGCCGCTCGCGCCCTTGCACCAGCCGCACAATCTCGCGCCGATCCGCACCCTCCTCGAGCGCCGGCCCGACCTGCCGCAGGTCGCCTGCTTCGATACCGCCTTCCATCGCGGCCGCGATCCGCTCGCCGATCGTTTCGCCATTCCGCAGGCGCTCCACGACGAGGGCGTCCGCCGCTACGGCTTCCACGGCCTCTCCTACGAGTATGTCGCCAGCCGCCTGCCCGAGGTGGCGCCCGACATCGCACGCGGGCGCGTGATCGTCGCCCATCTCGGCAGCGGCGCCTCGCTGTGCGCGCTCTCCGCCGGCCGCAGCGTCGAGACCACCATGGGCTTCACCGGACTGGACGGGCTGCCGATGGGCACCCGGCCCGGCCGGCTCGACCCCGGCGTCATCCTGCATCTGATGACCGCGAAGGGCATGGACGCGGCCGCGATCGAGCACTTCCTGTATCGCGAATGCGGTCTGAAGGGCCTGTCCGGCATCGGCAACGACATGCGCGACCTGGAGGCGTCCGACGATCCGCGCGCCGCCTCCGCCATCGCGTTCTTCGTCTACCGGATCGGGCTCGAGGCCGGCATGCTGGCGGCGGCGCTCGGCGGCCTCGACGGCGTCGTGTTCACGGCCGGCATCGGCGAGAACTCGGCGCGGCTGCGCGCCGCCGTCGCCGCGCGGCTCGCCTGGCTCGGCGCCGAGATCGACCCGGCCGCCAATGCGGAGGGGCGCAGCCGCATCTCGGCACCCGACAGCCGCCTCGCACTCCTCGTGGTGCCGACCAACGAGGAACTGATGATCGCCCGCCACACGGCCGCTCTCGTCGGCTCGTCTTCCGTCAGCAGAGGTCCCAGATGATTCCCGTCTACAAGGCCAAGATCCACGAAGGCAACCGCGGCCTGATCGTCGGCATCGCCAACGACCAGTCGATCGCCTGGGGATGCGCCCGTGCCTTCCGGGCGCTCGGCGCCGAGCTCGCCGTCACCTATCTGAACGAGAAGGCGAAGCCGCATGTCGCGCCGCTCGCCGAGGAGGTCGAGGCGGAGATGTTCATGCCGCTCGACGTGCGGGCGCCGGGCCAGATGGAGGCGGTGTTCGAGACCATCGCCAAGACCTGGGGCCGGCTCGACTTCGTCATCCACTCGATCGCCTTCGCGCCCAAGCAGACGCTGGAAGGCCGCGTCATCGACGCCGATCGCGAGGGCTTCCTCACCACCATGGACGTGTCGTGCTGGTCGTTCATCCGCATGGCGAAGCTGGCCGAGCCGCTGATGACCAACGGCGGCGCGCTGTTCACGATGACGTATTACGGCAGCCAGCGCGTGGTGCCGCACTACAACATCATGGGCGTCGCCAAGGCGGCGCTGGAGAGTTCGGTACGCTATTTGGCGGCCGAGCTGGGCCCCAAGGGAATCCGGGTGCACGCGATCTCGCCCGGCCCGCTGGCGACCCGCGCCGCCTCCGGCATCCCGGAGTTCGACGACCTGCTGGAGAAGGCGCGCGGCAAGGCGCCGGCCCACAAGCTCGTCTCGATCGACGATGTCGGCCTCGCCACCGCCTTCCTGGCCCACGACGCCGCCCGCCTGATCACCGGCGAGACCCTTTACGTGGACGGCGGCTACAACATCGTGGATTGACGGAGGGCGCTCGAACCTGATCAGATCCCGATGCGCTCGCCCGCCTCGCGGGCGGCGGCGTCGAGGGTGAGGACGGCGGCGGTGCCGGCCGTCACCGTGTCCAGGAACGACCCGAAGGCGCGCAACCAGGCGCCGCGCGCGATCGTGGCGAGCGGCATCGCACAGGTCAGCACGCCGAAGTTCACGCTCTCGCGCATGAACAGAAACTCGTCGCTCCAGTCCTGCAGGACGGCGCGGGCCGGCATCGATGGGCCGCCGAGCGTCAGCGTGATCGGCATGTCGATCAGGTCGGCCGCCGAAGGCGCGCCAGTACCGTGCGGCCGCAATCGCGTCGGCCACCAGCTCAGGCCGGCGCGGGAGGAGTCGTACGCGAAGCCCGGCACGCCGCGCCACGCGGGCGTCCCTGGGCCGGGCTCGTGTCCGGACGTCGTCCGAAATCCGCACGGCGGCGCGCCGGCGACGTCGCGGATCGCCTCGACGGCCTGCATCACGGCAGTCTCGGGGTGCGACGCTGCGGCCAAGACGCCGATCTCGTGGCCGTCGCGCACCAGGCGCTCGCACAGCGCGCGATCAGTGCCGGGGGCGTGGCCGGGCACGAACCAGGTGGAGCGCAGACCGCGATCCTTCAGGAGATCGAGAAGGCGCGCGGCGCCGACCTCGCAGGCGTCACGGTCCGACACGTCGAGATCGACGCTGAGACAGACGATGTGGCGCGGCACGTCATCCTCCCCCGCGAACCGCCGGCGGCTCGCTCACCGCCCGCGCAGGAACGGCAGCACGCTCGCCAGAAACTCCTCCGGCGCCGTCTGCGAGCAGGCGTGGCCGCCCCAGGGCAGCGTGACCAGATGGGCGCCCGGAATGCCGGCGGCGAGCTCCTCGGACAGATGCGGCGGCGTGAGGATGTCGTCGCTGGCGCACACCACCAGCGTCGGCACCCCGATCTCGGCCATGCGGGCGCGGCGGTCGAAGCCGACGATCATGTCGATGCGGGCCGCGATGTCCTCCTGCTTCGGCGGGGCGGCGTCGTTGTCGGCGATGATCTTGGCGACCTTGTCCGGGTTTCGGCTGATCCACAGCGGCGGATAGAGGAAGATCGGCCCCGCCTCGTTGTAGGCCGGCACGCCGATCTCGGTCAGCATCCGCCGGCGCACCTTGAAGCAGTGCGCGAAGTGCGGATCGGGCCCGGCCCAGCCGCCGTACAGCACCAGCTTGTCGATCCGGCCCGGATAGTCCTGCGCCAGGATCTGGCCGGCGGCCGCGCCGGTCGAGTGGCCGACCAGGCTGCAGGACGGGCAGCCGAGATGGGTGAGGAGCGCATCGATGTCGGCGGCGAGCGCCTCGACCGTGTGCACGCTGCGGCGCGAGCGCGAACGGCCCGTCGCCATGTGGTCGTGCAGGATCACCGTGAAGGCGCGCGACAGCACCGGCACCAGATTGGTCCAGTAGCCGGCGGCGCCGCCGAGCCCGGACACCAGCGCCAGCGGCGGCCCGTCGCCGACCACCTCGTAGGGAAGCTCGCCATCGGGGCGTTCGAGCATCGGCATGGTCAAGGTCCTTCTGATCGGCGGCCGGCGACGCAGTCCCGCCGCGACGGCCCGCGGTGCGGCGGCGCAGGCGCCGCGCTACTCCGGCTTGATGTTGGCCGCGCGGATCAGCTCGGCCCATTTGGCGGTCTCGCTCTTGATGAAGGCGGCGAACTCCTCGGGCGTCCCGCCGGCCGGCTCGCTCGCCTGAGACACGATGCTGTCGCGCACGTCCGGCATCTGCAGGATCGCGTTGAGCTCCTTGTTGAGCCGCGTGACGATGGCGGGCGGCGTCCCCTTGGGGGCGACGATGCCCTGCCAGTTGTACGACTCGAAGCCCGGCAGGCCGGCCTCCGCCATGGTCGGCACGTTCGGCAGCAGGCCGATGCGGTGGCTCGACGTGACGGCGAGCGGCATGATCTTGCCGGCCTCGATCGAGGGCAGCGCCGCGTAGCCCATCTCGAACATCACGGCGATGTGGCCGGCCAGCAGATCCGTCGCGGCGTTGCCGCCGCCCTTGTAGGGCACGTGGACGATGTCGATGCCGGCCTGGCGGCCGAACATCACGCCGGAGAGATGATGCGCGCCGCCGATGCCGGACGAGCCGTAGGTGATCTTGCCGGGCTCGGCCTTCGCCTTGGCGATCACGTCGGCGACGCTCTTCAGGCCCTGGCTCGGGGCGGCGGTGAGCACCAGCGGCGAGCGCTCGATCAGGATCACGGGCACCACGTCGGTCGCCGGGTCGTAGGGCAGCTTGCCCATCAGCGACACGTTGACGGCGAGCGGCGCCAGATTGCCCATGCCGATCACCGAGCCGTCCGGCGGCGACTTGGCGATCGTCGAGGTGCCGAGCACGCCGCCGGCGCCGGTCTTGTTGTCGATGATGACGGTGGCGTTCAGCGCCTTGCCGAGCTTCTCGACGATCTTTCGCGCGCGGATGTCGGCGAAGCCGCCGGCGGCGTACGGCACCACCAGGGTGACCTGGCGCACCGGATAGTCGGCGGCGGGCGCCGGCGCCTGGGCGTGCGCGGCCGGCCCGGCGGCCAGCAGGGCGGCGAGGGCGAAGACGGCGGATCGGATCATGGTCACGGCGATCTCCCGGAAACGCGACGCCGTCAGGCGGCGACGCTGGATGCTTGGACGACGGCGGGGACGAGGACGACCCCTTCCATCAGGCGGCGGGCGCTGCGGCTGAGCACCGCCTTGTCGACCACCACGGCGCCGTCGCGCCGCGACGCCTCGGCGCCGACCGGCAGGATGCCGGAGGCGTGGCCGAGCCGCACCATGCGGCCGCCCGACACGGGGCCGCCGAGCAGATCCGCCACCAGGGTGCCGGGCAGCGCCGCGGCGACGGCCAGCGCCACCGCGCCGGTGCCGGTGAGGGCGTGGTGCAGCTTGCCCATCGAGATCATCCGGGCGACCACGTCGATGTCGTGCGCCGCGACGGCGCGGCCGCTCGACGCGACATAGTCGGCGGGCGGTCCGACCAGCGCGACCTTCGGCGTCGCCGGACGGTTCGCCGTCGCCTCGGCCGCGGTCTTCGCCAGCCCCATCATCACGGCGCCAGCGGCGCGCACCGCCTCGCAGCGGGCCAGGAACGCCGCGTCGGCGTTCGCCTCGGCCTGCGCCAGCGCGGCCGGCACGCCGAGCGCCGCGGCGGCGACGATCACGGTCGGGTTGCCGGCGTCGACCAGGCTCGCCTGCACGGTGCCGAGCCCCGGCACCAGCAGCGTGTCGACCGCCTGCCCGGTCGGCAGCACGCCCTGCGCGCCGCCGCCCGGATCGATGAATTCGAGGCGGATCTCGGCGGCCGGAAAGGCGACGCCGTCGAGCGCGAAGGCGCCCTCCTCCAGAACCTCGCCGCCGCGCACCGGCACATGGGCGACGATGCGCTTGCCGAGATTGGCCTGCCACAGCCGCACCGTGCGGATCCCGTCCGGGCCCGCCTGCACCAGCCCCTGGGCGATGGCGAACGGGCCGACCGCCGTGGTGAGGTTGCCGCAATTGCCCGACCAGTCGATCAGCGGCGCCTCGATCGACACCTGGCCGAACAGATACTCGACGTCGCAGCCGGGCCGCGCCGAGGGCGACACCAGCACCACCTTGCTGGTGCTCGAGGTCGCCGCGCCCATGCCGTCGATCTGCTTGCCGTAAGGATCGGGGCTGCCGGTGACGCGCAGCAGCACGCGGTCGCGCGCGGCCGGGTCGGCCGGCAGGTCGCGGGCCTGGAAGAACACGCCCTTGCTGGTGCCCCCGCGCATGTACACG
>NZ_NPEX01000337.1 GCF_003258865.1 Rhodoplanes roseus | reverse complement strand
CCGGACCGCTTCGCGGTCCGACCTCCCCCCTCCAGGGGGAGGTGAAGCGAGGCCCCGCGCCGCCTTCGCCGCGGCTCACGAACGGCCGCCGGTCTTGGTGGCCTTGGCCGCGTCCCACCACCAGATGGTCGGGAAGGCCGCCATGCCGTATTCGGGCATTGTCTCGGGGCGGCCGAAGCGGTCCCAGCGCGCGGTGCGGGCCTTGCCGTAGGTCCATTGCGGGACGACGAAATTGTGCGCCAGCAGCACGCGGTCGAGCGCCCGCGTCGCGGCCACCAGCTCGGCCCGGCTGGTGGCGAAGATCACCTTGTCGATCAGGGCGTCGATGCCGGCGTCCTTGATGCCGATCAGGTTGCGCGAGCCCGGCTGGTCGGCCGCCTGCGAGCCCCAGAAGCCGCGCTGCTCGTTGCCGGGCGACAGCGACTCCGCCCATACCGCCGTGGTGACGTCGAAGTCCCACTGGCGCATCCGGTTCTCGTACTGGGCGTCGTCGACGGTGCGCACCGACACGGTGATGCCCAGGCGTTCGAGCGACGGCTTGTAGAACAGCACGAAGCGCTCGGAGTTCGGATCGGAGGCGAGGAACTCGACCGTGTAGGGCTCGCCCGTCTTGCCGTCGACGAGCTTCTGGTTCCGGATCTCGTAGCCGGCCTCGCGCAGCAGTCGCGTGCCTTCGCGCAGATTGGCGCGCACCGCCTCGGGATTGCCGCCGACCGGGTTGGTGTAGGGCTTGGTGAACACCTCGGCCGGGATCTTGTCCTTGACGCTCTCCAGGATCTCGCGCTCGCGCCCCTCCGGCAGTCCGGACGAGGCCAGCTCGGTGCCTTCGAAGTAGCTGGCGATCCGCTTGTACTGGCCGAAGAAGATCTGCTTGTTCATCTCCTCGAAGTCGAACGCGGTGTTGAAGGCGCGGCGCACCCGCGGATCCTTGAACTTGTCGCGGCGGATGTTGAACGCGAAGGCCTGCATGACGCCGACGCTGCGGATCGGGAACTCCTCCAGCACGACGCGCTTGTCGCGCACCGCCGGAAAATCGTAGGCGGTCGCCCAGTTCTTGGCGCTGTTCTCGCTGCGCCAGTCCATCTGGTCGGCCTTGAAGGCCTCCAACGCCACCGTCGAATCGCGAAAATACTCGTAGCGGAGCTCGTCGAAGTTATCGCGCCCGATGTTCACGGGCAGATCCTTGCCCCAGTAGTCCTTGACGCGCTCGAAGGCGATCGAGCGGCCCGGCACCACGTCCTTGACCTTGTAGGCGCCGCAGCCGAGCGGCACCTCCAGCGTGGTGGCGCCGATGTCGCGCTTGTTGCCGGACGCGTCCGTGCCCTCCCACCAGTGCTTCGGCAGCACCGAGAGCTGGCCGACGATCTGCGGCAGCTCGCGGTTGCCGGGCTGGTCGAACGTGAAGGTGACGTCGCGCTCGCCGGTCTTCTCCGCCTTCACGACGTGACGGTAGTAGGCCGAGAGCTGCGGGCTGTATTTCTTGAAGGCGTCGAACGCGAAGATCACGTCCTCGGGGGTCACCGGCTTGCCGTCGTGCCAGCGCGCGCCGGCGCGCAGCCGGTACGTCACGGCGCCGAAATCGTCCGGATAGCTCACCGCCTCGGCCAGCAGGCCGTACTCGGTCGAGACCTCGTCGAGGGACGAGGCCATCAGGGTGTCGTAGATCAGGTCGACGGCGGCGGCGACCGAGCCCTTCACGCCGGCCACCACGGTGTTGAGGTTGTCGAAGGTGCCGAACACCGCCTGGCGCGAGGCGCCGCCCTTCGGCGCGCTCGGGTTCACGTAGTCGAAATGCTTGAAGCCGGCCGGGTATTTCAGCTCGCCGAAGAGCGACAGGCCGTGCCGCCAGGCGGGCTCGCCGGCGGCCGCGGCGGCCGGCTGGGCGAGGGCGCCGGGGACGACGCCGGCCAGCGGCGCGAGGGCGGGGGTCGCCGCCGCGATCGCGGTCGAGCGGAGCAGGTCACGGCGGGTCAGGCGCAAGGAACATCTCCCAAGGAAGGTCTCCAGGGTGGCTCGACGGACGGTTCTAACCGAATATGTCGGTTTTGGGATGTGCGTCCGCCAGCCGCGCCGGGCTCGGCCCTGCGTTAAATATGCGCAATCCCGCCGGGCCGGTGGTCCGGTCCGGGCGGGCATGGTGGTGCGCGGTTCGATGAGCGGCGGCCGGTCGGGTCCACCGCCGCCGGTCTCACTGCTTCGGCGGCGCCGTCTCGGCCGGGGCGTTGGGCTGCGCGCCCTGGTTCCCGGCCTGGGTCTGGGCCGGCTCGGCCGGCGCCGCGCCGGTGGTCGTCGGCAGCGGCTGCGGATTGTCGGACTTGGAGTTGAGGAAGGCCAGGATGTCGGCCCGCTCGCTCGCCCGCGGCACGCCGGCGAACGCCATGGCGGTGCCCGGCACGGCGGCCTTCGGACTGGTGATGAAGGCGTTCAGCTCCTCGATCGTCCACGGCCCGGTCTTCGCCGCCATGGCGGCCGAATACTTGAAGCCCTCGTGCGACGCGTGCGGGCGGCCCACCACGCCCCACAGATTGGGACCGACCTTGTTCGGACCGCCCTTGTCGAAGGTGTGGCAGGACTCGCATTTGCGGGCCGCCGCGGCGCCCTTCTCGACGCTGGCGGTGGCCAGCAGCGTGGTGATCGGCGGCTCGGCCGTCGTCTCGGCGGCCTTCGGGGTTTCCGGCGCGCCCGCGACCGCGATGGCATAGCCCGGCTGCTCGGGAGCCGCCGGCGAGAAGATGAGGCCAGCCGTGATGTTCAGGGCCACGACGCAGGCGGCGCTGAACAGGAACGCACCGGCGACCTTGTTGACTTCGTAAGAATCCATCGCGCACGGGCTCCGAAGGCGAGAGCATTACGGCGGGGGGTAAGCCGCACGAGGTTCGTGGCAGACATAGCGGGTTTGCGGCGGACCTTGCAACACGTATAAGCGCCGCGAAAAGCCGCGGTTCGCGGCTGCGAGACGGCAAACCCGCCGTCCATCGATCCCGGCGCCCCATACCATGCCGCATTCCGACATCGTCGTGCTCGTCCCGGCCCGGCTGGCCGCGACGAGGCTGCCCAACAAGCCGCTGGCCGACATCGGCGGCAAGCCGATGATCGTGCACGTGATGGCCCGCGCCGAGGAGGCCGGGGTCGGTCCGGTCTGGGTCGCCACCGATTCGGAGGAGATCCGGGCCGCCGTCGAGCACGCCGGCGGCCGCGCCGTGATGACGAGGGCCGACCATCCGTCCGGCTCCGACCGCATCTTCGAGGCGCTGACGACCATCGATCCGGACGGCCGCTTCGGCGTGGTGGTCAACGTCCAGGGCGACCTGCCGACGCTGTCGCCCGGCGATCTCGCCGCGGCGCTGCGGCCGTTCGAGGATCCGGCCGTGGACATCGCGACACTGGCAGCCGAGATCCGGCGCGACGAGGAGCGCACCAATCCGAACGTCGTGAAGGTGGTCGGCACGCCGGTCGCGGACCGCCGGTTGCGGGCCCTCTACTTCACCCGCGCCACCGCGCCCTCCGGCGACGGGCCGCTGTTCCATCACATCGGCCTCTACGCCTACCGGCGGGCCGCGCTCGCCCGCTTCGTCGCGCTGCCGCCCTCCACGCTGGAGCGCCGCGAGAGGCTGGAGCAGCTCCGGGCGCTGGAGGCCGGCATGCGGATCGACGTCATGCTGGTCGATTCGGTGCCGCTCGGCGTCGACACGCCGGCCGATCTCGACGCCGCCCGCGCCATTCTGGCCGGCGGCGATTGACTCCCCCGCCTCCCGGCGCGAAACCCGAGACCATCATGGACCAGAAAAAGATCGTCTTTCAGGGCGAGCCGGGCGCCAACTCGGACATCGCCTGCCGCCAAGCCTATCCCGACTACGAGCCGGTGCCGTGCCCGACCTTCGAGGACGCCTTCACGACGCTCTCGGCCGGCAAGGCGACGCTCGGCATGATCCCGATCGAGAACTCGGTCGCCGGCCGGGTGGCCGACATCCACCACTTGATGCCGACCTCGCGCCTGCGCATCGTCGCCGAGTGGTTCCTGCCGATCCGCAACCAGCTCATGGCCCTCAAGGGGGCCACCCTGAAGGACCTCAAGTCGGTCGAGAGCCACATCATGGCGCTCGGCCAGTGCCGCCGCTACCTGCGCAAGCTCGGCGTCGCCACCAAGGTGCAGGCCGACACGGCGGGCGCCGCCCGCATCATCGCCGAGGCCGGCGACAAGACGCGCGGCGCCATCGCGTCGCGGCTCGCCGCCGAGATCTACGGCCTCGACATCCTGGCCGAGAACGTCGAGGACGAGTCGCATTCGACCACGCGCTTCGTCGTGCTGGCCCGCGAGCCGGCCGTGGTGGCGCCCGACAACGGGCCGGTGATCACCACCTTCGTGTTCCAGGTGCGCAACATCCCGGCCGCGCTCTACAAGGCGCTCGGCGGCTTCGCCACCAACGGCATCAACATGACCAAGCTCGAGAGCTACATGGTCGAGGGAAATTTCGCGGCGACCCAGTTCTACGCCGACGTCGAAGGCCATCCGGAGGAGCGCAATCTCAAGCTGGCGCTCGAGGAGCTGGCCTTCTTCTCTCACCCGAAGTCGCTGAAGATCCTCGGCGTCTATCCGGCGCACTCGTTCCGCGCTACGTTCGCGAAGCGGTCGCAGCTCGAGGTTGCGACCTGAGCGGGGGGAAGGCATGGCGGCGACCGACGGGACCGTGCGGCGAATCCTGTTCCTGAGGGTCACGCTGCCATCGGCGGATCCGGCCTATGTGCGCTCCGTCGTGCAGGCGACGGCGCCGTTCTACGGGCTTCTGGGCGGCACCAGCGTGCGGCTGCTGCGCAACGTCGACGACCCGGCGCAGTTCATCCAGGAGATCGCCTACGAGACTCCGGAGGCGCTGGAGATCAGCCGCCAGCGGATCGCCGGCGACCTGCGCATCCAGAGCTTCCTCCAGGCCTGGCGCTCGATTCTGGGCGGCGCCGTTCAGCTCGAGGTCTGGGAGGAGCTGACCGCGGAGACGTGACGTCCGAGCCCGGTCAGGCGGCCGCCAGCGCGGCGGCGAGCCGGTCCGGGCCGGCGAACAGGATGCCGCTGTCGACCGTCCGCCGGCCGCCGTCGTCCTCGACGATCAGGGCGGGAACGCCCTGGGCGCCGACCGACTGCAGGTCCGCCCGGGCGCGCGCGACGCGCTCGGCGTTGAAGGCCCGCAGGACGTCGGTGGGCGTCGCGATCAGGCGGGCCGCCACGGCGAGGCCGAGGCCGTCGAGGAGCTGCGCCAGTGTCGCGGCCGCCGTGACGTCGCGCCCGTCGACATAGCGGGCCGTCTGGATCGCCGACAGGGCATCGATCTCGCGCTCCGGCTCCGTCGAGGCCACCGCGGCCAGCGCCAGCGTCGCCGGGCCGGAGTCGAAGCGGCGGACCCGATCGGACAGCACCGCGTCGCGATACTGGTCGGTGAACGGCTGGCCGGTCAGCTTCTGGATGCGCTGGTCGTTCGACCAGGCGTAGTCGGCGAAGGCGTCGGTCATCGGCCGGGCGCCGGCCCCGGCGAACAGGCCGGTCGGCGCCAGCGCAACGACGATTCCGGGCAGGGCGGCGAGCCGGCGGAGCGCCGGGGCGGCGCCGTAGCACCAGCCGCACAGCGGGTCGAACAGATAGGTGA
>NZ_NPEX01000336.1 GCF_003258865.1 Rhodoplanes roseus | reverse complement strand
CAGGTCCGCGAACCCGCAATCCAGCGCGGACCTCGGCATTTTTGGCTGGATTCCGGGTCCGGCGCTGCGCGCCGTCCCGGAATGACCATCTACGCAAAGCCCTCGCGCGGGCTGACGACCCGGTATCCATCGGACTCCGTTGTTTCAGTCGAGAGGGCTGCGGCGTCCTGGGTGCTCCGCCGTCGCGGAGCACGACGGAGGAGAGGCTTCGGCTTTGAACGAGCGACGATGCGCCGAGCCCAGCAATGACGCTGTGTGAGCTGCCGGGCCATCCGAGCTCCCTGCGGCTCTCCCGACCTGTCCCGGGACTCGCCCGCTCACAGCACGGCGAACAGTTTCGCCCAGACCACGAGAGTACCGACCAGCAGGGTCGCGGAGGTCACGGCTCGCATCAGGTCACTGGCGGCGGCGCGCATGATCGTCTCCTTCGAAACAGACGGAAAGGAACAGGACGAGAACATTAGTTCCTTCTATGTTCTGCTGTCAACCACCCGAGACGCTGGGGGCCAGCATAGCCGCGGGACCCTCCGAAAGGTTTAACAAAGGACCAGTTTTGCACGGATGAATTAATCGAACGGCAAGCCGGCAACGCCATCGTATCGGCCGAAACGGGGCAGCCCGCGGGAGCGCTAGGAGGCGCAGATGGACGAGCGCCGGACAGCCATCCGCATGAAGGTGCTGAAGACCGGGCGGATCGCGGTGAGCGAGAAAGCCCCGAAGATCGAATGCGCGGTGCGCAATCTCTCCGGGTCGGGCGCCTGCCTGCAGGTGCATTCCGGCACGTTCGGGATTCCGCGCGAGTTCGAGCTCCTGCTCGACGGCGGTCTGCGCCATCCCTGCAAGGTGGTCTGGCGCACCGAGAGCCGCCTCGGCGTCAGCTTCGCTTGACGGCTAGCCTGCCGGATTCCGCAAGCGTTCCATGAGTTTGACCCGGATCAAACTTGATCGGGATCAACGATGCGTTCGCGGTCCGTTCGGATGCGGCGGGTAGCGAATGGCGAATGGGGGAGCGGCCGGCCACAGCGAACAGTCCACCATTCGCTGCTCGCCACGCGCTGTTCGCCCCCTACTCCAGCTCGATCACCTTGCCGTCCTTCAGCGTGACGCGGCGGTCCATGCGGGCGGCGATGTCGAGATTGTGGGTGGCGATCACGGCGGCGAGCCGCGAGGCGCGCACCAGCTGGGTCAGCGCCCGGAAGACGTGCTCCGAGGTCTTCGGATCGAGATTGCCGGTCGGCTCGTCGGCCAGCAGGAGGCGCGGCGCGTTGGCGACGGCGCGGGCGATGGCGACGCGCTGCTGCTCGCCGCCCGACAGCTCGGCCGGCCGGTGGGTCAGGCGCTCCTTCAGGCCGAGATAGGACAAAAGCTCGGCCGCCCGCTCGTAGGCGCCGCGCTTGGGCATACCGCGGATCATCTGCGGCAGCATGACGTTCTCGATCGCCGTGAACTCGCCGAGCAGATGGTGGGCCTGGTAGATGAAGCCGACGTCGTTGCGGCGGATGCGGGTGCGCTCGGTGTCCGAGAGCCCGGAGGTCGGCACGTCGTCGATGAAGACCTCGCCGGAGTCCTGGTGCTCGAGCAGCCCGGCGACGTGCAGCAGGGTCGACTTGCCGGCGCCGGACGGCGCGATCAGCGCCACCATCTGGCCCGACCACACGGCGAGCTCGGCGCCCTTCAGCACGTCGAGCGTGACGTCGCCCTGGCGGTACTGCCGCTCGATCTGATGGAGGAAGACGACGGGGCTTTCGGTCGCGGCCATGATGTGGGTGCTCGCCTGGCTCACTCGTACCGGAGCGTCTCGACGGGGTCGAGACGGGCGGCGCGCCAGGAGGGATAGAGGGTCGCCAGCAGCGACAGGCCGAGCGCCATCATGACCACCGCGATCGTCTCCGACACGTCCATCTCGGCCGGCAGCCGGGACAGGAAGTAGAGCTCGCGCGGGAACAGGTCGGTCTGGGTCACCCAGGACAGGAACTGGCGGATGGAGTCGATGTTCACGCAGACCAGCGTGCCGAACAGGAAGCCGGTCAGCGTGCCGACCACGCCGATCGAGGCGCCGGTGATCAGGAAGATACGCATGATGGCGCCCTGGCTCGCCCCCATGGTGCGCATGATGGCGATGTCGGACGACTTGTCCTTCACCAGCATGATCAGGCCGGAGACGATGTTGAGCGCCGCCACCAGCACGATCAGCGTGAGGATCAGGAACATGACATTGCGCTCGACCTGCAGGGCGTTGAAGAAGGTCGAGTTCCGCTGCCGCCAGTCGATCATGTAGATGGGCCGCTGGGCCGCGTCGGCGACCAGCTTGCGGTAGCGGTCGATCGAATCCGGATCGTTGGTGTAGACCTCGACCGCGGTGACGTCGTTCGGCCGGTTGAAATAGGCCTGCGCCTCCGGCAGCGGCATGAACACGAAGGCGGCGTCGTATTCCGACATGCCGATCTCGAAGACGGCCACCACCTTGTAGGGTTTTATCCGCGGCGTGGTGCCCATGGGCGTGACGGCGCCGCGCGGCGCGACGAGCGTCAGATTGTCGCCGACCTGCAGCGAGAGCTGGTCGGCGAGGCGCTTGCCGATGGCGATCCCCTGCCCCTGGTCGAAGCCCTCGAGCGTGCCCTTCTTGATGTTCTTGGAGATCGAGGCGAGCTTGTCGAGGTCGGCCGAGCGCATGCCGCGCACCAGCACGCCGTTGGCCGCGAAGGGCGACGAGGCGAGCGCCTGGCCCTCGACGATCGGCGCGGCCAGCCGCACGCCCGGCACGGCGGCGATGCGCTGCGACACCGGATCGAAGTCGGTGAGCGGCGATTCGAGCGGCTGGATCAGCAGATGGCCGTTGAGGCCGAGGATCTTGTCCAACAGCTCGGTGCGGAACCCGTTCATCACCGCCATCACGATGATCAGGGTCGCCACCCCGAGCATGATGCCGAGGAACGAGAACCCGGCGATCACCGAGATGAATCCCTCCTTGCGCCGCGCCCGCAGATAACGGAGCGACAGCATCCATTCGAAGGGCGCGAAAGGCTTGGTCCCGGCGGAGTCGGTCATGGCGATTCTTTCCACGCGGGATTACACCCGATTCTTCCCGATTAGCGAGATCGACGTGCGCGGTCGCGCGCGCTTACGCGCAAGTTTGATCCGCAGGACCGATTTCACCCAAATCAGGCGGATTGAGGCCGAGCGTGGCCGCTTCCCTGCACCCTTCCCTGGAGGGGGAGGGTCGCTCGCCGCAGACGAGCGGGGTGGGGTGAAGTCACACACGCTGCGGCCCGCGGCTTCACCCTACCCCGGTCGCGCGCTGCGCACGCGCCGACCCTCCTCCTCCAGGGGAGGGTTCAGAAAAGCCTCACGCCCGCACGGGCGCCAACCTCTCCAGCACGTCGGCGGGCGAGAGGAGCTCGCGGTCGCCGCCGGCGCGGCGCTTGAGCTCGACCTTGCCCTCCTTGAGCCCCTTGGGCCCGACCAGGATCTGCCAGGGCACCCCGATCAGATCCAGGGTGGCGAACTTGGAGCCGGGCCGCTCGTCGAGGTCGTGATACAGCACCTCGACGCCGCGCGCCTGCAGCGCGGCATAGAGCTCGCCGGCGGCCGCGTCGGTCGCCGCGTCGCCCTGCTTCAGGTTGGCGATGCCGACCCGGAACGGTGCCACCGGCTCCGGCCAGACGATGCCGGCCTCGTCGTGCGACGCCTCGATCAGCGCCGCCACCAGCCGGCTCGGGCCGATGCCGTAGGAGCCCATGTGGACCGGCTTCTCGGAGCCGTCCGGATGCGCCACCACGGCCTTCATGGGGGCCGAGTACTTGGTGCCGAAATAGAAGATGTGGCCGACCTCGATGCCGCGCGCCGACACGCGGTCGGCCTCGGGAATCGCCGCGAAGGCGGCCTCGTCGTGCTTCTCCGAGGTGGCGGCGTAGAGCGACGTCCAACGGTCGACGATCGCCTGCACGCCGGCGACGTCGTCGAAGTCGACCGAGGCGTCCGGCACCGCGACCTCGAGGAAGTCGCGATGACAGAACACCTCGCTCTCGCCGGTCTGCGCCAGGATGATGAACTCGTGGGAGAGATTGCCGCCGATCGGGCCGGTGTCGGCGACCATCGGGATGGCGCGCAGGCCGAGTCGCGCGAAGGTCCGCAGATAGGCGACGAACATCTTGTTGTAGGAGTGCCGGGCGCCCTCCTGGTCGAGGTCGAACGAGTAGGCGTCCTTCATCAGGAACTCGCGCCCGCGCATCAGGCCGAATCGCGGCCGCACCTCGTCGCGGAACTTCCACTGCAGATGATAGAGATTGAGCGGCAGGTCCTTGTAGGAGCGGACATAGGCCCGGAAGATCTCGGTGACCATCTCCTCGTTGGTCGGGCCGTAGAGCATCTCGCGCTCGTGCCGGTCCTTGATGCGCAGCATCTCCTTGCCGTAGTCGTCGTAGCGGCCGCTTTCCTTCCACAGCTCCGCCGACTGGATGGTCGGCATCAGCATCTCGATCGCACCCGAGCGGTCCTGCTCCTCGCGGACGATTCGGCAGACCTTGTTCAGGACGCGCAGCCCGAGCGGCAGGAAGGCGTAGATGCCGGCCCCCTCCTGCCGGATCATGCCGGCGCGGAGCAGAAGCCGGTGCGACACAATATCCGCTTCTTTTGGCGTCTCTCGCAGAATCGGCAGGAAGAAACGGGACAGGCGCATGTCGAAACTCCTCGAGGAATGGTGCAGAGAAACCGGATTAGCGTCGAAAATACAAGGGCGATCGAACAGTTCGAGGGAGCTCGCGCGAGATGCTGGCCGGCCTCGCGGTTTCGTTTACCAAGACACGCATCGCGGATGTTGCAGCGCGAGACAACTGGGATGACAAGCTAGACTCGATTGGCTATGAAACGAAGGTCGCTCCTGGCGTCCGGGAATGAAATTTTGTTGCGCCAGGAGCGTGGTCCAGGTCTGTGGGAGGAAGAGCCAAACGGCGCGCTCGATCGCAGCCGCCCCTAGAACAAGATAACGGGGAAATGGCAAAAAACTCGGCGAAGAAGGCAGGACATCGTTCCTGCTTTTTTTTTGCCTGGAGGGCTGTGGAGACCCTGTCCCCTCGTCCTGGCGAGCGCCGGAGGCGCGTCGCAGAACCTGTCCCCGGGGAGCCTCCGCGACGCCGGGACCGCAGGGTTCGAGACGGCCGCCGAGCCGCCTCCTCACCATGAGGAATTTACGGTGCGCCCGCGGCTCGCCTCTCAAGCCGTCGTTCAGCGCGGGAACAGGCCCCACAGCGTGGCGAATCGCTCCATGTCGAGCGTGCCGGTGGCGATCGCGGCCCAGAAGCCGGCGACCAGGACGGTGGTCACCAGGGTGGTCCAACCCGCCTTGGCGAGCAGCGCCGGCGCGGACGGCGCCCCCGGATCGGTGCCGGGCGAAATCTCGCCGTGCTCGTGCTGCGAGCGGATGCCGAACGGCAGGATCGCGAACAGCACGATCCACCAGGTGACGAAATAGACGGCGGCCAGGGACGTCCAGGGCATGGGGGTGAGTGCCCGCGCATCAGGAGGAATTCGCGTCGTCGTGCCCGGCCACGGGCCGGGCATCGACGTCTTCGCCCGTGCGACTACCAGTCGTGGATGGCCGCGACAAGGCCGATGGTGTCGGGCGCTTCGACACCGCCCTCACCCGGATCTCGCGCTGTCGCGCGAGATCGGATCTCTCCCCGCTGGGGAGCTTTGCGCGATCCGTTATTCCGCGGCGCGCCAAAGGC
>NZ_NPEX01000335.1 GCF_003258865.1 Rhodoplanes roseus | reverse complement strand
TGACGCGCCGCCCCGGGACGACCAGCGCCCCGAGGCGCCCCGTCAGTTCGTCGCGAAGCAGTACAACAGCCCGTCGCCGCCGGTGGATTTCAGGTCGGCCTGGGTGCAGCCGCCGCCGGGGCCGCGGGAGGGGTGGGAGGAGTTCCACGACTTGGCCGGCGCCGACTCGTCGAGGCCGGTGCGGTCGGAGTGGCCGACCATGGCGGCCCCGGTCGTGCTGCTCGTCCAGTTGCGGCAGGTGCGGTCCTCGCCGGGCGGGAAGGCGCGGCCGTCCGGCTGCGAGCCGGTGAGGACGTCGTGGCGGTTCGGCGTGTCGCCGCGGCCGTTGATCACCTCGCCCTTCTCGTTCAGCGCCGTCTGCTTGGTCAGGTTGTTGGCGGCGCCGTGCAGATCGTCGACGTCCTTGGCGATCACCGTGCCCTTGGCGTTCTGCCAGGGCCCGCGGCCGATGCGGTCGCGGGCGTTCACCGCCGGGGCGCCGTCGACCGCCTGGGTCGACAGATAGGCCCGCCAGGTCTTGCCGGTCGCGCCCGCGGCCTGCGCGAGGGTCTGGCAATGGCGGTCGGCGCCCTCGAGCCCGCCCAGATCGGCGCCCTTGCCGGGTCCCTGGCTGGTGACGAAGAACGTCATCCCGGCCTGCTGGGCGACGGCGGAGCCGGTCGCGGCGAAGCCCATCGCGATCGCGGCCGCAGCCGTGGCCGCGATCATACGGAACCTGTCATTTGTCATGGCAGTCCTCCCTGAGGGTTTCTTCTGTCGGGCGGGGCGAGACGGCCGCGCAGCGTGACGCCGCCCGGCCGCCCGTGGTCACGCGCCGAGCGGCGCCCCGTAGTCCGCGTCGGTGACTCTCTCCATCCAGTCGACGTGCTTGCCGGAGGTGTCGGCCTCGTGCATCGCCAGATGCTCCATGGCGACGTCGGGCGCGGCACCGTGCCAGTGCTTCTCGCCCGGCGGGATCCACACGACGTCACCGGCCCGCACCTCGCGGACCGGGCCGCCGTAGGTCTGCACCCGGCCCTTGCCGGAGACGATGACCAGGGTCTGGCCGAGCGGGTGGGTGTGCCAGTTGGTGCGGGCGGACGGCTCGAAGCGCACCCAGGCGGAGCGGATGCGGGCGGGCGGCGGCGCCTCGACGACCGGGTCCTGCCACACCGTCCCGGTGAACCAGTCCGGGTTGGCCCGCCGCGAGGCCACGCTTCCGCAAGTCTGAATGTCCATCTGATCACTCTCTCCAGGTCGTGCGGGCCCGGCGGCACCGCCGCGCCGACTATAAGGCGCTCGCCGACCGCCGACAGGGGGAAGACACGGGACCGGAACCGGCCGCGGCGGCTCCGGTTGAGCCAAGGGGACACGGCGGGGGCACGACCAGCGGACGGTTCACCATGGCCCTGCACCGCCCTCGCAAGACCGCCGGTCCGAGCCACGTGCTCGCGGCACCGGCTGCGACAGGACTGGCGCTCGCCGTCGGGCTGGTGGCGGGCCTCGCGGCCTTCGCCGACATGCCGGGAGATCCGGCGCTGCTCACGACCGAATACGGGCTCGGCGCCGTCATGCTGGTGCTGTCGCTCGCCGGCCTGTTCACCTGCGCGGCGTTCGGGACCAGCTTCACGGCCGGGGAGGACGAGCCGCGGGGCGGCAGCGCGCGGCCTGTCCCGGTGCGCATCGGCGTGCGGCCGCGCCGCCCGCCCGGGCCGTGACGGCACGGGGCGGCGGCGCAGCAGGTCGGCGAGGCACGACGGCTCGCCCTCACGCGATCACTTCATCCGCGACGGGTCGAGCGACGCCTGCGGCTGGGCGGCCGCCTGCCACTTGGTCTTGTAGAGGCCGCGCAGCGTCAGCGGACCCCATTTGATCTCCGACACCCGCCACGCCTCGCCGACCTTCAGCAGCTCGACCGTCACGGTCTCGGGCTGGCCGAAATTGGAGAACTTCACGGTGCCGATCGCCTTGGCCGGGCCGGCATCCTTCACGTCGATGGAGAGATCGGCGATGTCCCAGCTCTCGCGGCCGACGAAGGGGTCGCTGCCCAGCACCAGGCCGGTCCCGACCTTGCGCTCGACGCCGTCCTCCAGGATCACCGAGGCGAGCCCGTGCGAGAAGTAGCGCTTCACCGCCTCGGGCGAGTCGATCGTCACGCCCTTCGCGCTGGCGGTCGAGTTGCCGACATAGGCCTGGTAGATGCCGGACAGGAAGCCCTTGGCCGAGGTGCCGGATTCGCGGGCGTCGGCCGGGCCGGCAAGGGTCGCGAGGGCTGCCGCCGCGACAAGACCGGTCAGCACGGCGCAGCGCCGCAGCAGCGTTCGGAGACGCATGACGATGGCTCCCAGAAGACGAGGTGTTTGACGCCGATTTTGTCGTGTTGGTCGACCAGGCCCCGGACGTGGTTCGGTCGACGTGCGCAAGCAAACCCCAAAAACGCTAAAAAGTTGCCTCACACCCCCGGCACCGCGATCACGATTTTGGGAGACCGCCCACCGCCCCGCCTCGCTCCGGAACGCCGCCCATCCGCCTGTGCCGGAAGCCGGAACAGCTCCGGACGGCGGGGCTGTTGCGGACGGGCGACAGGCGGCCGGGAATCGAGTTCGCCCGGTTGCCGCGACACGGTCCGGCATGGGATCGTGCACTGGGATTCCACGAGGCGCGGCACGGCCGCGACACCGAGGTCACCGATGCGCAAAGGCCTGCTCGCCGCCCTGCTGATGCTGCCCTGTGTGGCGGCTCCCGCAGCGGCCGGCTTTCTCGACACCCGGCCCTTCGAGGGCAACGACACCGGCGGGATCATCGCCTGGTCGCCCGAGATCGCGCATGTCTACCGCGACATCGCAGCGGCGCATTGTGCCCAGTGGAACAAGGCCGCCCAGATCACCAGCGTGCACCGACGCTACGGCGACTACGTCTCGTTCAAGTGCCACTTCCCGCCCGGCTACGACCCGCGCAAATGGATGGTCTACGGCCCGCCGGTGCGCTCGCTCTACTGACGCCGGAACGCGACCGGAAGGCCCAGGAGCCGTCTGTGCGGGCCCGATCCGCGCAGTCCCTGGTTGCGTCGCGCCTGCCCCGGACGGCCCGCCCGGCGCCGCCGCCCGGCCGGCGGCCATACTCCTCCCATAATTCCTACGCTTTGTGACTGGTGCGCCATTGGCCCGCCGGGTTGCTTCGGATACACGGGATCGGTTCTGCGTCTGGTCCGGCCGGTCTCGCGGCCCCGAACCCTGGCGGCCGGTCGGCCGTAGCTCGGGGGCAGGCGTGCCGGCGTCGTCGGACCACGGTTGCGGGGACGGGACGGCAGGCGCGACAACGGCCCGGCCGGGGCTAGTCGACGAGGGTCCGGCGAGAGGGATTCGGCTTTGAACCAGAACAACCCCGAGGGCCGCCGGCGCATTTCGCTCTGGGAGCGCTTCCGGCGCTTCATGCTCGACCTCGATTCGCGGCTCGACTTCGGGATCTTCAAGGGATTCCGCTGGTCCCGCGAGGCGTTCGAGCGGTTCGTCGTGTTCATGGACCGGTTCCATGTCGGCGGCTGGCGCCGCTGGCTGCTGGTCGAGCCGGCCTCCGAGGCGCTGACGCTCGGCTATGTCGGCCTGATGCTGATGCTGGCCCTCGCCGTCCCGGCGTTCCGCGAGACCTCCGACGAGGACTGGCTGAAGAAGTCCGAGCTCGCCGTCGTCTTTCTCGACCGCTACGGCAACGAGGTCGGCGCCCGCGGCATCAAGCACAACGACTCGATCCCGCTGGAGGACTTCCCGGACCACCTGATCAAGGCCGTGCTGGCCACCGAGGACCGCCGCTTCTACGAGCATTTCGGCATCGACATCGCCGGCACGATGCGGGCCGTCGTCACCAATGCGCGGGCCGGCGGCGTCGTCCAGGGCGGCTCGTCGCTGTCCCAGCAGCTCGCCAAGAACCTGTTCCTGTCGAACGAGCGCACCCTCGAGCGCAAGGTCAAGGAGGCGTTCCTGGCCATGTGGCTGGAGACGCGGCTGACCAAGAACGAGATCCTCAAGCTCTATCTCGACCGCGCCTATATGGGCGGCGGCACCTACGGGGTCGACGCCGCGGCGCAGTACTATTTCGGCAAGTCGGCCCGCGACGTGACGCTGCCCGAGGCGGCCATGCTGGCCGGCCTGTTCAAGGCGCCGACCAAGTTCGCCCCGCACATCAACCTGCCGGCCGCCCGCGCCCGCGCCAATGTGGTGCTCGACAATCTGGTCGACGCCGGCTTCATGACCGAAGGCCAGGTGTTCGGCGCCCGCCGCAACCCGGCCAAGACCATCGACCGCCGCGACGAGAGCGCCCCGAACTACTATCTCGACTTCGCCTTCGACGAGATGCGCAAGCTGGTCGACAAGCTGCCGAAGTCGGTCAGCGAGCGCGCCTTCGTGGTGCGCACCGCGCTCGATTCCGGCCTGCAGCAGACCGCCGAGAAGGCGATCGAGGACGCGATCAAGCAGTACGGCCGCGACTATCACGCCAAGCAGGCGGCGACCGCGGTGGCCGACCTCGACGGCGGCATCCGGGCGATCGTCGGCGGCGTCGACTACGGCGAGAGCCAGTTCAACCGCGCCAGCGACGCGCTGCGCCAGCCCGGCTCCTCGTTCAAGCCCTATGTCTACGCCACCGCCCTGATGTCCGGGCTGAAGACCAACAGCCAGGTGATCGACGGCCCGATCTGCGTCGGCAACTGGTGCCCGAAGAACTATGCGGGCGGGTTCTCCGGCGCCACCACGATGACCTCGGCGCTGACCCGCTCGCTCAACACCGTGGCGGTGTGGCTGACCCGCCGGGCCGGCGGCGGCAACGATCGCGCCGGCCGCAACAAGGTGGTGGCGCTCGCCAGGGCGATGGGCCTGACCACGCCGCTGACCGACACGCCGTCGCTGCCGATCGGCGCCGCCGAGGTGCGGGTGTTCGAGCACACGGTCGCCTACGCGACCTTCCCGAACGCCGGCAAGGCGGTGACGCCGCACGCCGTGCTCGAGGTCCGCACCGGCATGGGCGAGACCATCTGGCGCTTCGACCGCGACGGCCCGCAGCCGCGCCAGGTGATGCCGCCCCAGGTCGCCGCCGACATGGCCTTCATGATGAACAAGGTCGTCGAGGAGGGCACGGCGCGGCGCGCCATGCTCAACGGCGTCAAGGCGGCCGGCAAGACCGGCACCACCAATGCGTATCGCGACGCCTGGTTCGTCGGCTACACGGGCAATTTCGTCTGCGGCGTCTGGTTCGGCAACGACGACTACTCGCCGCTCAACCGCATGACGGGCGGCTCGATGCCGGCGATGGTGTGGCACACCATCATGGAATACGCCCATCAGGGGGTGGAGCTGAAGAACATCCCGGGCCTGCCGCCGAACCCGGCGCAGACCGGCCCGCGCATCGCCGAGACGACCGACGTGCCGCGCCCCGCCATGCTGTCCAGCAAGGGCGCCCAGTCGCTGGTGCGGATCGAGCGGCTGATGGACGAGGCCTCGCGGGTCGCCCCGGCGCTGCCGAAGCTCGGGACCCAGACCTCGGCGCCGCCCACCGTTCCGGGCGCCACCGCGGCCGCCGACAAGGTGCTGCCGGCGGTCCGGCGGGATTGAGGCCGGGCAGAAGGTCCGCGATCGGCCATGACCTCGGATTTGTCGTTTGACCGGAAGGGACGCGGAGCGATACCACGCGGGTCTCACCTCCTTTCACCTCCCCCTGGAGGGGGGAGGTCGCCGGGCGAAGCTCGGCGGGAGGGGGTGCTCGGCGAAGCCGGCGT
>NZ_NPEX01000334.1 GCF_003258865.1 Rhodoplanes roseus | reverse complement strand
GCGCGCCTTCGGCGCGCACCGACCCTCCCCCTCCAGGGGAGGGTGGAGGGCCGTGCCTCGTCCGTCACCTCACTCGGCCGGCGTGGCCGTGTGGGTGTGGTTGGTCTTGGCGCTCCGGGCGAGCTGGCGGAACCACATGCGGTGGTGCTTGAAGGCCCAGCCGCCCGTGACCTTGCCCTTGACCATCGCCGTCATGGTGCCGCGCGCCCACACGGCGCCGTAGACGTGGACGATCAGGATGCAGATCATCGCGATCGCCCCGAGCGAGTGGACCAGCACGGCGATGCGCTTCTGCTCGACCGTGGTGTAGGCGCCGAAATACTGGTCCCAGATCACCAGGCCGGTCCCGATCATCATCAGGATCAGGATGCCCATCCACCAGAACACGGCCTTCTGGGCGAAGTTGAAGCGCCCGACCTCCGGCATCTTGTCCTCGTCGCCGGCCAGGAAGGTGTGGATGTTCTTGAGCCAGCTCCCGTCCGCCGGCGACCACAGGTTGACCTTCCAGAAGCGGAGGAACAGCCCGGTGAAGCCGAGGAACAGGAAGACGCCGAACCACGGATGCACGGCGCGCGTCCACTGGCCGCCGCCGAACAGTCCGGTGAGGAAGTAGAGGCTCGGATGGAACAGCGCCAGACCCGACAGCGCGAGGAGCACGAAGCCCCCCGCGGTCAGCCAGTGGTTGATCCGTGCCGCGGTCGAGTAGCGCACGACGACGACCGGATCGCCCTTCTCGAGGGCGTCGCCTTCGACGACCTCTCGTCTCTCGCTCATCACGCGTTCTCCCTGGGCGTTCCCTCGGGCGGCTTGTCGGCCATCTCCTTGGCCTTCTCCTCGTCGTGCGACGAGACGCGGCTCGCCCCCGAGAAGAGGCCGTGGACGACCGTGACGGCGGCCAGCGCGCCGATGGCGGCGAAGCCGGCGTATTTGGCGACGCCCTTCCAGATCTCGACCAGCGGACTGATCCGCGGGTTGTTGGGCAGGCCGGCGTAGATCTCAGGCTTGTCGGCGTGATGCAGCACGTACATCACGTGGGTGCCGCCGACGCCCGGCGGATCGTAGAGGCCGGCGTTCTTGTAGCCGCGCGACTTGAGGTCCTTGATGCGGCCGTCGGCCCAGGTCTTCATCTCGTCCTTGGTGCCGAACACGATCGCCTGGGTCGGGCACGCCTTGGCGCAGGCCGGCCCCTGCCCGACCGCGACACGGTCGGAGCACAGCGTGCACTTGTAGGCCTTCTCGTCGACCTTGGAGATGCGCGGGATGTTGAACGGGCATCCCTTCACGCAGTAGCCGCAGCCGATGCAGTTCTCGTGCACGAAGTCGACGATGCCGTTGGAGTACTGCACGATCGCGCCGGGCGCCGGGCAGGCCTTCAGGCAGCCCGGATCCTCGCAATGCATGCAGCCGTCCTTGCGGATCAGCCATTCGAGGTTCTGGGTCTCGGGGTTCACCCATTCGGTGAACCGCATCAGCGTGAACGAGTTCGGCGTCAGGTCGTGCGGATTGTCGTAGACGCCGACATTGACGCCGACCTCCTCGACCATGTCGTTCCACTCGAGGCAGGCCGACTGGCACGCCTTGCAGCCGATGCATTTCGACACGTCGATGAGCTTGGCCACCTGGGTCTGACGCTGGGCCGGCGGCGTCACCGAGGACGCCGACCGGCGGATCAGATCCTTGTCGCCGAAGCGCGGCGGGGTCGGAGCCGTGGGCGGGTTCGGAAGCGGGGGAAACATGTTCTCGGCCTCCCTTACGCGACCGGCCCGGCGATGGGCTCGATGTCGACCAGAAACGCCTTGTATTCCGGCGTCTCGATGTTGGCGTCACCGACATAGGGGGTGAGCGAGTTCGGCCCGAATCCCTTCTTGGCCTCGCCTATGAATCCCCAGTGCAGCGGGATGCCGACGATGTGGACGGTCTTGCCGTCGCAGATCAGCGGCTTGATGCGCTTGGTCACCACCGCCTTGGCGGTGACCGAGCCGCGCTTCGACCACACCCGCACCATACCGCCCTTCTTGATGCCTTTCTCCTTGGCGAGCTCCTCGCTGATCTCGACGAAGAACTCGGGCTGGAGCACGGCGTTCGCGTGGGCGTGCTTGGTCCAGAAGTGGAAGTGCTCGGTCAACCGGTAGGAGGTCGCCGCATAGGGGAACTCCTTGGCGTCGCCGAACTGCTCGAAGTCGTTGCGGAACACCCGCGCCACCGGATTGCCGCGCACCTTCGGCGCGACCACGTTGGCGACGGGCGACTCGAACGGCTCGTAGTGGGACGGGAACGGTCCGTCCCGCATCATGGCGCGGGTGAACAGCCGCGACACGCCCTCCGGGTTCATGATGAACGGCATCACCACGTCCGGCTTGGCGTTGGGCGCGATGTCCGGCACGTCGTAGCCGGTCCATTTCGTGCCGTCCCATTCGAGCAGCTTGCGGCTCGGATCCCACGGCTTGCCGGAGACGTCGGCGGAGGCGCGGTTGTAGAGGATCCGGCGGTTCACCGGCCACGACCACGACCACTTGCCGAAGGCGCCGGTGTCGTCCGGGTCCGAGTTGTCGCGCCGGGCCATCTGGTTGCCGGCCTCGGTGAAGCAGCCGGAATAGATCCAGCAGCCGCAGGCGGTCTTGCCGTCGTCGCGCAGCGCCGCGAAGGAGACGAGCTGCTTGCCCTTGGCGACCACCACCTTGGTCGGGTCGTTGGGATCCGTGATGTCGACGACCGCCGAGCCGTTGAGCTCCTTGGCGAGCTCCTCCGGCGTCGGCTCGTTCGGATCCGCGTAGCGCCAGTCGAGATTGACGATCGGCTCCGGAACCGGGCCGCCCTCCTTGCGGTACAGCTCCTTCAGCCGCAGATGGATCTGCGCCATGATCCAGGCGTCGTGCTTGGCCTCGCCGGGCGGCGTGCCGCCCGCCCAGTGCCATTGCAGCCAGCGTCCCGAGTTGACGAGGGAACCCTCGTCCTCGGCGAAGCAGGTGGTCGGCAGCTCGATCACCTCGGTCTGGATCGAGGCGGGATTCACGTCGTTGTTGGCGCCGTGGTTCTCCCAGAAGCGGGCCGTCTCGGTCTGCAGCGGGTCCATCACGACCAGGAACTTCAGCTTCGACAGGGCGGCCGTGATCTTCTTGCGGTTGGGGAACGACAGCAGGGGATTGAAGCCCTGGCAGAAGTACCCGTTCATCTTGCCCTGGTGCATCAGCTCGAAGGCGCGCAGGACGTCGTAGGCCGGCACGTCGAGCTTGGGCAGCCAGTCGTAGGCGAAGGCGTTCTCCGGCGTCGCGGCGTCGCCCCACATCGACTTCAGGAAGCTGACGAAGAACTTCCTGTAGTTCTGCCAGTAGCTCATCTGGTCGGGCCGCAGGGGCTTGAAGCCGCGCGTCGACATGTAGACGTCGAAGGTCGGCTCACGCTCCGTCGGGATCGTCAGATAGCCCGGGATGAGGTTCGACATCAGCCCGATGTCGGTCAGCCCCTGGATGTTGGAGTGACCGCGCAACGCGTTCATGCCGCCGCCGCGCACCCCGATATTGCCGAGGATGAGCTGCAGCATCGCCATCGCCCGGATGTTCTGCGACCCCTTGGAATGCTGGGTCCAGCCGAGCGCGTACATCGAGGTCATCGTCTTGGTCGGCGACGAGCACTCGGAGATCATCTCGGCCACCTTCAGGAA
The DNA here is from genome assembly GCF_003258865.1 of Rhodoplanes roseus. Classification (GTDB taxonomy): domain Bacteria; phylum Pseudomonadota; class Alphaproteobacteria; order Rhizobiales; family Xanthobacteraceae; genus Rhodoplanes; species Rhodoplanes roseus. Next base: position 2,225 of record NZ_NPEX01000334.1, on the reverse strand, counting down.
CTTGTCCTTCGGGGTGCCGCAGATGCGCTCGACCATCTCGGGCGTGTAGATCGCGACGTGCTGCTTGAGCAGATTCCACACGCAGCGCGGATGCTGCAGCGTCTCGTCGACGACCGCGTAGCCGTCCGGCCCGATCTCGTAGTCCCAGGTGGAGCGGTTGTAGTCGCGCTTCTCCTCGTCGTAGCCGGTGAACAGGCCGTCCTGCCAGCCGAAGCCCTCCTTCACGACATAGGCCGCGTTGGTGAAGGCCTTGGTGTACGCCCACTGGATCTTGTCGTTGCGGATGCAGTGGTTGATCACCCCGAGCAGGAAGGCGATGTCGGTGCCCTGCCGGATCGGCGCGTAATAGTCCGCCACCGACGCCGTGCGGGTGAAGCGCGGGTCGACGACGATCAGCTTGGCGCCACGGTTGGCCTTGGCCTCAGTGACCCACTTGAATCCGCAAGGATGCGCTTCGGCGGCATTGCCGCCCATGACGACCACGAGATCCGTGTTCTTGATGTCGGTCCACGAATTCGTCATCGCTCCACGGCCGAACGTCGGGGCCAGACTGGCCACCGTCGGGCCGTGTCAAACACGGGCCTGGTTGTCGAACACCAGCATGCCGGCGCTGCGCACGACCTTGTAGGTCGCCCACGCCGTTTCGTTGGTCGTCGCCGAGGCGGCGAGGAAGCCGGTGGAGACCCACCGATTCACCGTCGCGCCGTCGTTGTTCTTGGCGATGAAGTTCTTGTCGCGGTCGTCCTTCATCAGCCGGGCGATGCGGTCGAGCGCCGCGTCCCAGGAGACGCGCTCGAACTTGTCGGAGCCGGGCTTGCGGACCTGCGGATACAGCGTACGGGTCTTGGCGCGGACGATGTCGAGCAGCGCCGCGCCCTTCGGGCACAGCGTGCCGCGATTGGTCGGGTGGTCGGTGTCGCCCTCGACATGAATGATCTCGGCCTTCTCGCCCTTCTTCAGGTCACCCTTCGAGTACAGGATGATGCCGCAGGCGACCGAGCAGTAGGTGCAGGTGTTGCGCGTTTCCGCGGTGTTCGCGAGCTTGAACGGCCGGATCGCCGCCGCATGTGCCGCCTCGACGTCGCCGAAACCGAAGGCGCCGAGCGTCGTGCCCGCGAGACCCGCGCCGGCGCCGGCCAGGAAGCCGCGCCGCGAGATCTCCATGTTCATGGGAGACATCCCTCCTGCTTGCGTTGGCCCCCCGCGGGGGACGGTGAGGAAGCTGCGCCACGACGCAGATTCGATCGGGTCATCGATTCAGGTGGTCACGAAAAAGCTATTTTGGAACGCTCCCAAAGTCAAAACGATTCCGAAACTTCGCATGTGAAGACGCACGGCGACGGCGCGCCGTTTCTCGATGTTTCGACGGCCGGTCGCGCTGCGTTGCAACAACGCGACGAAGGACCCGTTCCACTCCCTTTACACCGCGCCGGCCAGAGCCCGACGTGATCAGCATCGCGGCGCGCCGGCCCGAATTCCGTTGACGGGCGGGACGCCGCTCTCGCAGAGTGGCGACGTGATCTCGTCTGCTGCTCCCGAGTTCCGGGGCGTCGCGACCTCGTCAGGATCCGGCCGACCGGCAGCGCCGCCGCGGCTCGGTTCGGCAATACCGTCGCGCCGGACGCGGCGCCTGCAGCGGTTTGGCCTTCTCGTTCTCCTCCGTCTCGTGCTTCTCGCGGCGCTCACGGCGCCCGGCGGAGCCGTCGCACGAGAGACGGAGACGCGGCTCCTCCCGTGGTCCGGCGGCACACCGCCCGGCGTCGCGCTCGACACCCTCGCGGGCGACCGGATCGACCTGGCGAGCTTGCACGGCCGCCCGGTGCTGCTCCACTTCTTCGCGACGTGGTGCGAACCGTGCCGCGACGAGCTGTCGGGGCTGCGGGATTTTGCGCTGCGCAACGATCACCTCACGGTTCTGGCCGTCGATGTCGGCGAGGTCGACCTGCGCGTGCGTCGCTTTGTCACCGCGATCGGCTGGACCGCGCCGGTGCTGCTCGATCGCGACCGCGCGGTGGCGCGCGGCTTCGGCGTCGCGGCGCTGCCGACCACGATCGCGCTCGACGCCGCCCTGCGGCCGCGGCTCGTCGCCGAGGGCGATCTCGACTGGCGCGATCCCGTGGTGACCGAACCCATCGTGGCACTCGCCACCAAAACCCCCGACCGGAGGACGCCCGCATGCAACGACGCGACCTGTTGAAGGCCGGTGCCGCACTGGCGGCGACGGC
>NZ_NPEX01000333.1 GCF_003258865.1 Rhodoplanes roseus | reverse complement strand
TGCTTGGCGGCTGCGGGCGCTGCGGCCGGAGCCGCCGCCGCGGGCGGCGGTGCGGCCGGCTTGGACGCGGGCTTCTCGGCCTTGGGCGCGGGCGCGGCGCCGCCGGCACCTTCCGCGATCTGGCCGAGCAGCGCGCCGACCGCGACGGTCTCACCGTCGGCGACGGCGATCTCCGACAGCGTGCCGGCGGCCGGGGCCGGCACCTCGATCGTCACCTTGTCGGTCTCGAGCTCGACCAGCGGCTCGTCGACCGACACCGAATCGCCCGCCTTCTTGAACCAGCGGCCGATGGTGGCCTCGGTCACGGACTCGCCCAGGGTGGGCACACGGATATCAACCATCGTCTTTATCCAAGGATCAGGCGGCGGACGCGGGGGCGACGGCGCGGATCGGGGTTCGTTCGGAGGGGCGCATCGGGCCGGGCGAACGTCCGGCCACGGGGGTCGAGAAAGGATCGCGACGGCTCAGCCGAGCGCATCGTCGAGGAACGCCTTGAGCTGGGCCAGGTGCTTCGACATCAGGCCCGTCGCCGTGGCGGCGGACGGCGGCCGCCCGACATAGCGGGGACGCCGGAACTCGCCGCCGATCTGGTTCATCACCCATTCCAGATAAGGCTCGACGAAGGTCCAGGAGCCCATGTTGCGGGGCTCCTCCTGGCACCACACCACCTCGGCGTTCTTGAAGCGGCCGAGGCGGGCCAGCAGGGCCTTGGTCGGGAACGGATAGAGCTGCTCGACGCGGAGCAGATAGATGTCGTCGATGCCGCGCTTCTCGCGCTCCTCGTAGAGGTCGAAATAGACCTTGCCGGAGCACAGCACGACACGGCGGATCTTGCGGTCCGGCGCGAGCCGGACGGTGTCGGCGTGACGTCCGTCCGCATCGTCGGGCAGCAGGCGGTGGAAGGTCGTGCCCGCCGCCAGATCCTCGAGCCGCGACGTCGCACGCTTGTGGCGCAGCAGGCTCTTCGGCGTCATCAGGATCAGCGGCTTGCGGAAGTCGCGCTTGAGCTGCCGGCGCAGGATGTGGAAGTAGTTCGCCGGTGTCGTGCAGTTGGCGACCTGCATGTTGTCCTCGGCGCACATCTGCAGGAAGCGCTCGAGACGGGCCGAGGAGTGCTCCGGTCCCTGCCCCTCGTAGCCGTGCGGCAGCAGGCAGACGAGGCCCGACATGCGCAGCCACTTGCGCTCGCCCGACGACAGGAACTGGTCGAACACCACCTGGGCGCCGTTGGCGAAGTCGCCGAACTGGCCTTCCCACAACACCAGCGCGTTCGGCTCGGCCAGCGAGTAGCCGTACTCGAAGCCGAGCACCGCCTCCTCGGACAGCATCGAGTTGATCACCTCGAAGCGGGCCTGGCCGGGCTTGACGTAGTTGAACGGCGTATGGCGGTTCTCGTTCTCCTGGTCGATCAGCACCGAGTGGCGCTGCGAGAAGGTGCCGCGCTCGGAGTCCTGGCCCGACAGGCGGACCGGATGGCCGTCGATCAGCAGGCTGCAGAAGGCCAGCGCCTCGGCGGTCGTCCAGTCGACGCCCTCGCCGGTCTCGATCGCCTTGCGGCGCGCGTCGAGGAAGCGCTGGATGGTACGGTGGAGCTGGAAGCCCTGCGGCACCGACGTGATCTTCTCGCCGATGTCGCGCAGATGCTCGATCGCCACGCCGGTGTTGCCGCGCCGCGGGTCGTCGCTCGGCGACGCCACCTTCATGCCGGCCCAGCGACCGTCGAGCCAGTCGGCCTTGTTGGACTTGTAGCCGTGGCTGGCGTCGAACTCGGCGTCGAGCCGGGCCCGCCAGTCGGCCTTCATCTTCTCGACCTCGCCGTCCGTCACGATGCCTTCGGCGAACAGCTTCTTCGAGTAGATCTCCAGCGTCGTCTCGTGCGACCGGATCTTCTTGTACATCAGCGGCTGGGTGAACGACGGCTCGTCGCCCTCGTTGTGCCCGTAGCGCCGGTAGCAGAACATGTCGATGACGACCGGCTTCTGGAATTTCTGCCGGAACTCGGTCGCCACCTTGGCCGCGAACACCACCGCTTCGGGATCGTCGCCGTTGGCGTGGAAGATCGGCGCCTCGATCATCTTGGCCGTGTCGGACGGATAGGGCGACGAGCGCGAGTAGCGCGGATAGGTGGTGAAGCCGATCTGGTTGTTGACGATGAAGTGAATCGAGCCGCCGGTGCGGTGACCGCGCAGGCCCGAGAGGCCGAAGCATTCCGCCACCACGCCCTGGCCGGCGAACGACGCGTCGCCGGAGATCAGCAGCGGCAGCACGCAGGTGCGGTCGTCGGTGGTGCAGCCGTGCTGGTCCTGCTTGGCGCGCGTCTTGCCGAGCACGACCGGGTTGACGATCTCGAGATGCGACGGGTTGGCGGTGAGCGACAGATGCACGCTGTTGCCGTCGAACTCGCGGTCCGACGAGGCGCCCAGGTGGTACTTGACGTCGCCCGAGCCCTCGACCTCGTCGGGCGTGAACGAGCCGCCCTTGAACTCGTGGAAGATCGCTCGGTGCGGCTTGGCCATGACCTGAGCCAGAACGTTGAGGCGGCCGCGATGGGCCATGCCCACCGCGATCTCCTTCACGCCGAGCGCGCCGCCGCGCTTGATGATCTGCTCGAGCGCCGGGATCATCGATTCCGAGCCGTCGAGACCGAACCGCTTGGTGCCCGTGAACTTGACGTCGCAGAACTTCTCGAAGCCCTCGGCCTCGACCAGCTTGTTGAGGATCGCGCGCTTGCCCTCGCGGGTGAAGTGAATCTCCTTGTCGGGCCCCTCGATGCGCTCCTGCAGCCAGGCCTTCTGGTGCGGGTCGGAGATGTGCATGAACTCGACGCCGAGCGTCTGGCAGTAGGTGCGCTTCAGGATCGCGATGATCTGGCGCAGCGTACCGAACTCGAGCCCGAGCACGCGGTCGAGGAAGATTCGGCGGTCGTAGTCGGCCGGGGTGAAGCCGTAGCTCTTGGGGTCGAGCTCCTCGTGGTCCTTGATCGGCTCCATGCCGAGCGGGTCCAGGTCGGCGTGCAGATGGCCGCGCATGCGGTAGGCGCGGATCAGCATCAGGGCGTGCAAGCTGTCCCGCGTCGCCTGCTGCACGTCGGCGGAGGAAAGCTCGACTCCGTAGTGCTGCGCCTTGGCGGCGAACTGGTCGTGCAGCCGGGTCGCGGCCTCATGGGTCTCGGTGTCGAAGATGCGGATCGGCCCTTCCTCGACCACCGGCCAATGCGCCTCCTTCCAGGAGGCACCGCGGGTCGAGCGCACCACGTCGGCCGAATTGTCCTTGAGGCCCGAGAAGAAGACGCGCCACTCGGTGTCGACCGCCTTGGGGTCGGCCTCGTATCGGGCGTACATGTCTTCGATGTAGGCGGCGTTGCCGCCGTAGAGGAACGAGGTGAGAGCGAATTGAGCGTTCGCGTCTTGGCGGGACATGAACGAGTCCTGATCGCGGGGCGAAGCCCCTGAGGGGGAGCGGGAGCAAGCCGGCCGGCCCGGGATCCTCCGCGGCCAGACGGTCTATTTATGCGCCTTCCCGCGCCGCGACAACGGTTTCGTGCAAAGGAATCGGCTTAAGAATGAAAATGGATTCACCCGATACTGAGCGGCCGTTCACCCGGTGACGCAAAAGCCCCGGAGGATCGCCTCCGGGGCTTCGCGACGAGTGCCGCCGGGGTGGCGGCTGACGGTCTCGGATCAGTACTTGGCCATCACCGGAGCCGCGCCGCCGAAGTTGAAGCGGTAGACCAGCTCGCTGCGGATCGTCTGCACGTATTTGTGCGAGTCGGTGTAGGCGACCACACCCACGAAGCCGGGCGAATAGATGGGGTCGGTTTCGGACTTGAAGTCCGAGAACCGGTACTCGGTCTTCCAGGTCAGGCCCGGAATCCAGCCGAGCTGATACTCGTAGCCCGAGCCGATGAACCATCCGCTCCGCGTGTTGCTGTCGACGTTGAGTCTCCCCAATCCCGCCCCGTCAATCTGGATCGCGGTATATCCGTCGAAATGAGCCTGCGTATAGCCGCCGGAGACGTAGGCCAGGAGCTGCGGGACCACCACATAGCCGAGCCGGCCGCCCGCGGCCCACGCCCATTTGAGCTTTTCCTCGCCCGTATAGGGCGTGGTGCTGAACGAGAGGGTTTGGTCGCCGGAGATGCTGGCGAAGTCGTAGTCGCCGAACACACCGACCACCCAGCTCGGCGCGAACTGGTAGTCGCAGCCCGCGCCGACGGTGCCGAACCAGCCGCGTCCGCCCGTCGTCGAAGAATAGGAGGCCGGAACTCCGCTGGAGAAGTACTCCGTGTGATCCTGATTCAACATGCCGTAGCCGCCGCCGGCGCCGACATAGCAGCCGCTCCACGCAGCGACGGGCAGGACCGACGGAGCGGGCGGGGCCTTGTAGGCGGGCCGCAGATCGGCCGCCATTGCAGAACCAAGTCCGCACGCGATGACGGCCGTGGTCGCCAGTAGCATCTTCTTCACGGGATCCCCCTCGTTCGTTTCGGCGGTGCCCCCGCTGGTCGCAACGGGACGAAACTCCCCGCGACGACTCCCCTTGCCGTGGCGGCACATCGAGCTTCTGCTTGCCTGGAAGAGGATACGTCCGGCCCGAAATGAAAGCTGTAGTTGTGCGGCAACACGGCGGCGAATTGGTGCGAAGGGCACCCGGCGGGCGGTTCGGTCGAACCACGCGGTCCGGAGCCGCACGAGGTTGCTGGCAAGACAAAGGCCCCGGAGCGAATGCTCCGGGGCCTGAACACAAACACGACCCTACTGATGCCGAACTGTCGGACGAGCCGCCCGCGGGTCGTATCGATCAGTACCGGGCCATCACCGGAGCCGCGCCGCCGAAGTTGAAGCGGTAGACCAGCTCGCTGCGGATCGTCTGCACGTATTTGTGCGAATCCGAGTAGCCGACCGGAGCGCCGGTCACATCGAAGATCGTGTCCGTCTTCGAGCTGAAATCCGAGAACCGGTACTCTGTCTTCCAAGTCAGGCCCGGAATCCAGCCGAGCTGATACTCGTAGCCGGAGCCGATGAACCAGCCGTCCCGGGTGCGGCTGTCGATGGAGACGGTCGCGGCAGGAACTCCAGGGAAGCCGGCGGAATAGCCATCGAAGTGAGCTTGCGTGTAGCCGCCGGACACATAGGCCAGGAGCTGCGGAACCACCACGTAGCCGAGCCGGCCACCGACGGCCCACTGCCACTTGAGCTTCTCCTCGCCGACGAGACCATTCGCGATGGTCGTGTCGCCCGAGAGGCTGGCAAAGTCGTAGTCGCCGAACACGCCGAGCACCCAGCTCGGGGCGAACTGGTAGTCGCAACCGGCGCCGACCGTGCCGAACCAGCCGCGGCCGCCCGAGGTGGAGGAGAGCGAGATCGGAGCTCCGACGAGGTCGTACTCGTTGTGATCCTGGTTCCACATGCCGTAGCCGGCACCGGCGCCGACATAGCAGCCGCTCCACGACGCGACAGGCGCCGGCGGAGGAGGCGGCGGCGCCTTGTAGGCCGGCCGCAGATCGGCCGCCATGGCCGAACCAATTCCGAACGCGACCAGAGCCGTGGTCGCCAGCAACATCGTCTTCATGGAATCCCCCTCTTCCCGATTCGTCGGTGCCCTGCTGATCTGCAACGGGACCGAATTCCCCCACCCGACCTAGCCGTTGCTGCCGGGGCACCTCGAACTTCTGCTTACCGGAAGAGGGTACAACCGGTCCCGATTGAAAGCTGTAGTTGCACGGCAACACTGCGCCGCAATCGTGTTCCCGGAGGATTACTCTAATACTAGTTGCGTGTATTATGCCACCGAACGCCGCCTCGACCGGGGCTTCAGTCGTAACCCCGGTCGCCAAGCCGACGGCTTCTTCGTCCGGCGGCCCTGAAACGAAAAGCGCCGCGACCTTC
>NZ_NPEX01000332.1 GCF_003258865.1 Rhodoplanes roseus | reverse complement strand
GTCGACCGCGACCCCGGCGTCGCGGGCGAGATCGTCGGCGGGCACCACGCCGATTCCGACCACCACGAGATCGCAGGCGATCTCGCCGCCGCCGGAGAGAGCCACTGCGGCGACGCGGCCGTCACGCCCGACGATCTCGCGCAGCTGCGTGCCGAGCCGGACGTCGACGCCGCGGCTCTCGTGCAGCGTCTTCAGCCAGGCGGAGAGAAATGGCGGGAACGCACGAGCGGCGAGCCGGTCGGCCGCTTCCAGCACCGTCACGGCGAGGCCGAGGCCGCGCAGGACCGCCGCCGCCTCGAGGCCGATGAAGCCGCCGCCGACCACCACGGCGCGCGTCGCAGCGGGCAGCGCCGCGCCGAGCGCATTCGCGTCGGCGAGATCCCGCATATGGAAGACGCCGGCGAGATCGGCACCCGGCACGTCGAGCCGCCGCACCCGCGCCCCGGTGGTCAGCGCCAGCCGCGACCAGGTGATCGTCTCGCCGCTCGCCAGCGCCACGGTCCGGGCAGCCCGGTCGATCGTCGTGACGGGGGTTCCGAGTCGCAGCGCGATGCCGGCCTCGTGGAACGCGGACTCGGACTTCAGCAGGATGGCGGCGAGCGGCGTCGCCCCTTTCAGATAGCTCTTGGAGAGCGGCGGCCGCTGATAGGGCGGCGTCGGCTCGGCGCCGATCAGCACGATCTCGCCGGCGAAGCCGAACTCGCGCGCCGCGAAGGCGAGGCGGCATCCGGCATGCGAGGCCCCGACCACGACGAGACGGTCCGTCATGGCGTCACATCTGCCTCTCGGGGACGCGCAGCACGAGGCCGGACAGGCCGGGTGTCGCGAGGATCTGGCAGGAGAGGCGGCTCTCGGGGCGGCGCTCGGCGGCGACGCCGTCGAGCAGCGCGTTCTCCTCCTCGTCGATGGGGGGCAGCTCGCCTGCCCCGATGGCTTCGATATAGACGTGGCAGGTGGCGCAGGACAGGCAGCCGCCGCACTCCCCGTCGATGCCTTTCAGGTTCTCCATCACGGCGGCCTGCATCACCGAGGATCCCTCGGGAATGTCGAGTGTGCGGCGGCTGCCGTCGCGCAGGATGAAGGTGACGTCGGTCATGCGGCGTATCCCGAGGTGATCGCGAGGGAGCGGGCGTCAGAACAGGTCGAAATACTCACGCTGCTCCCACTCGCTCACCTCCGTCTCGAAGCGGCGGATCTCCGCCTCCTTGATGTGGGTGAAGTAGTCGACGAAGCCGTCGCCGAGATCCTTGGCGAAAATCTCGTCCGCCTTCAGGGCGGCGAGCGCCTCGCCGAGGCTGTGCGGCAAGGGCGGGGCCGGCGTCTCGTAGGGCACGTCGGCCGCCGGTCCCGGCTCGAGCCTGCGGGTGATGCCGTCGAGACCGGAGAGCGCCTGCGCGGTCAGATAGAGATACGGGTTGGCGGCGGGCTCGCCGACGCGGTTCTCCAGCCGGGTCGCCGGATCGCCGAAGCCGCCGATCATCCGGATCATCGCGCCGCGATTGTCGCGGCCCCACACGGCACGGTCGGGGGCGAGCGAGTAGGCGCGGTAGCGCCGATAGGCGTTGATGGTCGGGGCGGCGAGCGCCGCGGCGCCGCGCGCATGGGCCAGCAGCCCGGCGAGATAATGCCGGCCGATCGGCGACAGGTCCTCGCCGGGACACTCCGGCACGAACAGGTTGCGGCCGTCGCGGCCGGTGAGCGACTGGTGCATGTGCCAGCCGCTCGACGCGACGTTCGGGATCTTCGGCCGGCACATGAAGGTCGCGTGCAGGCCGTTGCGGCGGCAGATCTCCTTCACGGCGGTGCGGAAGAAGATCATGTTGTCGGCGGTCTCGATCCCCTGGGTCGGCGCGAAGGTGAACTCGAGCTGGCTCGGTCCGAACTCCACCTCCATGGAGCGCAGCGGCAGGCCGAGGCCCTGGACGCCGCTGCGCAGCAGCTCGACCACCGGCTCGACCCGGTCGTAGGTGATCTCGGTCAGGTACTCGCCGCCGTGGCTGAGGAGCTCCACCTCGGGCGGGGCGCCGGGGAGGCCGGACTGGTGGAGCCGCATCGCCGGGTCGACCACCCGGAACACGTGGAACTCGACCTCCAGCCCGGCGGTGAGCGTGCAGGCATGGGCGTCGAAGCCGGCGAGCGCGCGGCGCGCCATCGAGCGGGTGCAGAACGGCACGTCGGCGCCGTCCGGAAAGCGCAGATCGCACAGCACCCAGGCGCTCTTCGGCGACCACGGCAGGATCCGCCAGGTGGTCGGATCCGGCATCAGCAGCACGTCGGCGGCGCCCTCCATGCGCGGCATGTCGAAGCCGCCGCCGCTGGTGAACACCGGGAACACGGTGCGGTGCGACGTGTCCTTGGCGAGCAGCGTCGTCGTCAGGGCGACGCCCCTGGTCAGCGCGCCGATCGCCTCGCGGGCGACCAGCGCCTTGCCGCGCAGGATGCCGTGCTGGTCGGCGAAGACGAACCGCACCACCTCGATGCGGCCGTTCTCGATCTCGGCGACGAGGCGGGCGGCCGCCTCCCCGGCGGCGCTCGACCACGCTACGAAGCGTCGCGTGACGTCGTCCATGTCAGGCCTCGACCTCGGCGCCCCAGGGGGCGGCGGCACGGCGGCGGGCGTCGCCGTCGCGCCAGTAGCGCTCGACGTCGCCGGCGCGGTCGACACCGTCGAAGCTGACCGGTCCCCGCAGCGTCGCGGCCTGCGCGGCGTCGAGATGCATCAGCGGTGTCTCGCCGGCCGCGACCTTCTCGATCTCGGCGGAGAGCAGCCGCCGATAGGCCGTGATCGCCTTGTCGGACTGGCCGAGATGCTCGCGGGTACGGTCCTGGATCGGCCCCTGGCTCTCGCAGGCCCACTGGTCGTGGACGTTGATGTCGAAGCCCATGCCCAGATAGGTCTGGGCCTGCTGCTCGGCCGGATTGTAGCCCCAGTTGTTGGAGCGGTTGCGCAGCGGCTTGTAGTCGGGCGCCGGATAGGTCGCGAGGCGCTGCTCGCGCATGGTCTTCTTGTCGAGCGGATCCGTGAAGCTGGTGAACAGCGTGAACCAGTAATTGTTGTGGTCGTCGACCGGCACGTGCCACTGGGTGATCGTCACGGTCGGGCTCATCGGGATGACGAAGGCCTGCGGGAAGACGATGTTGGTGACGCGGACATGGGTCTGCGTCTCGTCGATCGGCCGCAGCGAGGTGAGCCGCAGGCCGTGCGGCACCGAGGCGACCGAGATCTGCGGCCGGTCGTACTCGCGCAGCACCTTGGTGATCGGCAGGTCCGAGTCGATGGAGGTCGAGCGGAACTGCTTGCCGTAGCTCGCCTCGGGGTCCTCGTCCTCGAAGAAGCGGTGCAGGAACGAGGCGTGCGCCGGGTCCATGCCGACCTCGAGCGACTGCAGCCAGTTGCACTCCCACAGGCCCTTGAAGGCGAAGGTGTGGGTCTCCGGCGCGACGAAGCAGTCGAGATCCGGGAAGGCCGGCGGGGTGCCCTTGCCGATATAGGCGAAGACGATGCCCGAGCGCACCGCGACCGGATAGGAGCCCTGGCGGATGCGGTCGCACAGCTTGCTGCCGACCGGCTCGGCCGGCGTCTCCAGGCATTTGCCGGTCGCGTCGAACAGCCAGCCGTGGAACGGGCAGCGCAGGCCGCCGGCCTCCAGCCGGCCATAGGCGAGATCGGCACCGCGGTGCGGGCAGTCGCGATCCAGCATGCCGAACCGGCCCTGCTCGTCGCGGAAGAGAACGAAGTTCTCGCCGAGCAGACGGACCGGCCGAACCGGCCGCGGCCCGTCGAGCTCGTCGACCAGGGCGACCGGCTGCCAATAACGACGGAGAAGCTCGCCGCACGGTGTTCCGCGCCCGACACGCGTATACGTGTCGTTCTGCTCCTGACTGATCATGATGGGACCTCGGACTGGCGTTGCGGGGGCACGGAGAACGCGGATCCTCTTCGTTCGCCGCTGACTGCATGCAATCGTATTTGGAATGAATGCAATGTCAAACTGGCGTAAGTCGAAACACGGATGTCATGAGCAGGCGGACCGGGCCTGTTTCTTCCTGCCGAGGGTCAGCGAGGAGTGGAAAATACGAATATAGTACAATATGATGGAGCAGCCGATCCGGCGCGGTCGCCCGGTGTGGTCAGCTGGTATGGACTAGATCAGCCGGTGGTTGGTTGCATGCAATTGCCTCATTCTGCGTGCATAAGATGCGGCCTTTGACGGTTCGGTAGGCAGAATTTCGGATGTAGCGCCATGCAGTCACAACAATCGCGGGTCCTAGTGCAGCTCCGGGATCTCATTCTCAAGGGGGAGTTCGGGCCCGGCGAGCGGCTCGCCGAGATCCCGATCGCCGAGCGGCTGGAGGCCTCGCGCACGCCCGTGCGGCTCGCCTTCGCGACGCTGGAGCAGGAGGGGCTGGTGCAGTCGTCGCCGAGCGGCGGCTATGTCATGCGCGCGTTCACCCGCAAGGAGATCGACGACGCCATCGCGGTGCGCGGCGTGCTGGAGGGAATGGCGGCCCGGCTGGTGGCGGAGAACGGCCTGACGCGGGCGATGTCCGAGGAGCTCGCGGAATGTATCCGGCTCGGCGACGAGGCGCTCGCCGCCCCGGTGCTGACCATCGACGGCTATGCCGACTACGTGGAGATGAACAACCGCTTCCACGAGCTGCTGGTGAAGTTCGCCGACAATGCGGCGCTCAGCCGGGCGATCGAGCTCAACAACCGCCTGCCTTTCGCCGCCGCCAGCGCAACGTTGCCGATGCACTCCTCCACGGGCGACGGCCGGCAATGGCTGCTGATCACCCACAACCAGCATCGCTCGATCCTGCATGCAATGGACCGGCGGGAGGGGACGAGGGCCCAGGCGCTTGCGATCGAGCACGTCGAGATCGCCCGGATGAATCTGCGCCACGCCTACGAGAAGGCGCAGGAGAGCGCCGGGCTGATGCCGGCGATTCGGCTCCTCTCGGGCCGTTGAGGCGGAACGACCACGGCCCGCTCCGGCCGTGCTCCCGACCGGTCGTCTCGCTCGGCGAGACGCGTGAGCCTGCGGCAGGTTGACGCGGCCGCCATGCAGGGCGGCCCCTTGCGAAGAGGGAGCGCCCGGGTGCCGGAGCCGTCGTCGCTCCCTGAATGCAGAACACGCTACCGTCGCGCGTTCGGCCTCGCGGGTTGCACTGGTACAGAACCGCCGGTCGCGAGTATTCCGAATGTAAAACGGGTGGCGGCTCAGGCCGATGGCAGCGGCACGACCGTCCGGTCGGGGGCCCCGCCCGGGGCGATCATCCGGGACAATCAGGCGAATATCTCTTGCCGTATTCGTCGGGAACGCGCAGCCTGTGCCGCGTTCGTATCGAGGCTCTGGAGATTCCTGAAATGGCGACCGGAACGGTAAAGTGGTTCAATCCGACGAAGGGCTACGGCTTCATTCAGCCGCAAGGCGGTGGACAAGACGTGTTCGTGCACATCTCTGCAGTCGAGCGCGCCGGCCTGAGCACGCTCAACGAAGGTCAGCACGTCGAGTATGAGATCGTCAGCAACCGCGGCAAGTCTTCGGCGGAGAACCTGAAGGTCAAGTGACCCGTTTCGGTGCTTTGCACCGGGCAGACAGAATGGCAAATGTCGTAAAGCTGGTTTCCAGCAATGACGATATCGGTGCTGCGGAAGAATGGTATCTCACGGTTCGCTGCACGAATTCTGAATGCGGGCGGCTGATTGCTTTTCAGAAAGCGATCAGCCGCGACAGCCAGTTGACGTTCGAAGTGGCCGTCAAAGGCGACCCCTCGGTCGATTGTCCCTCCTGCGGGACCCGCGTGCGGGTCAGCAGCGACCAGATCGAGCGGCGCAGGGTCATCGTCTCATAGATCGGCTCGGCGCCAGCGGACGTGACCGCTGCCGCCG
>NZ_NPEX01000331.1 GCF_003258865.1 Rhodoplanes roseus | reverse complement strand
CGAGCACCGGAGGCGCTGTCACCCCCTCCCGAATCGCTTCGCGATCCGACCTCCCCCCTCCAGGGGGAGGTGAAGACAGGTGGATTCACTTCTCCACGGGGAAGCCGACGATGCTGCCCCATTCGGTCCAGGAGCCGTCGTAGATCTTGATGTTGCCGTGGCCCAGGATACTGGCGAGCGCGACCCAGACGAGCGTCGCGCGGTGGCTGAGGCGGCAATAGCAGACCACGTCGTCGTGCTTGTCGGGAGCGAAGCCGGCGGCGGAAAGCGCCGCGCGGATCTCGTCGGGCGTCTTGAACGAATCGTCGTCGTTCAGGACCTCGCGGAAATAGAAATGCTTCGCCCCGGGAATGCGGCCGGTGCGCTCGGCGCCGTGGTCGAACGCCATGGTGTACTCGGCGACGCGCTTGCCGAGATATTCCTCGGGCGAGCGCACGTCGAGCAGCAGCCGGTGCCCGTGGTGAAGATGCGCCCGCACCTCGTCCCGCCCGACCCGCATGGAACGGTCCGGCGCCGGCACCGGATAGTCGACGGGCGAGGCCGTGGGCACCGTACGCGACAGCGGACGCTTCTCGGCGAGCCATTTTTTGCGGCCACCGTCGAGCAGCCTCAGGTTCCGGTGGCCCGCCATGGTGAAGGCCCAGTAGGCATAGGTGCCGTATTGCACCGGCTCGCCGTAGAGCACCACCGTGGTGTCGGGGCCGATGCCGAGCCGGCCGAACACCGCCGCCAGCCGCTCGGGCGTGACGAACTCGCGGTCGGTCTCGTGCCAGCAGGCGGACTTCCAGAACAGCCATGTCGCGCCGGGCACGTGGCCGTCGCAATAGGACGTCGGCTCGGCGACGTTGCAGATCTCCAGCACGCGCACCCCGGGATCGCCGAGATGCTCCTCGAGCCAGGCCGTGGAGACGAGAGGAGAAGCCATCGCATCATCCTTGTTCGACGCGGACGTGGGCGCCGCCGGTGCGGGGCGCCCCGCCCGCCTCAGTCGGTTTCGCCGGCGGCCAGCTTGCGGCGCGCCGTGTCGTAATCGCAAGCGCCGACCCAGCGGCCCACCACCAGCGTGGCGATCACGTTGCCCATCAGGTTGGTGGCGGCACGGATCTGCGACATGAAGCTGTCGGCGCCGATCAGCAGCGCCAGCGCGCCGACCGGGATGTCGCTGATGGTCGGCATGGTGGCGGCGAGCGCCACGAAGCCGGCCCCGGCGACGCCCGCCGCGCCCTTGGAGGTGAACAGCATCACGAACAGCACCGAGAGCTGCTGCCAGATCGACATCTCGATGTCGAGCGCGTGCGCCATGAACATCAGGCCCATGGTCATGTAGATGGCGGTGCCGTCGGTGTTGAACGACATGCCCGAGGGCATCACCAGGCCGACCACCTCGCGCGAGACGCCGAGCTTCTCGAGCTTCTCCATGCAGCGCGGCAGCATCGCCTCGCCCGACGTGGCGGCCAGGCAGAACAGCCACTCGTCCTTGAAGAAGGACAGCACCTGGACGACGTTGAATCCGGCCCACTTGAGGAACCCGCCGAGCACGACGACCACGAAGAAGATGCTGACGACGTAGACGCCGAGAATCAGCTGGCCGAGATCGACCAGGGTGCGGGTGCCGAACTTCGAGACCGTGAAGGCCATCGCGCCGAAGGCGGCGAGCGGGGCGATCACCATGATGATCTTCACCATGCCGAAGAAGGCGGACGTCGATCGGTCGAGAATGTCGATGATCGGGCGGCCCTTCTCGCCGATGCCGACCAGGGCGAAGCCGAACAGCGTGGCGACGAACACCACCTGCAGCATGTTGCCCTTGGCGAAGGGGTCGACGAAGGTCGTCGGGATGATGTCCATCAGGAACGACATCATCGTCATGTTCTGGCTCGCCTTGGCGAAGCCGTCGACCAGCTTGGTGTCCAGCGCGGCCGGATTGGCGTGGATGCCGGAGCCGATCGGCCAGACATTGATGACGACGATGCCGACGATCAGCGCGATCGTCGAGGCGACCTCGAAATAGATCAGCGCCTTGGCACCGACATTGGCGACCCGGTGCATGTCCCCCATCTTGGCGATGCCGACCACGATGGTCAGGAAGATGATCGGCGTGATCACCATCTTGATCGCCTTGATGAAGACGAGGCCGAGCGGCTGCAGCGTCACGCCGATGTTCGGATAGACCACGGCGAGCAGCGAACCCAGGATCACGCCGACGATCACCTGGACGTACATCTTCTTGTAGAACGGCTTGGATCCACGTTTCGCCGCGGGCGCGACGGCGGCCTCGGTCGCCACGTTCGTGCTCATGATCTCATGTCCCCCGAATCAGTTCGTGCCCGTGTCCGGGCTCGGTCGCGCGTGCGGACGACGAGCGCCGCCGTCAGGACGGCGGCCTCGGCGGCTCCTCGGTCTCGACAGGCTCTTCGGACGGCGGGGGTGGTGCGGTCCCGTCCGGGATCGTTGCGGAAGTGAGGACCGGCCGGCGCGGCAGCCGGCGGATCCTGGCCGATGGATGGAACGGTGTCGGGCTCGAAGTCGATCGCATGCGGTCGCCCCGTGCGGCCTGCGTGCTGCAAGCCGCGGGGATGCTGCCCCATCCCCGGCCGCGGCGAAACACACGCGCCCGGCTGGACTGCTCCGCGCGACGTGCAATACGGGACTATCCGGAGGCGCCCGATTCAGCGGGCGTGAGCCGCTGTTGCGGCGCAGCGATTCCGGAGCGGCACTGTTTCAAAGATTTGAAAGCATCGAACCCGCGCGGTCCTGTGCAGCCGCGAGAGCGATCGCTTCCGTCAGCTCGCCTTCTTGCGGCTCTGCGACGTTCGGCCGCGTGGCTTCTTGGCGGCGGGACGGCGCGCCACCGGCTTGCGCTCGGAGCCACGGCCGCCGCCGCCCTGCTCCTCCACGCTGCGCCGCAGCGCATCCATCAGGTTCACCACCTTGGACGGCGCCGCCTGACGGCTCGGCGCGATGGTCTGGCCGGTCTCCTTGCGGGCGATCAGCTCACGCAGCGCCGTCTCGTATCGGTCTTCGAACTCGTCGGGCGTGAACTTGCCCTTCATGGTGTCGATGATGTGGGTGGCGAGGTCGATCATCTCCTTGGGGATCGGCTCGTCCGGGATGTCCTCGAAGAACTCCTCCTCGTCGCGCACCTCGTAAGGGTAGCGCAACAGCGTGCCCATCAGCCCCTTCCCGCGCGGCTCCAGCGCGATGACGTGCTCGCGCGTCGAGATGACGACCCGCCCGAGCGCGACCATGCCGCGGGCCCGGATCGCCTCGCGGATCACCGCGAAGGCCTGCTGTCCCGCCTCGCCGTCCGGCACGACGTAGTAGGGCCGGACATTGTAGAGATCGTCGATCTCCTCGTGCGGCACGAAGCGGGTGATGTCGAGCGTGCGCGAGCTCTCGATCTCGATGGAGGAGAGATCCTCCTCGGTGATCTCGACATAGCCGTCGGCGGTCTTGTAGCCCTTGACGATGTCGGAGGCCTCGACCGGATCGCCCGTGTCGGCGTCGACCTTCTGCATGCGGATGCGATGCCCGGTCGCCTTGTCGAGGAGGTTCAGTCGAATCTTCTCGCGGTCCGTGGTCGCGGGATAGAGCGCGATCGGGCAGGAGACGAGCGAGAGGCGAAGATAGCCCTTCCAGTTCGCACGCGGTGCCATGTGGCGTACTCCGGTACAAACGACGACTCAACGCCGCCTGGCCGCAGGCGTTCCGATTCGATGAAACGGGCACTTCCGGCGTGTCGACCGGCCCGCCGATTCACGATCCGTTCGCGTCCTGGCACGGAGTCCGACACAGCCCTCGCGTCAGAGCGTGCAGCGCTTGTAGGTCAGCTCCATCCCGGACATGCCGGGGAAGATGCGCACCAGCGTGCCCGGATCGGGCATCCGCACGCTGAGCTGCACGCTCGACAGCATGATGTCGGAGGCGCAGCTCGCGATCAGATGCGTGGTCGGCCCGTCGATCTTGCGGGCCTTGATGTCGCAGGTGGTCGCCTTTCCGCGGATGCGATTGCCGTCGATGACGAAGCCGCCGCCGTGGAGCTCGGAATCGTCGCGGAGGACGACGCGGTTGCCGTTCTTGACGAAGATCTTCTCGCAGGACGAGCCATCGGTCGCCCAGGCACCGGAGAGGTCCTGGGCCGACGCCGCCGGGGCGACGAGAAGGAGGCCGCCGGTCGCGGCGGCCGCCAGGAGAATCTGCAAGGGGCTCATGACGTCACTCCACACATGCGGGAAAGCACACGAAAGCCCGTCTCGTCACGATGCCGGGCCGGGCGTCGTGTCGCCCGCCCCCGCACCGGCCCGTTCGGACGCCGGCGGCAGCTCGTGCTTCGGCCGCGCGCCCTTGCGCAGCTTCTCGCGCACCGCCTGGAAGAAGACGTAGAGCGGCGGGATGACGAAGATGCCGAGGAAGGACGCGAAGATCATCCCGCCGAACACCGGCGTGCCGACGTCGCGCCGGGCGAGCTGCGAGGCGCCCTCCGCCACGACGAGCGGATAGAGCCCGAGGATGAAGGCGAAGCTCGTCATCATCACGGGCCGGAAGCGCAGCCGTGCGCCCTCCGCCGCCGCCTCCAGCAGCGGGATGCCGCGCTCGCGCTGCTCCTTGGCGAACTCGACGATCAGGATGCCGTTCTTGGCGGCGAGCCCGATCAGCACCACCATGCCGATCTGGGCATAGAGGTCGAGCGTGAGCCCGGCGATCACGATGGCGGCGAACGACCCGAGCAGGCCGACCGTGACGGACAGCAGCACCGGCACCGGGATCGTCCAGCTCTCGTAGAGCGCCACCAGGAACAGATAGGCGAACAGCACCGCGAAGCCGAGGATGATGGTGGTCTTGCCCTCGGCACGTTTCTCCTGGAACGCCGTGTCGGTCCACTCGCCGGTGAAGCCGGTCGGCAGCGTTTTGGCCGCGACCCGCTCCATGGCGGCGAGCGACTCGCCGGACGACACGCCCGGCGCCGGCGAGCCCTGGATCGTCACGGCGCGGCGGTTGTTGTAGCGGATCAGCGACGGCGGCCCGACGATGACGCTGACCTCGGCGAGGCTGCGCATCGGGATCATCTCGCCGTCCTTGTTGCGCACATTGATGCGGAACAGGTCGTCGACCCGGCTGCGATCCACCGCCTCGCCCTGGAGCTGGACCTTCCAGGTGCGGCCGTAGAGGTTGAAGTCGTTGACGTAGATCCCGCCCAGCGTCGCCTGCAGGGCCTGGAACACGTCGGAGAGCTTGACGCCGAGCACCTGGACCTTGTCGCGGTCGATGTCGAGATAGATCGACGGGTTGGTGGCCGAGAAGGTGCTGAACACGCGGCTGAGGCTGGGGTCCTGGTTGGCCGCGACCAGGAGGCCGCGCAGCACCTGGGCCAGGACCTTGGAGTCGCCGGCCTGCAGATCCTCGAGCACATAGGTGAAGCCGCCGCCGGTGCCGAGGCCGATGATCGGCGGCGGCGCCAGCGGCAGCACGGTGCCGCCCTGGATCTGACGGAACTTCGGCACCAGCCGCCCCATCACGGCGGAGGCCGATTGCGACCGGCCGGTGCGCTCCTCGAAGTCCTTCAGGGTGACGACGATGAAGGCGGAGTTCGCCTGCGAGAAGTTGTCGATGAAGTTGAGGCCGACCACCGAGGTGAAGTCGGCGATCGCCGTCTCCTGCCGAAGCGCCGCCTCGGCCTGGCGCAGCACCTCGGTGCTGCGCGCCACCGAAGCGCCGCCGGGAAGCTGGATCACCACGAAGAACGCGCCCTGGTCGTCCTCGGGCAAGAAGCCCGTCGGGGTGATACGGGCGAGGCCCCAGGTGCCGGCCGCCGCGGCGCCGACCGCGACCAGGCTGATCACCGAGATGCGCACGATGCGGGCCGTGACGCCGCCATAGGCGTCGCGCACCTTGTCGATCGACCGCATCACCCAGCCGATCGGCCT
>NZ_NPEX01000330.1:1027-5940 GCF_003258865.1 Rhodoplanes roseus | reverse complement strand
GACGGCCTTCGCCGTCGCGCTCCAGGCCCTGGAACGAATCCGCGGCCTCGGGCAGATCCCCGATCCTCCGACCTTCGAGGTGTGGTTCACCTATTTCACCGGGCACAATCGCGATCTCAACCGCGACATCGACGCGATCGAGGCGGAGACCCTGTCGCCGGCGCGCGTGCACGCCCTCCACAGCCGGCACTTCTCGTCGGAGCGCCATTTCGGGCAGCTTCTCTCGGTCGGCCATGCGCTCGGCAGCGAGACCCGGAAGGTCCAGAGCGTCATCCAGGTGGCGAACGGATCGGCAGCGGAGTACGGCATCGACCTGCAGAGCGCCGCCCAGGCGCTGGGCGGCCGCTCGACCGACCTCTCCGTCTCCGAGCTGGTGTCGTCGCTGGTCCGCTCCACCGACGCGATTCAGCAGACCAACGCGCTCCTGCAGGCCCAGCTCAAGCAGTCCGAGGATCAGTTCCGCCTGCTGCAGGAGAACATGGAGACGCTGCGGATCGAGAGCATGACGGACCCGCTCACCCGCCTCGCCAACCGCAAGTATTTCGACTTCTCGCTGTCCCAGGCGACCGGGCGGGCCGAGGACCAGGAGGCGCCCGAGCCGTTCGCCCTCGCCATGATCGACGTCGACCGGTTCAAGCGCTTCAATGACGATTTCGGCCACACCACCGGCGACGACGTGCTGCGGCTGGTCGCCTTCACGCTGAAGAACAGCGTCCGTTCCACCGATCTGGTGGCGCGCTACGGCGGCGACGAGTTCGCCGTGCTGCTGCCGAACGCCACCCTCGACAATGCGATGGCGATCGGCGAGCTGATCCGCAAGGCGGTCGCCGAGCGGCCGCTGCTGCGGCGCGCCACCAACGAGAGTCTCGGCCATGTGACCTTGTCGGTCGGGGTGGCGGCCTGGGTGCCGGGTGAGCCGTCCGAGTCCCTGATCGAGCGGGCCGACCGGCATCTCTACGAGGCCAAGGCGAACGGGAGGAACTGCTTGGTGGGAGCACCGAGGCTGCCCGGCTGAGCCGGACGACACGGCGGCGCGGATCACGTTCACGTCAACGGCCGGAGCCCCCTTGGGCGGGCCAGCGGTGCCTGGACACAACCAAACCGCCGATCGTCGGGCCTCAGCTCGCGCGTCAGTTGCGCGTCGGCCGGGCGCACCGCCCCAGGTAGCGCATTTCCGCCACACGAGCGACACTGACCCGCCGTAATACTGCGTGAATCCGGCGGCCGGGTCGCGACAATTACCGTTCGGCCATTAACGAACTCTTCAGGAAGTGATTGAGCGCGCGGCCGGCCAGCCCCTATGACGGGGGTCACGCTGAAGAAGAACTCCATCAGCGAACTGGAGGTCCCCCGTGCGCGTCGCTGTGGTTCACGATTGGCTCTACACGGTCGGCGGCGCCGAGCGCGTGCTCCGCGAGATCCTTCAGTGCTACCCCGGCGCTGACGTCTTCACGCTGTTCGACGTGCTCGGCCCGGAAGACCGCGCCAAGATCGGCTACGAGAAGGCGCATACGAGCTTTTTGCAGAAGATGCCGTTCATCAAGTCGCGGCATCGCTCCTATCTGCCGCTGATGCCGCTCGCGATCGAGCAGTTCGACCTGTCGGGCTACGACCTGATTCTGTCGTCGAGCTACGCGGTCGCCAAGGGCGTGCTGGTCGGTCCCGACCAGGTGCACGTGTCCTACGTCCACTCGCCGATGCGCTACGCCTGGGATCTGCAGCACAGCTATCTGCGCGACAGCGGCTACGCCAAGGGCATCAAGAGCGCGGTCGCCCGCGCCATCCTGCACCGCATGCGCATCTGGGACAGCCGCACCGCCAGCGGCCCGGACGCCATGATCGCCAACTCGTCCTTCGTGGCGCGCCGCATCCGCCGCGTCTACGGCCGCACCGCCCAGGTGATCTATCCGCCCGTCACCATCGCCAAGCAGCGGCCAGACATTCCGCGCGGCAATCACTTCCTCGCCGCCAGCCGCCTCGTTCCCTACAAGAACATCGAGGCGGTGGTGCGCGCCTTCGCGCTCCTGCCCGAGCTCGAGCTCGTCGTCGCCGGGTCCGGTCCCGAGGCCAACCGGCTGCGCGAGATCGCGACCCCGAACGTCTCCTTCGCCGGCTTCGTCAGCGACGAGAACCTGCGCAACCTGATGGCGACCGCGCGGGCCTTCGTGTTCGCGGCCGAGGAGGACTTCGGCATCATCATGGTCGAGGCGATGTCGGAGGGCACGCCGGTGCTGGCGCTCGGCCGCGGCGGCGCCCGCGAGATCGTCTCCTCGACGCTGCCCCAGCGCTCCGGCATGTTCTTCCTGACGCCCTCGCCCGACGACATCGCCGGCTGCGTCAACGCCTTCGTGGCGCAGGAGCACACCTTCTCGCGGACCACCTGCCGCCAGCAGGCCGCCCGCTTCTCGGCCGAGCGTTTCCGGGCCGAGCTGTCCGCCTTCGTCGACAAGGAGATGGAGGCCGCCAAGCGGGCCCGCGACGCCGCCGGATCGTTGCTCTCCACCCGCAGCTACGCGTGATGGACACTCACATGAGTACCCTCGCGACCCTGACGGACCTGGCCGGCGCTCCGCGCCGCAGCGGGCTCCTGGTGAGGCTTTGGCGCCGGCGCGGCCTCGCCGCCGCGGTGTTCGTCGGCACGATGGCGCTCACCGTCGGCGCCCTCATGGTGATCCCGGTCAGCTATCTGGCGACCGGCTCGGTCATCGTCGCCGAGCAGGAGCCGGGCGTCCCGAACGCGTCCGGCGCCTGGGCCCAGAAGATCGGCGATCCCGCCGACCTCGAGAGCCAGTTGCTGCTGGTCCGCTCGCCGCGCGTGATGCGGCTCGCGATGGGCACGCCGGGCGCCCGCGAGGCGGTGCTGAAGGAATGCCGATACCAGGCGGGCCGTGGGCTGCTCGGCGCCCTCCTGCCGTCGCGCGAGGACGCCTGCGCCAAGCTCACGCCGGACAGCGAGGAGCTGATCGAATACGTGATGGCGCGCTACAAGGTCGGCTCGGTCGGCCGCTCCCGCATCATCAACATCGCCTATCAGTCGGCCCTCCCCGACGTCGCCCAGACGCTCGCCGACGCGCTGGTGACGGCGTTCCTGGACGACCAGAAGGCCGGCCTGTCGTCGAGCCGCGAGGCCGCCGCGACCTGGCTGTGGCAGGAGCTCAAGCAGCTCGACGCCGAGGTCCGGCAGAGCGACGCCACCATCCAGGAGTTCCGCCGCGCCAAGGGGCTGATGCGGGGCGCCACCGCTCCGATCAGCTCGGAGCGGCTGTCCAGCATCAACCAGCAGCTCGCCGCCGCCGAGGCGGCCCGCGCCGAAGCCGCCGCGCGGCTGCGCGAGGTCAAGGCGAGCCAGGCGCGCGGCACCGCCGACGCGCCCTCCGTGCTCGCCAGCCGCTCGGTCGCCGACCTCAAGCAGCAGCTCACGCTGGTCACCGGCCAGCTCGCCAGCACGGCCTTCACGCTCGGCGCCAAGCATCCCTCGCTGCGCGCGCTGCAGCGGGAGCGAGACATCCTCGAGGAGCGCCTCACCCAGGAGGTCGCGACCGTCGCGGCCAGCGCCCAGAAGACCTACGACGCCGCCGACGCCCTCGTCGCCTCGCTCAAGGAGCAGGCCGACACGATCAAGGCCGAGGTCGCCGCGGCGACCGCCGACGAGGCCTCGATCGAGAGCATGGTGCGCTCGGCCGACATCAAGCGGCAGAAGTATTCGGAGCTCTACAAGCGGGCGAGCGAGCTGGAGACCGAGCGTCGCGTGATGCTGGGCAGCACCCGCCTGGTCAGCCTCGCCGAGTATCCGACCAAGCCGTTCTTCCCGAAGAAGCTGCCGTTCCTGGCCGCCGGCCTGACGCTCGCCTCGCTGCTCGCCTTCGCGGCGGCGCTGCTGCGCGACCGGGCCGACGGCAGCGTGCGGGCCTCCGGCGACCTCGCGGTCGTCGCCGGCGCGCCGATCTTCGCCGAGCTGCCGCGCGTCGCCAAGGCGCCGGCCACCCCGGTGCTCGGCATGCTGCTGAGCCGGCAGGCGGAGCTGCCGCTCGACGGTGCCCTGCAGAAGGCGCGGCACGATCCCCATCTGCAGGACGCGTTGCGCAAGCTCTATGCCGGCATCGTGCTGGCCGGCTCGAACGACCGCTTCCGCACCATCCTGGTGACCTCGCCGGCCCCCAACGAGGGCAAGACCTTCACGACCCTGGCGCTCGCCCAGCTCGTCGCCGCCACCGGCCGCCGCGTCCTGGTGATGGAATGCGACATGCGCCGCCCGACCTTCGCGACCGCGCTCGACCTCGCCGGCGGGCCCGGCATGACGGCGGTGCTGGAGGGCAAGTTCCCGCTGCGCGAGGCGGTGGTGCGGACCGGCATCCCGAACCTCGACGCCATCCCGGCCGGCCGGCCCACCGCGGCCTCGACCGAGCTGCTGATGAGCAAGACCATGGTCGAGGTGCTGCGCTTCGCCGAGACCTACGATCTCGTGCTGATCGACAGCCCGCCGGCCGACTCGGTGATGGACGCCCATGTGCTGGCCAAGCATGTCGACGGCGTGCTGTGCTGCACCCGCTGGGGACGCTCCTCGGTCGCCGGCGCCGCCGCCACCATCGAGGGCCTGCGCGCCGCCGGCGGCAACGTGTTCGGCATGACCATCACGATGGTGAAGCCGGACGACCTGCCCTTCTACGAGGCCAAGCCGGTGCGCCCGGTCGCCTATCTCGGGGCCGCCTGAGATGGCGACGCCCCGCGTGATGTTCGTCAACCACACGAGCGCCATCGCCGGCGCCGAGCTGGTGCTGCTCGACGTGGTGCGGGCGTGGCGCGGCGCGACGGCGTTCCTGTTCGAGGCCGGACCGCTCGAAGGCGCCATGCGGACCAAGGGGCTCGACGTGGTGATGTCGCGCTTCGGCCGCGGCCTCGCGGTGGTCAAGCGC
>NZ_NPEX01000330.1:0-1017 GCF_003258865.1 Rhodoplanes roseus | reverse complement strand
CGGCCGGCTCGCCGGGGTGACGATGGAGATCGCCGGCGCGGCGCGGCGCCACGACGTGGTCTACGCGAACTCCCAGAAGGCCTTCGTGCTCGCCGCGCTCGCCAATGCGGTGGCCCGCCGGCCGCTGGTCTGGCACCTGCACGACATCATCGACGGCAGCCATTTCGGCGGCGGACAGCGCCGGCTGCAGGTGGCGCTCGCCAACCGCTTCGCCGCCCGCGTGGTGGTGCCGTCCGAGCCCGCCGCCGTGGCCTTCGCGAATGCCGGCGGCCGCACCGACCTGGTCGAGGTGGTGCCGAACGGCGTCGACATCGTGCGCGACCCGCGCACGCGCGACGCGCTCCGCCGCGATCTCGGCCTGCCGGAGGGGCCGCTGTTCGGCGTGTTCAGCCGGCTCGCCCCGTGGAAGGGCCAGCACGTCGTGCTCGACGCGCTCGCGGCGCTGCCCGAGGCGCGCTGCATCGTGGTCGGCGACGCACTGTTCGGCGAAAAGGCCTATGCGGCCGCCCTGCGGGCGCAGGCCGAGAGGCTCGGCCTCGGCGACCGCGTCCTGTTCCTCGGCCATCGCGGCGACGTGCCGGTGCTGATGCAGGCGGTCGACGCGATGGTCCATCCGTCCGTCTCGCCCGAGCCGTTCGGCCGCACCCTGATCGAGGCCATGCTGGCGCGCACGCCGGTGATCGCGACCGACACGGGCGCGGCCTCCGACATCCTCGACGGCGGCGCCGCCGGCACGCTGGTGACGCCGAACGATCCGGCCGCGCTTCGCGCCGCCCTCGCCGGCGTGCTGTCGTCTCCCGAAAGCCTGGCCGCCCGGATCGACGTCGCCGAGGCGCGGGCCCGCGCCCGCTATGGCGTCGCCGCCATGCAGGACGCGGTCTCCGCCGTCATCGCCCGCGTCGCCGCGGGAGCCCGCGCATGAGCCGTACCGTGGCGGCCGGCCGGTTCTCCGGGCCGGTGCCCGGTTGGGTGCCGGCGGCACTCCTGCTCGTCGCGACGGCGGCCGCCGGCCCGGCC
>NZ_NPEX01000329.1:4359-5946 GCF_003258865.1 Rhodoplanes roseus | reverse complement strand
GTCGCGAGCGTCGCTCGCGCCCGACCCTCCCCCTCCAGGGGCGGGTGAGCACCGCGCCGCCGTCACCCACAGTCCATCCACTTCTGTTTCGGAGCACCCGCAATGACCACTTGGCCCGTGCACGCCCGAATCGACGGACCGATCGTCATGATCGGGTTCGGCTCGATCGGAAAAGGGACCCTGCCGCTGATCGAGCGGCACTTTCAGTTCGACAGGTCGCGCCTCGTCGTGATCGACCCGAGCGACGCCGACCGCGCCATCCTGGACGAGTGCAAGATCCGCTTCGTCCACGAGGCCATCACCAAGGACAATTACCGCGAGCTGCTGACGCCGCTGCTGACCAAGGGCGAGGGGCGCGGCTTCTGCGTCAACCTGTCGGTCGACACCTCGTCGGTGGCCATCATGGAGCTCTGCCGCGAGATCGGCTGCTTCTACATCGACACCGTCGCCGAGCCGTGGCCCGGGCTCTATTTCGACAAGTCGGCGAGCCCGGCGGCGCGCTCGAACTACATGCTGCGCGAGCGCGTGCTGGAGGCCCGCCGTCGCAATCCCGGCGGCATCACGGCGGTGTCGTGCTGCGGCGCCAATCCGGGCATGGTGTCGTGGTTCGTCAAGCAGGCGCTGCTCGACGTCGCCCGCGACACCGGCGTCGAGACGGCGGTGCCGACCACCCGCGACGGCTGGGGCCGGCTCGCCCAGACGCTCGGCGTGAAGGGCATCCACATCGCCGAGCGCGACACCCAGCGGGCCAAGCATCCCAAGCCGCAGAACGTGTTCGTCAACACCTGGTCGGTCGAGGGCTTCGTCTCGGAAGGCATGCAGCCGGCCGAGCTCGGCTGGGGCACGCACGAGACCTGGATCCCGCAGAACGGCCGCACCCACGAGTCCGGCTGCGGCGCCGCGATCTACATGCTGCAGCCCGGCGCCAACACGCGGGTTCGCTCGTGGACGCCCACCGCCCAGGCCCAGTACGGCTTCCTGGTGACCCACAACGAGTCGATCTCGATCGCCGACTACCTGACGGTGCGGGACGGCGGCGACGTGGTCTACCGGCCGACCTGCCACTACGCCTATCATCCGGCCAACGACGCCGTGCTGTCGTTGCACGAGATGTTCGGCGCCGCCGGCAAGCGGCAGGACAAGATCCACATTCTCGACGAGAACGAGATCGTCGACGGCATCGACGAGCTCGGCGTGCTGCTCTACGGCCACGCCAAGAACGCCTACTGGTACGGCTCGCAGCTCTCGATCGACGAGACCCGCGAGCTGGCGCCCTATCAGAACGCCACCGGCCTGCAGGTCACCTCGGCGGTCCTCGCCGGCATGGTGTGGGCGCTGGAAAACCCCGAGGCCGGCATCGTCGAGGCCGACGACATGGACTTCCGCCGCTGCCTCGAGGTGCAGCGGCCCTATCTCGGCCCGGTGATCGGCACCTACACGGACTGGACCCCGCTCACCGGTCGCCCCGGCTTCTTTCCCGAGGACATCGACGAGTCCGATCCTTGGCAGTTCCGCAACGTGCTGGTGGGGATGAGGCTGCGGAACTGCGTCTCGGTGAGGCTGGCCAGCTCGGTCGCGGTCAGGCTG
>NZ_NPEX01000329.1:0-4349 GCF_003258865.1 Rhodoplanes roseus | reverse complement strand
AAGGGCGGGGGCGGCCTCTGCGTCGCCGCCCGTGGCCACATGGCTCGAGACGCGCTCCTTCGGAGCGCTCCTCACCATGAGGAGAGACGTTGCAGTCTGACGTGCCGCCTCTACCCCTGCAGGCCCTGGACGATCGGCATCCTGGCGGCGCGGATGGCCGGCAGGAGGCCGCCGATCAGGCCGACGATCAGGGCGAGCGCGACGCCCTGGCCGATCAGGGCCGGGGTGAGCCGGAAGCTGAACACCACCTGGGTGAAGCTCGCGCCGAGCGTCGAGGCCGAGAAGCCGTCGAAGATCAGCCACGTCGCCACCGCCCCGATGACGCCGCCGATGCCGGCCAGCAGCAGCGATTCGACCAGCGTGCCGACGAAGGCCGGGAAGCCGCCGAAGCCGATGGCGCGCAACGTCGCGATCTCGACCGAGCGCGACGCGACCGACGAGTACATGGTGTTGAGCGCGCCCGCCATGGCGCCGAACGCCATCGCGATGGCGAGTGGCCAGCCGAGCTTCTGGATCAGATCCGAGGTCTGCGACGACTGCTCCGAGAAGTAGTCCTGCTCCGACTTGACGTCGAGCTTGAGCCGGGGATCGCCGTCGTTGAACGCCTTCATCGCGGCGAGCCCGTCCGGCCCGCTGAGCCGGGCACGGAGAATCTGGAACGTGTTGGGGCGGTTGAACAGGCTCTGCACCACCGGCAGGTCGGCCCAGATCTCCGATTCGAACACGCTGCCGTCCGCCTCGAAGACACCGACCACGGTCCACAGCGCGGTGCCGAACTTGACGGTGCGGCCGAGCTCGAAGCCCTGGAACTCGCGCAGCAGGCTCTTGCCGACCACCACCTCGTTGCTACCCGGCGCGAACATCCGGCCTTCGGTGAGCCGGATGCCCTTGCGGATCGCCGCGCCGCTCTCGCCGATGCCGCGCAGCGGCAGGTTCGCCTTGGTGCCGGTGGTCTTCTTGATGCCGTCGACGACCAGATAGAGCTCGGCCGAGGCGAGCGGCTTGCCCTGGGCGTCGCGGGCGACGCCGGGCGCGTCCTCGAGCAGGCGCACCTGGTCGCGCGCGATGACGCTGTTGAGCTCGGCCCGTGCCCCGGCCCGCAGCACGATGGCGACGTCCGCGGCGCCCGAGCTCGCCAGCGTGCGGCGGAAGCCCGCCGACATGGCGAGGAACGACAGCAGCACCATCACGACCAGAGCCACCGCGACGACGGTCGACAGCGACAGCCAGAAGCGCCGCGGGATGCTCTTCAGGTTGATGGCCGTGACGGCGACGATCTGCTTCAGCATGGCCATTCACGCATATTCGATACGACCGCGTCCGACCTCATGGTGAGGAACGCACCGAAGGTGCGCGTCTCGAACCATGCGGCCCCGAACTGCGCCGCCGCCCGGGCCGCCCTCGCCCTTCGAGACGGCCGCTTCGCGGCCTCCTCAGGGTGAGGGTGGTCATACGCAGCGTCTTGCAAACAGACCCGCATCAGCCGCGCCCCATCGCCTCGACGATCTTCAGCCGGAACGCGTTGAGCGCCGGCACCAGGCCGGTCGCCAGCCCGAGCAGGATCATGAACCCGACCGCGGTCAGCACGATCTCCGGGCTCATGCGCAGGCCGGGCACGAACATCGACAGGCTCTGGCGCATCAGCAAGGTGGCGAGCGTCGCGAGGCCGAGGCCCAGCGTTCCGCCGATGACGGCGAGCAGCAGAGTCTCGCCCAGCACGAGGCGCAGCACCCGCGCGCCCGAGAAGCCGAGCGTCTTGAGCACGGCGATCTCGCGGGTGCGCTCGCGGATGGCCATCACCATGGTGTTGCCGACGATCATCAGGATGGTGACGAAGGCGGCGCCGACGACCAGCGTGACGATCAGGGCGATGTTGCCGAGCTGCGCCACGAAGGCCTTGTTGAAGGCCTTCTCGGTGTCGGTCGCGGTCTCCCAGGACGAGTTGGCGAACATCTGGTCGATCGTCTTGATGACCTGGTCGTTGACCGCAGACGACGCGGTCTTCAGCACCAGCCAGCCGATCGTGTCCTTGCCGAACGAGCGGGTCTCGTCGAAATACGGGTACTGGATGAACATCAGGTTGGTGTCGGCCTGCGGCTTGTTCTTGTCGAAGATGCCGACGATGGTGACGTCCCAGGTGTGGGTGCCGTTCTTCTGCGAGAAGATGCTGGACGAGATCGGGATGCGGTCGCCGACCTTCCAGCCCCATTTCTCGGCCAGCGCCCGGCCGACCAGCGTGCCGGTGCGATTGCGCACGAAGGCCTGCGTCATCTCGGGCGTGAAGGCGAAGTCCGTGCCGGTCACCTTGAGATAGGTCTCGGGCTCGACCGCCATCACGATCACGAAGTTCTTCGGATCCTGATAGTAGCCGCCGAACCAGTTGGCGAAGGTGACCTGGCGCACGCCCTCCACGGCCGCGATGCGGTTGAAATAGGCGATCGGCAGCGGCTGGGTGAAGTTGATCTTGTTGACCACCACCAGCCGGTCGGCCTCGGAGACGTCCTCGCCGGCGTTGAAGGCCCGTTCGAACGCCGCCAGCACGCCGAAGATGGCGAAGGCGATCAGGATCGAGACGATCATCAGGATCGCCCGCAGCTTCTTGCGGAACAGGTTCTTGCGGACGAGCAGGAAGTCGTTCACGCGGCCAGCTCCTTCTCCTCGAAATGTCCCTTGTCGAGGTGGAGGGTGCGGCTCGCATAGCGGGCGGCGGCCGGATCGTGCGTCACCATCACGATGGTCTTGCCGAGGTCGCGGTTGAGGATCGTCAGCATGCCCAGAATCTCGTCGGCCGAGGCGCGGTCGAGGTCGCCGGTCGGCTCGTCGCAGAGCAGCAGCTCGGGGTCGGACACGATGGCGCGGGCGATGGCGACGCGCTGCTGCTGGCCGCCCGACATCTCGCGCGGATAGTGCTTCGCCCGGTCGGCGAGGTTGACGATCTTCAGCGCCGTCTCGACATGCGTCCGCCGCTCGGCCTTGCCGAGCCGCGTCAGCAGCAGCGGCAGCTCGACGTTCTGGGCGGCGGTGAGCATCGGCATCAGGTTGTAGAACTGGAACACGAAGCCGATGGTGGCGGCGCGCCACTGCGAGAGCTGACCTTCCGAGAGCGTGTCGATGCGCGAGCCGGCGATGTGGATCTCGCCCGAGTCCGGCCGGTCGATGCCGCCGAGCAGGTTGAGCAGCGTCGACTTGCCGGAGCCGGACGGCCCCATCACGGCGACGAAGTCGCCCTGCGGGATGGCGAGGTCCAGCCGCTCGAAGATGGTGATCGCGTCCTTGCCCTTGACGAAGCCTTTGCTGACGCCGGCGAGACGAACCAGGGACGTGTCGGACATCGACGCTTTCGCTCCGCTGCGATGATGATGATCGGGCCCTAGCGGGCCGCCGAGGTGCGTTCGGATGCGGCTGCCGTCGCCGCCTCGTCCTCGACGAACGTGACCTTGACGGCCATGTCCGGCAGGATGCGCGGGTCCTTCTGTCGGAAGCCGACCCGCACCCGCACCGTGGCCTTCTCGCGATTGGCGGTCGGCACGATAGCGATGACATAGGACGGGATCGACCAGTCCGGATAGGCGTCCAGCACCGCGTTGACGGCGCCGCCCTTCTGGACGCGGCCGATGAAGGCCTCGTTGACGTCGACCTCGACCTCGATCGAGCCCATGTCGACGATGGTGCAGATGCCGGTCCGGGTGAAGCTGCCGCCCGCCGACATCGGCGAGATCATCTCGCCCGGCTGGGCGCTGCGATCCACGACGACACCGCTGAACGGTGCCTTGACGGTGTGCTTGTCCAGCACCTCGCCGGAGCGGCGCGCGTCGAGCTTGGCGGCGCCGAGCTGGGCCTTCGCCTGGGCGAGCTGGGCGCGCAGCACGTTGACGCGCGCCTCGGTGCGGGTGAGGTCGGCCTCGGTGGCGAAGCTCTTCTGCGACAGGCTCTTGGTGCGCTCGTGGATGCGCTCGGCGTCGCGCAGGTCGGCCGAGATCGCCGTCACGGCGGCGTCGGCCGCCTCGACCTTGGAGGTGGCGAGCGCGAAGTCGGTCTCGGCGAGCGTCGAGTCGATCCGGGCGACCGGCTGGCCGGCCTCGACCACCATGCCCTCCTCGACCAGCACCTCGATCACCTTGCCGGTGATCTCGGCCGCCACGGTCGCCTTGCGGCGCGCCACCACGTAGCCGGAGGCGGCGAGGCCGCTCGGCCGTGTCCGGGCCGCCGGGGCGGGCGGCGCCTGGCCGACCGTCGTCGCGGCGGCGGGAGGCGGAGCGGGCGCCGCGGCGGTGGCCTGGGGCGCGGCAGGTGCGGCGGGCCCGCCGGGCAGAAACGCCCAGACCGCGCCGGCCGCCGCGAGGCCGACG
>NZ_NPEX01000032.1:20097-36613 GCF_003258865.1 Rhodoplanes roseus | reverse complement strand
GTCGGTCCCGGCGGCGACGCAGGCGGCCTGCCGCGCCGCCTGGGCCCGGATGACGCTGTCGAGGCCGGCGCCGACGAAAGCAAACGCGAAGGTCGCCGGGGCGATGCCGATCACGGTCGCGGCGACGAACGGGCGCAGGCCGAGGCCCGCGACCGCCGCGACGATGTTCACGAGCCAGAACGGCACCAGCGGGACCAGCCGCAGCACCAGGAGATAGCCGAAGGCGTCGCGCCGCAGGCCGCGGGCCAGCCGGTCGCCCGCCGCCCCGGCGAGGCCCATCAGCCAGCCGCCGAGCGCCGTCCGGGCGGCGAGAAACAGCAGGGTGGCGCCGGCCGTGGCCCCGACCATGGTCCCGATCCCGCCGACGATGGTGCCGAACACCAGGCCGCCAGCGATGGTCAGGGCTGCGGCGCCCGGCACCGCCAGCGCCGCCACGGCCGTGTAGAGAGCCACGAAGCCGGCGAGAGCCGTGGCGGGTCGGAGGGCCACATAGGCCTCCACCAGGGCGTGGCGGCGGATCAGCGCCTCCATCGAAAGCTCGTGATGCCAGCCCGACGCAATCAGGGCGAGTGCCGCTCCGCCCAGCACGAGCAGGGGCAGCAGCCGCAACAGCCGGAGCGCCGCCCGGGGCGAGGGCGGGCGCTCGCGCGGAGCGGGCATGTGCTCGGATCGGGGGATAATCAAACCTCGGCCTGGACCTCGCGTCGAAACGGCGCGAATTTGCGCTCTATACGATGGCGCAGCCGTTCGTGCAGGTCCGTCACCGGTATTTGAACGCGCCGAGCCTCGGCCGGGAGGGGCGGTCGCATCGCGGCAGTGGTTCCCTCGCATTGACGGGGGGCGGACCCTCCCGTATAAGCCCCGCTGAATTTTCGGCCGTGCCGATCCCCGAACAGCGTTGATCTGCGACAACGTGCCGACCAGGCGCCGGCGACCGACCGTCCGGCCGAGACGAAAAGCGGAGTAGAAGACCGTGAAGCGGACCTATCAGCCGAGCAAACTGGTGCGCAAGCGCCGCCACGGCTTTCGCGCCCGGATGGCCACCGTCGGTGGCCGCAAGGTCATTGCCGCCCGTCGCGCGCGCGGCCGCAAGCGGCTCAGCGCGTGATCGTGCCGATGCCGGCCGGGCGTCGTTTCGATGCAACGGTTGCGGCAGCGGTCCGATTTTCTCGCCGCCGCCAAGGGCGCCAAGGCGCCCACGCCGGCATTCGTGCTGCAGTCGCGCGAGCGGGGTGATCAAGGTCCGCCGCGGGTCGGCTTCACTGTGACCCGGAAAGTCGGCACGGCGGTGGAGCGCAACCGGGTCCGGCGGCGCCTCCGCGAGGTCGTGCGGCTAACCGCCGCGGGACGCCTGCGCGACGGCAACGACTACGTGATGATCGGCCGGCGTGCCGCCCTGGATCGGCCGTTCGACCGCTGCGTCGCCGATTTCATCGGTGCCGTGAAGCGGGTCCATCGGCCCGCGCGCGAGCCCGAACCGCCTGCGCGTGACGGCGCGCGCAGCCAGCAACCCGATCCGCGGCCGACCGCCCGAGCGTCCTCATGAACGAACAGAAGAACGTCCTCCTGGCCATCGCCCTTTCGGCGGTCGTGCTGATCGCATGGCAATTCTTCTTCGGCATGCCGCAGCTGGAGAAGCAGCGTCAGGTCCAGCAGCAGCAACAGCAGGCTCAGGGCCAGCCGGCGACGCCCGGCCAGCCGGCCGGCAGCGCGCCGCAGCCCGGCGCCGCGCCGGCGCCCGGCGGCAGCGCCCCCCCGGTGCCCGGCCAGGCCGCGATCACGGCGGAGCAGTCGCGTGACGCCGCTCTCGCGGCCGGTCCGCGCCTCCAGGTCGAAACCCCGAACATCCGCGGCTCGATCGCCCTCAAGGGCGCCCGTATCGACGATGTCGCGCTGGTGCGCTTCCGCGAGACCGTCGACCCGACGTCGCCGGCGATCGTGCTGCTGTCGCCGTCGGGGACGCCGCATCCGTTCTATGCCGAGTTCGGCTGGGTCTCGGCGGCGGGCGCTCCGGTCAAGCTGCCCGGGGCCGAGACGGTGTGGACCCAACAGGGCTCCGGCGCACTGACGCCGAGCCGGCCGGCGACGCTCGTGTGGGACAATGGCGAGGGCCTGGAGTTCCGCCGAACCCTCACGGTCGACGACAAGTTCCTGTTCACCGTGAAGGACGAGGTCGTCAACAAGGGCCAGGCACCGGTCACGCTCTATCCCTATGCGCTGGTCTCGCGCCACGGCACCCCACAGACGCTCGGATATTACATCCTGCACGAGGGTCTGATCGGCGTGCTCGGCGACCAGGGCCTGCAGGAGGTCACCTACAAGGCGATCGAGGACAAGAAGGTGATGCCCTTCAAGGTCACCAATGCGTGGCTGGGCATCACCGACAAGTACTGGGCCGCGACGTTGCTGCCGGCTCCGGCCGCCAGCCTTCAGGCCAAGTTCTCGACCGGCCAGGCCGGAAATCTTCGCACCTTCCAGACCGACTACCTGCTCGACGCCCAGACCATCGCGCCGGGCGAGACCGGCAGCGCCCTCGGCCGCCTGTTCGCGGGCGCCAAGGAGGTCTCCACCGTCGACGGCTACGACAAGGCACTCAAGCTCAACCGCTTCGAGCTGCTGATCGACTGGGGATGGTTCTACTTCATCACCAAGCCGATGTTCTGGACCATCGATTTCCTGTTCCAGTGGACCCACAATTTCGGCATCGCGATCCTGCTGGTCACGGTGATGATCAAGGCGGTGTTCTTCCCGCTCGCCAACAAGTCCTACGCCTCGATGGCGAAGATGAAGGCCGTGCAGCCGCAGATGGCGGCGCTGAAGGAGCGCTATCCGGACGACAAGGTGAAGCAGCAGCAGGAGCTGATGGAGATCTACAAGCGGGAGAAGATCAACCCGATCGCCGGCTGCTGGCCGGTGCTGATCCAGATCCCGGTGTTCTTCTCGCTCTACAAGGTGCTGTTCGTCACCATCGAGATGCGGCACGCGCCGTTCTTCGGCTGGATCCACGATCTCTCGGCGCCGGATCCGACCACGGTGTTCAACCTGTTCGGCCTGCTGCCTTACGACCCGATGGCCCTTCCGATGATCGGCTCGTTCCTGCATCTCGGGGCGTGGCCGCTCATCATGGGCGTGACCATGTGGTTCCAGATGAAGCTGAACCCGGCGCCGCCCGATCCGACCCAGAAGATGATCTTCGACTGGATGCCGGTGATCTTCACCTTCATGCTGGCGAGCTTCTCGGCGGGCCTCGTGATCTACTGGGCGTGGAACAACACGCTCTCGGTGATCCAGCAGGCCGTGATCATGCGGCGCAACGGCGCCAAGATCGAGCTGTTCGACAACATCAAGGGCTGGATCCCCAAGCGGAAGACGGAGTAGGGGCGGCGCCCCGCTCCCGAGCATCCAGTGCGTCGTCATGGCCGGGCTCGTCCCGGCCATCCACGTCTTACGGGGCATTGCGCTGAAATCCTGTCGCTGACCGGCGCGAGGCCGGACAGGACGGCTCCGAGATGAGGTCAACGCCATCATGTCCGACGCCCCGATCTCCTCCGGCACCACGACCACGACCGCGCCCTTCACGCCGGCCGAGATGTCCGCCGGCCGCAAGCTGTTCGCGGTGGATTGGGAGTTCATGGCGGCGGCCGACACGATGCCGGCACTCCCCAAGATGTTCGGCGTCGAGATCGCGGTCGCAGGCCGCTCCAACGTCGGCAAGTCGAGCCTGGTCAATGCGCTCACGGGCCGCGACGGCCTCGCCCGCACGTCGCAGACGCCGGGCCGCACCCAGGAGCTGATCTTCTTCTCGGCCGGCGAGCGGCTGCGCCTCGTCGACATGCCGGGCTATGGCTACGCCGCCGCCCCCAAGGCCAAGGTCGCGGCCTGGACCGAGCTGATCCGCGCGTATCTGCGGGGGCGTGCCAACCTCGCCCGCGTCTATGTGCTGATCGACGCGCGCCATGGCCTCAAGGACACCGACGCGCCGGTCCTGGATCTCCTCGACGAGGCGGCGGTGAGCTACCAGGTCGTGCTGACCAAGGCCGACCAGCCCAAGCCGAACGAGCTCGCCGCCGTGACGGATGCGATCGAGGCGGCGCTGAAGAAGCGCACCGCCGCCTATCCGGGCATCCTCACCACCTCGGCCCGCACCGGCGCCGGCATCGGCGAGATGCGCGCCGCCGTCGCCCGGCTGATGGCCGAGAAGCGGTGAGCGTCGTCGCACGCCGGAGCGGCTCGGCCAGGGCTTGACCCGCGCCTGCATCGGTCAAAGATGCATCGTTCGAGACGGTCGCCGGTCCGGCCGGCGACGACGCTGTTCGGGTCGCCGCGACCGTGCGGCGTCGCGGTTGCAAGGACCCGCTCCATGACCCTCTCGCTCTTCGTGCTGATTGCCGGCCTGATGGGCGCCGCCGGTGTGGCGCTCGCGGCCGCAGCCGCGCATGCCGCACCCGGCGTCGGTCTCGACAGTGCCGCGCAGATCCTGTTGGTCCATGCGGTCGCCGTCGTCGCAGGCGCTGCGGCGGTGTCGGCCGGCCTCGCCTGGCGGCCGCTGGCGCTCGTCGCGCTGGCCGGTTTCGTCCTCGGCACACTGCTCTTCTCCGGCGACGTGACGTTGCGTGCTTTCGCAGGCCACCGGATTTTTCCCATGGCGGCTCCGACCGGCGGCAGCATCCTGATCCTGAGCTGGCTGGTTCTCGGCGTCGCGGCCGCCGTGCGGGTCTCCCGGGGCGGCTGAGAGCGGGCTCCGTCTCGCGGTTGCTCGGCTTGCCGGTGGCGGGACGACCGCACACATGTTCTGCGGCCGTCGCGGTGCCGGTCGCGGGCCGACAGGATCAACCCCACATGCCAGACACACATCAGTCACGTCGCCTCGGCGGTCTCGCCGTGTCGTCCATGGGCCTCGGTTGCATGGGCATGACGTTCGCCTATGGCGAGCGCAACGATGTCGAATCGATCGCCACCATCCATCGGGCGCGCGAGCTCGGCATCACGTTTCTCGACACCGCCGAGGTCTACGGGCCGTTCACCAACGAGGAGCTGGTCGGGCGCGCCATCGCGGGTCGCCGCAGCGACGTCGTCGTCGCCACCAAGTTCGGATTCAAGTTCAATCCCGAGGATCCGCTCGATCTTCGCTCGCGCGGCGTCGACGGGAGTCCGGCCAATGTGCGCCGGGTGGCCGACGCCTCGCTGAAGCGGCTCGGCATCGACGTCATCGACCTCTACTACCAGCACCGGCGCGATCCGGCCGTGCCGATCGAGGAGACGGTCGGCGCGATGGCCGAGCTGGTGAAGGCCGGCAAGGTGCGGCATCTCGGCCTGTCCGAGGTCGGGCCCGAGACCATCCGGCGCGCCCATGCGGTTCATCCGATCGCCGCCGTGCAGAGCGAATACTCGCTATGGGAGCGCGGCGTCGAGACGGCCGTGCTGCCCACCCTGCGCGAGCTCGGGATCGGCTTCGTCGCCTACAGCCCGCTCGGCCGCGGCTTCCTCACCGGCGCCGTCACCGGGCGGGCCGCGCTCGCTGCGGCCGATTATCGCCGGATCGACCCGCGCTTCTCGGACGAGAACGCCGCCCGCAACGCGGCCGCGGTGGCGCCCGTGGAAGCGGTCGCCCGCAAGCACGGGGCGACGCCGGCCCAGGTGGCGCTCGCCTGGGTGCTGTCGCGCGGTGACGACGTCGTGCCGATTCCCGGGACCAAGCGGGTCGCGTATCTCGAGCAGAACGCCGCCGCCCGCGATCTCGTGCTCGACGCAGACGATCTCGCCACGCTGGAGCCGGTGGCGGCGGGAGTCGCCGGTACCCGCTATCCCGAAGCCGGCATGGCGATGATCGAGACCTGACCACATGGCCTCCGGTGAGGCGCTGCTGCCGGCGTCGCTGCGCCTCCCGGCCCACTCACCGGTCAGTGCCGCCGCGTCTTTCGGCAGAGGTCGCACGCTGGATTCTGGGCAAAGTAACCGTATAGTTACTTTGCGCCGCGGGCGACCCATGGATCAGCCGCGGGCCATTGTCCGTCGGGCTGTCGTCCTGTCATGCCCGAGGGTCGCCGCCCTCGCCGAGGCGATGCTGCGCTTAGATCCCGAGTTCGGCCGGTGCGCGAGGTGCGCCGCTTCCGGGCGTGGGAGAGCGGCGGCGAGTACAACGTCGCGCGGGCGATCGGGAAGTGCTTCGGCCTGCGCCCCGCTGTGGTGACGGCTCCACGGCCGGTGCTGCCGAGATGGTGGCTGCGGTGCAGCCGTCCGGCGGGTGAGCGGTCCGCCGCCGCGGGCGACAATGGCGATGCGATCCCTGCAATCCGGGGCCGCGGCCGGTCTCGACGCGGGGCCTTCCCCGCGGCGGTCCGGCCCGGTAAAAAGCCGCCAGCCGTTTCGGCCGCCGTCAGACCGCCTGACCGAGGACCTCCCATGACCGTGTCGCCGCACGACATCGCCCGCGTGCTGATCGAGGCGCTGCCTCACATGCAGCGCTACGACGACGAGATCGTCGTGGTGAAATACGGCGGCCATGCCATGGGCGAGGAGGCGGCGGCCCGCAGCTTCGCGCGCGACATCGTGCTGCTGGAGCAGACCGCCATCAATCCGGTGGTGGTGCACGGCGGCGGCCCGCAGATCGGCGGCATGCTCAAGCGCCTCGGCATCAAGTCGGAGTTCGCGGCCGGCCTGCGCGTCACCGACGAGGAGACCATCGAGATCGTCGAGATGGTGCTGGCCGGCTCGATCAACAAGCAGATCGTCGGCTTCATCAACGCCGCCGGCGGGCGCGCGGTCGGCCTGTCGGGCAAGGACGGCA
Organism: Rhodoplanes roseus; assembly: GCF_003258865.1. Lineage (GTDB taxonomy): Bacteria > Pseudomonadota > Alphaproteobacteria > Rhizobiales > Xanthobacteraceae > Rhodoplanes > Rhodoplanes roseus. The sequence goes on along the minus strand of NZ_NPEX01000032.1, from coordinate 29,826 downwards.
ACATGGTCACGGCCAGGAAGATCGGCCGCACCGTGGTCGATCCCGGCTCGCGGATCGAGCAGATCGTCGACCTCGGCTTCGTCGGCGAGCCCGAGAAGGTGGACGTGTCGGTGCTCGACCAGATCGTCGGCAAGGACTTGATCCCGGTGCTGGCGCCGATCGCCACCTCGGCCGAGGGCGGCACCTACAACGTCAATGCCGACACGTTCGCCGGCGCCGTCGCCGGCGCGCTGCGGGCCAAGCGCCTGCTGCTGCTCACCGACGTGCCGGGCGTGCTCGACAAGTCGAAGCAGCTGATCAAGGACCTGTCGATCGACGACGCCCGGCGGCTCATCGCCGACGGCACCATCACGGGCGGCATGATCCCGAAGGTCGAGACCTGCATCTACGCGCTCGAGGCCGGGGTGGAAGGTGTCGTCATCCTCGACGGCAAGGTCGAGCACGCGGTCCTGCTCGAGCTGCTGACCGATCTCGGCGCCGGAACCCTCATTCACCGCTGACGCCGCGACATCGCGGCGTCACGCCGCAGCCACGGTTCCGCCACGGATCGAACCTCGAGCCGGTTGCGGCGCACCAACGCAGGGTGCGTCGGTTGTCGACGCTTGAGTGTGCGGAGCGATCCGTGCAAGGTGCGGCAGCATTTCCGAATGTTGCTGCTGCCCGCCGCGGAGATCCCCTGACGTGACTGCGAGCACGACACGCGTTCTGATGATCTATCCCGAGTTCATTGCGAACTCGTTCTGGAACTACAAGGCCGCCTGCGAGCTGGTCGGGGCGAAGTACCCGGCGGCGCCGCTGGGGCTGATCACGGTCGCGGCCATGCTGCCGCCGAGCTGGGACATCCGGCTGGTCAACCGCAACACCGAGACGCTCGCCGACGACGACTTCGCCTGGGCCGATCTGGTGATGATCGGCGGCATGCTGAACCAGCAGCCGGACTTCCTCCATCTGATCGATCTCGTCCACCGCCACGGTAAGCCCGTCTGCGTCGGCGGTCCCGACGTGTCGTCGAGCCCGCATCTCTATGCCGCGGCCGACTTCCAGGTGATCGGCGAGGCCGAGCTGGTGATCGACGACTTCATCGCCGCCTGGGAGCGCGGCGAGCGCAAGGGCGTGTTCACGGCCGAGAAGTTCAAGGCCGACATCACCACGACGCCGCTGCCGCGCTGGGATCTGCTGAAGTTCGAGCACTATCTCTACATCGGCGTGCAGTATGCGCGCGGCTGCCCGTTCACCTGCGAGTTCTGCGACATCATCGAGCTTTACGGTCGGGTGCCGCGCACCAAGACCAACGACCAGATCCTCGCCGAGCTGCAGGCCCTCTACGACTTCGGCTATCGCGGTCACGTCGACTTCGTCGACGACAACTTCATCGGCAACAAGAAGAACATCCGCACCCTGATGCCGCGCCTGAAGGCGTGGCTGGAGGAGCACGACTATCCGTTCGAGTTCTCGACCGAGGCATCGATCAATCTCGCCGACGACGACGAGATGCTGCAGGCCATGAAGGACGCGAACTTCTTCGCCGTCTTCATCGGCATCGAGAGCCCGGATCCCGAGACGCTGGTGCAGATGCGCAAGAAGCAGAACACCAAGCGCAACATCGCCGAGTGCGTGCACAAGATCTACGGCTACGGCATGTTCGTGACGGCGGGCTTCATCGTCGGCTTCGACACCGAGAAGGTGTCGATCGCCGGCGCCATGACCGAGTTCATCGAGGAGACCGCGATCCCGATCTGCATGGTTGGCCTCCTCTACGCGCTGCCCGGCACGCAGCTCACGCGGCGCCTCGCCAAGGAGGGCCGCCTGCATCCGGGGCACGACCTCATGCTGGTCGACCAGGCCGGTGACCAGTGCACGCTCGGCTGCAACTTCGACACGCTGCGGCCGTTGCGGGACATTCTGGTCGACTACCGGACGGTGCTGAGCAACGTCTTCGATCCGGTCGCCTATGCAGGGCGGCTGTCGCGGCTCGCCGCGATGCTCGACCGCTCCGATCGTCGCCGCGACCTGCCGGAAGGCGACGTGCGCCGGCGTCTCGGCGGCATGGAGGCGATCCATCAGATCATCAAGGCGCTGCCGGAAGCGCGCGAGCCGTTCTGGAAGGTCTTCGTCGAGGTCGCCAAGAGCAATCCCGGCGCGCTGCGCTACATCGTCGTGCTGATGGCGTTCTACATGCACCTCGGCCCGTTCTCGCGCCATGCGATCGGCGAGATCGACCGCCGAATCGCCGAGATCGACCGCTCGGGTCCGCCGCGGGCGACCCGTCTGGTCCAGGCCGAGCGGCAGCCGGCCCTCCAGTAACGTTCGCGCCGGCAGGTTTTGAGCCCCTTGCGGCCGCTGCCGGTTCGCTTCATCCCTGCGGGCGAGGCGAATCGCCGACCGCGGCGGAGGGGACGATGCGGGGCAGGGGAGTACGGCTCGGACTCGGTGCCGCGACGCTGGCGCTGGCGGTTCTCGCCGGTGGCGAGGCCCGTGCGGATCTGAAAATCTGCAACCGACTCAGCTACGTCGTCGAAGCCGCCCTCGGGCTCGACGAAAAAGGGGCGACCGCGACCCGCGGCTGGTTTCGCCTCGATCCGGGCCAGTGCCGGGTCGTCCTCCAGGGCACGGTCGAGGCGGAGCAGCTCTTCCTTCACGCTCGCGCCATGCCGGTCTACGGGCCCTCGCCCGAGCCGCAGAGTGGCCACGCCGACCTTTGCATCGCCAACGGCGACTTCCTGATCGCGGCCGCCCGCGCCTGCCGTCCGCCGCAGCGGTTCGCCCGCTTCACCGCCGTGAAGCCGACCGAGACGCCGGACGGGCTGGTCGCCGCGCTCGCCGAGGAGGCCGAGTATTCCGACGAGCAGGCGCGCCTTGCAGGCATCCAGCGGCTGCTGGTGCTGGCCGGCTACGACGCCACCCCGGTCGACGGCGTCACGGGCCCCAAGACCGAGGCCGCCATCGCCCAGTTCCTCAAGGATCGTGGCCTGGGCCCGGAGGGACGATCGGCGTCGAACCTGTTCGACCTCCTGATCGAGACGGCCCAGCAGCCGGCGGCCTCGGGCTTCTCCTGGTGCAACGACACCCGGTGGCCCGTGATGGCGGCGGTCGGCACCGACGAGAAGGGCGGTGTCGTCACGCGCGGCTGGTACCGGGTCGATCCCGGCAAATGCGTTCGCCCGGAGGTCGCCGGCAAGCCGCGGCGGGTCTACAGCTTCGGCGAGGCCGTGGACCCGGACGGCCAGCCGCTGCGGCGCGGCACAGGCCGTCTCTCCTGGGGCGGTGGCACCACGCTGTGCACCCGCGAGTCCCGCTTCGAGCTCTCGGACCACAAGGACTGCACGGCGTCGGGACTGGATGCGACCGGCTTCGCGCCCGTCGACCTCGCCGGCAAGCCGGCCACCACTGTCCGCTTCCAGGAGTGACGCCCGCGGCCGATCGGGCTAAACAGCCCCTCATGTCTTCCACCGCCCCCGACACTCCCTCCGCCGCCCGCAGGTTCGACCACGTCGATACCTGGGTGTTCGACCTCGACAACACGCTCTACCCGCATCACCTCAACCTGTGGCAGCAGGTCGACGTGCGAATCCGCGACTACATCGCCAACTTCCTCGCCATCACCCATGACGAGGCGTTCCGGGTGCAGAAGGACTACTACAAGCGCTTCGGCACCAGCATGCGCGGCCTGATGGCCGAGCACGGCATGGAGCCGGACGACTTCCTCGACTACGTCCACCGGATCGATCATTCGCCACTGCTGCCGAATCCGGCGCTCGGCGCCGCCATCGAGCGGCTGCCGGGCCGCAAGCTGATCCTGACCAACGGCACGAAGACGCATGCCGACGCCGTGCTGGCGCGGCTGCAGATCGACCACTGCTTCGAGGACGTGTTCGACATCGTCGCCGGCGAGCTGTCGCCCAAGCCGTTCCCGGACGTCTACGACAAGTTCCTGGCCCGCCATGGCGTGGATCCGGCGAAGGCGGCCCTGTTCGAGGATTTGGCCCGCAACCTCGAGGTGCCGCACCGGCTCGGCATGGTGACCGTGCTGGTCGTCCCGGAGAAGACCCGCGAGGTGTTTCGCGAGGGCTGGGAGCTGGAGGGCCACGACGCCCCCCATGTCGATCACGTGACCGACGATATCACCGGCTTTCTGGAGAGGCTCCCGGTCGACCGGCCGGCCCAGGGTTGTCCCTGAGCGGGCGCCCTTGACAGAACTGCCGCCGGCTCCGACAACCCGGCCGCCATTGCGTATTCCGGGGATTGCCGCATGTCGCACGCAGAGCTCGCCCAAGCCATCGACGAGGCGTTCGAACGCCGCAACGAGATCGGTCCGGACACCACCGGCCCGGTCCGCGACGCGGTCGACCGCGCGCTTCGGCTGCTCGACTGCGGCGAGGAGCGGGTCGCCGAGAAGCAGGCCGACGGGTCCTGGCGGGTCAACCAGTGGCTGAAGAAGGCCGTGCTGCTCTCGTTCCGGCTCAACGACATGTCCGTGATCCCGGGCGGCCCCGGGCGGGCCGTCTGGTGGGACAAGGTGCCGTCCAAGTTCGACGGCTGGATCGAGGCGCATTTCCGCGACGCCGGGTTTCGCGCGGTGCCGGGGGCGATCGTCCGGCGCTCGGCCTATATCGCGCCCGGCGTCGTGTTGATGCCGTCCTTCGTCAATCTCGGCGCCTATGTCGACACCGGCACCATGGTGGACACCTGGGCGACGGTCGGCTCCTGCGCCCAGATCGGGAAGAACTGCCACATCTCCGGCGGCGCCGGCATCGGCGGCGTGCTCGAGCCGCTGCAGGCCGGCCCGGTGATCATCGAGGACAACTGCTTCGTCGGCGCGCGGGCCGAGGTCGCCGAGGGCGTGATCGTCCGCACCGGCTCGGTCCTGTCGATGGGTGTCTATCTCGGCGCCTCGACCAAGATCGTCGACCGCGCCACCGGCGAGGTCTTCACGGGCGAGGTGCCGCCCTATTCGGTGGTGGTGTCCGGCACCATGCCGGGCAGGCCGCTGCCGGACGGCACGCCGGGCCCGGGCCTCTACTGCGCCGTGATCGTCAAGCGGGTCGACGAAAAGACCCGCTCCAAGACGTCGATCAACGAGCTCCTGCGCGACTGATGCGGCCTCGGTCCGGCCCCGGAGGACGACATGACCTGGCATGACGTCCTGTTCGGATTCCACGGCCGCATCACGCGAAAGGTCTTCTGGATCGCATTCGTCGCCGTCACGGCGGTCGAGCTCACCTGCCACGCCATCGCCGGCGCGATCGAGGGCGAGCGCCTCACCTCCATCGTCAGCCTGGCGTTCAGCTATCCGGAATTCGCCATCATGGCGAAACGCGGCCACGACCGCGGCATGCCGACCGTGGTGCCGGGCGTGTTCTTCGGCGTCAGCGTACTGATCGACTTCCTGTTCGTGATCGGCGCGGCCGGAACGTCCGACGAGCCGAGCGCGCTTCTGCTCATGCTCACCGTGCCGTGGCTGGTCTTCGCGTTGGTGCTGCTGATCGATCTCGGCTTCCGGCCCGGCACGCCGGGGCCGAACCGCTGGGGGCCGTCGCCCGGCGAGTGAAAATCGATCGGCGTCCTTCGGTGGTATTGAGAGATGCAGCCTGATGTTGCATATTTCGCCTCGTGGCATCAGGAGACTATGAGATGAGCAACGTCCCTAGCGCCCCGCCGGTCGCCGCTGCGCCCGCCGGCTTGTCCAACGACGCGCGGGCCATCATGATGTTCGAGGCGAACAAGAAGACGGCGCTGATCGCCTACCTGTTGTGGTTCTTCCTCGGCATGTTCGGGGGGCACAATTTCTATCTCAAGCGCACCGGTGTCGCGATCGCCCAGCTCGTCCTCACGCTCACGGTGTTCGGAGCCATCGTGAGCGGGGTGTGGATCCTGATCGATGCCTTCCTGATTCCGGGCTGGATCCGTCAGCAGAACATGCTGCTCGCCGCCCAGCTCGGGGCCTGATCGATCGCCCTCGAGTTGCCGCCCGAGACGACGTGGATGAGTATTGCCGCGTGACACAGCCCGCCGACGTCGTCGCCATCGCCCGCGATCTCCTGCGGTGCCCCTCCGTGACTCCTGCCGAGGGTGGTGCGCTCGCCTACGTCGCCGACCAGCTCGGCCGCGCCGGCTTCACGGTGGAGCGACCGGTGTTTTCCGAGCCGGGGCACGCCGACATCGAGAATCTCTACGCTCGCATCGGCAGCGAGGGGCCGCATCTGGTCTTCGCCGGCCACACCGACGTGGTGCCGGCCGGCGACGAGACGCGGTGGACGCATCCGCCCTTCGCCAGCGAGGTGGCGCACGGCGTGCTCTACGGCCGCGGCGCCGTCGACATGAAGGGCGCGGTCGCCTGCGCGCTCGCCGCGGCGCTCGATCATCTCGAAGCGAACGGCGGCCGGCCGAAGGGATCGCTCTCGTTCCTGCTCACCGGGGACGAGGAGGGCGTCGCCGTCAACGGCACCGTGAAGCTCCTGAAGTGGGCCGTGGAACGCGGCGAGACGTTCGACCACTGCGTCCTGGGCGAGCCGACCAATCCCGAAGCGCTCGGCGACATGGTCAAGATCGGCCGGCGCGGCTCGCTCAACGGCGCCCTGATCGTCCACGGGACCCAGGGGCACGTCGCCTATCCGCGTCTCGCCGACAATCCAGTGCGCCACATGGTGCGGCTGGTCTCTGCCCTGCTCGCCGAGCCGCTCGACGCGGGCAGCGAGCATTTCGATCCCTCGAATCTCGAGTTCACCTCGATCGATGTGGGCAACAAGACCGTCAACGTGATTCCGGCCGAGGCGCGGGCGCGCTTCAACATCCGCTTCAACGATCACCATACGCAGGAGTCGCTGAAGGCGCTGGTCGAGGCGCGCGCCGTGGCGGCCGCGCCGGACGCCCGGTTCAAGATCGTGTGGGAGCCCTCCAACGCCGACGTGTTCCTCACCGCGCCGGGCCCGTTCGTCGGTCTGGTGAGCGACGCCATCGAGACCGTCACCGGACGCGCGCCGACGCTCTCGACGTCGGGCGGTACCTCGGATGCGCGCTTCATCAAGGACTATTGCCCGGTGATCGAGTTCGGGCTGGTCAACGCCTCGATGCACGGCATCGACGAGCGCGTCCCGGTGGCCGACCTCGTGGGACTCACCGCCGTCTATCGCGAGATTTTTTCGCGCTATTTCGGTTAGTCGCTGGCGCGGCGATCCGTTCCGCGCAGACATCGCGGACGCAGCCGCGCAGGAATCGGTGCGCCGGATCGGCGTCCATGCGCGGGTGCCAGAGCAGCGAGATCGCGAGCTCGGGAACCGAAACCGGCAGCGGAAAGCTGCGCATGCCGTCGCGCAGCATTCCGGTGTGACGTTCGGGCACGCTGGCCACCAGGTCGGAGGCTCGGGCCAGTGCCAGCGCGGTCGAGAAGCCGCCGACGATCGTGGTGATCTCCCGCGCCAGGCCGAGCTGCCTGAGGGCCTGATCGATCGGTCCCTCGTCGAGCCCCTGCCGCGAGAACAGGATGTGCCGGCCGGCCGCGTAGCGCGCCGGCGTGATCTCGCCCCGGCACAACGGATGGCCCTTGCGCACGACGCCGATGAAGCGGTCGCGGAACAGTGTCAGCGCGCGCAGCTCCGGCCCCGTCGTGGTGCCGACGACGCCGGTTTCCAGGTCGACGGTGCCGTCGCGGAGCAGCGCGCTGTCCTTGTCCGCCTTGGGCAGGAAGCGCAGCCGCAATCCCGGCGCCTGGGCGGCGACGCGGGCGACCAGGTCCGGCCCGAAATTGTCCACGAAGCCTTCGCTCGTCCGCAGCGTGAAGGTGCGGCTCACCTTGGCCAGGTCGAGCGTCTCGGCCGGCCGCAGCACCGCCTCGGCCTCCTCGACCAGGGGGCCGACGCGGTCGCGCAGGGCAATCGCCCGCGGCGTCGGAACGAGGCCGCGTCCCGCCCGCACCAGAAGCGGATCGCCGGTGGTCTCGCGCAGCCGCGCCAGCGCCCGGCTCATCGCAGACGGGCTGAGCCGCAGCTTCCGTGCCGCCCGTGCGACGCTCCCCTCGGTGAGCAGGACATCGAGCGTCACGAGCAGGTTGAGGTCGGGTCGGGCCATGCGGCGACGTTAGCACGGTTCGCGACCGATGTGGCGTCCGGCGCACGAATGGAGTGCAAATGCTGCGCGTTCCGCCATGGGAGGGATGCCCCTAGGTTCGGGCGGTCGCGGCCTGGGCCGCCGGTCGACGGAGGATCCGATGAAGCCGATTGCAGCCGCTGGAGACGCCACGTTCGTCTCGGGAGCGGAGCGAGACCTGTCGGTCCGAGGAGCGCTCGCGGCGTTGTCGCTCGCCATGCTGCTGTCGTCGCTGGGGACCAGCGTCGCCAACGTCGCCCTGCCGACGCTGGCCGACTCGTTCGCCGCGTCGTTCCAGGACGTCCAGTGGGTCGTGCTCGCTTATCTGCTCGCCATCACGACGCTGATCGTCGGCGCCGGGCGGCTCGGTGACATGATCGGACGACGCCGACTGCTGCTCGGCGGCCTGGTGGTGTTCATGGCCGCCTCGGTGCTGTGCGGCCTTGCGCCCTCGCTGGGTCTTCTGATCGTTGCCCGCGCCGGGCAGGGACTCGGCGCGGCCGTGATGATGGCGCTCGCCATCGCCCTGGTCGGCGAGACGGTGCCGAAGGACCGGACCGGAAGCGCCATGGGACTGCTCGGCACTATGTCGGCGATCGGCACGGCACTGGGCCCGTCGCTGGGCGGCGTACTGATCGCCGGCTTCGGCTGGCGCTCCATCTTCCTGGTCGGCGTGCCGCTGAGTCTGCTCGCGCTGGCGCTCGCCCATCGTCACCTGCCTGCCGACCGGCCGCGCACGACAGCGGACCGGGGCCCGTTCGACGCGGCCGGCACGATGCTGCTCACCGCGACGCTGGCGGCCTATGCGCTCGCCACGACGGTCGGCCGTGGCCCGTTCGGCCTGTCCAGCGCCGTCCTGCTCGCGGCCGCCGGTGTGGGTCTCGTGCTGTTCGTGCGTGTCGAGGCGAGGGCGGCCTCGCCACTGATCCGGCTGGCGATGTTTCGCGACCCGGTGCTGAGCGCCGGGCTCGGCAGCAACGCCGTCGTCTCGACCGTGATGATGGCGACCCTGGTGGTCGGGCCGTTCTATCTGGCGCGGGCGATCGGCCTGGATGCGGCCCTGGTCGGGCTCGTGCTGTCGGTCGGCCCGCTCGTGGCGGCATTGACCGGCGTGCCGGCCGGCCGCGTCGTCGATCGCTTCGGCCCCTCCGGGGCGGTGCTCGCGGGCCTCGCCGCCATCGCGGCCGGCTCCGTCGCTCTCGCGATGATGCCGCTGCGGTTCGGCGTCTTCGGCTACGTGGCTGGAATCGGTGTCGCGACGGCAGGGTATGCGTTGTTCCAGGCCGCCAACAACACGGCGGTGATGACCGATGTCGGACCGGACCGGCGTGGCGTGGTCTCTGGAATGCTAACTCTGTCGCGCAATCTGGGATTGATCACCGGTGCGTCCGTGATGGGGGCCGTGTTCGCGCTGTCGTCCGGGGCGACCCACGTCGCGACGGTGAATCCGGAGGCCGTTGCGACGGGCTTCCGCTTCACGTTCCTGATCGCGGCGATGCTGATCGGTCTCGCCCTCGCCGCGACGGTCGGCAGCCGTGTGCTCGTCGGCCGGTCACGCCGGATCTGAGGCTTCGTGAGACGAGCCTCGCCTCAATACTCCACGGCGACCAGATACAGCCCGTCGGGCGGCGCGACCGGACCGCAGGC
>NZ_NPEX01000032.1:0-20087 GCF_003258865.1 Rhodoplanes roseus | reverse complement strand
ACCGCAGGCGGCCCGGTCGCGGGCCTGCAGCGCCGCGAAAAGATCGTCACCGGTCCAGTGGCCGTCGCCGACCATCACCAGCGAGCCGACCATCGAGCGGACCTGATGGTGCAGGAACGACCGGGCCACCGCCGTCACCAGAATGTCGTCCCCGGAACGATCGACGTCGAGCCGGTCGAGCGTCTTCTCGGGCGACAGGGCCTGGCATTCGGTCGCCCGGAAGGTGGTGAAGTCGTGCTTGCCGAGCAGTCGTTGCGCGGCCGCGTGCATGGCCGGAACGTCGAGCGTCTTGGGCACCCGCCAGGCGCGGCCCTCGTCGAGGGCCAGGGGCGCACGCCGGTTGACGAGGCGGTAGATGTAGTGGCGCCGCATCGCCGAGAAGCGCGCGTCGAAATCGTCCGCGACCTCCTCGGCGGACAGCACTGCGACCGGATGCGGCCGCAGATGAGCGTTGGTCGCGTCGCGCACCGTGTCGGTGTCGAAGGCGCGTGGCAGGTCCACATGGGCGACCTGGGCGAGCGCGTGGACGCCGGCATCGGTGCGGCCGGCTCCCTTCACGGTCACGGGCTGGCCGGCGAAGACCGCGATCGCGGCTTCCAGCACGCCCTGAACCGAGACGCCGTTCTGCTGGATCTGCCAGCCGACGAACGGCGCTCCGTGATATTCGATGGTGAGCTTGTAACGCGGCATGCGACTTCCTTCAGGCCAGCACGGTGCCGGGTTCGACCACGGTGCCGCGCAAGAACTCGTCGGCCGTCATCGGCTGACGGCCGGCACGCTGGAGCTGCAGGACACGCACGGCGCCTTCGCCGCACGCGATGGTGAGGCGATGATCCAGGACGGTGCCGGGCGGGCCGGATCCTTCGCCACGGGTCGTGCGCAGCACCTTTATGCGTGCGGGGCCCTTCGACTCCGGCAGCTCGAACCAGGCCCCCGGAAACGGCGAGAGCCCGCGCGCATGGTCGTGCACGCCCGTCCACGGCTTCGTCCAGTCGATGCGCGTCTCGGCCTTGTCGATCTTGGTCGCATAGGTGACGCCGTCCTGGCTCTGCGGGGTGAGCGTCAGGTCGTCACGTTCGAGCGCGGCGAGCGCTCGCGCCATCAGGTCGGCGCCGAGTCGCGCCAGGGCGTCGTGCAGGTCGCCGGCCGTCATGTCGGGGGCGATCGCGAGCCGTTCCGCCATGGCGACGGGGCCGGTGTCCAGCCCCTCCTCCATCCGCATCACCATGACGGCGGTCTCCGGATCACCCGCCATGACGGCCCGGTTGATCGGGGCGGCGCCGCGCCAGCGCGGCAGCGCCGAGGCATGCAGGTTGAAGCACCCCCGTGCCGGCGCGTCGAGCACCGGCTTGGGCAGGATCAGGCCGTAGGCGACCACCACGGCGGCGTCGGCCTCGTGCGCCCTGAAGACGTCCTGGGCCTCTTCGGTGCGCAGCGTCCTCGGGGTGAGCACCGGCAGGCCGAAGCGGCGCGCCTCGCGCTCGATCGGGCTCGGCTGCAGCGCCATGCCGCGTCCCGCCGGCTTCGGTGCGCGGGTGTACACGGCCACCACCTCGTGGCCGTGGCCGACGATGTCCAGGAAGGTCGGCACGGCGAAATCCGGCGTGCCCATGAAGACGAGACGGAGCGGCATGTCGAGACCGAATCGCCGGAACGGCGCGCCGCGACCGTAGTCGAACGCGAGCCCCCCCGCCAACCCGCGACGAGACCTTTTGTCTCGGGCCGCGCGACCCGGAACGTACCGGAGTTGTCGCGCGTTCCCGCGTGCGGCTATGGTCCGGGTGGGACATGCCCCGCCGCGCGCGACGTCCCGGTGGACGCGGTGGAGAGCAGGTCCGACCGCCCGTCCGGGCCTCGCCCCGTCCGGGAGCCAGGACAGGACAACATGCCCGCCGAAAGCCTCACGTTCCGGACCCTCAGCGGCAGCACGATCGAAAGCCGGCCCATCGTCCTGCGCGCCGTGGTGATCGCCGTGTGGACCAGCCGCGACATGAGCGGCCGCGACCTCAGGGTCGCGGAGATGGAGGCGCTCGGCATCATGCGGCCGAGCGCGACCCCGCAGTTCCGCCGTGTGTCGACCCACCGCCTGACCACCGCCGACCAGATCGAGGTGATCGGGCCGGAGTCGAGCGGCGAGGTGGAGGTCGTGCTGGTGCGCGACGCGCGGGGCCTGTGGGTGGGTGTCGGCTCCGACCACACCGATCGCCGCATGGAACGGACCGAGGCGCATGTCGCGAAGCAGATGTGCGACAAGCCGATCGCACCGGACCTGTGGGCCTTCGACGATGTCGCGGATCACTGGGACACGCTCGTGCTGCGCTCCTGGATCGTCGAGGACGGGGAGACACGCCTCTACCAGGAGGGCACGGTCGCCGCGATCCTGCCCCCCGCCGATCTGATGGAGAGCTTCTCCGGGCGCGGCGATCTGCCGGACGGCACGGCGCTGTACTGCGGCACCTTCGCGGCGATCGGCGGCATTCGGACCTCGTCGCGCTTCGCCTTCGAGCTGTTCGACCCGCAGCGCGAGCGCCGGATCGCGCACGCCTACGACGTCGTCGCGCTTCCGTTCGGCCCGTGAGGCCGCCCGTGCCGCGGCTTCCGGTCTGGGCGGTTCTGCTGGCCGTGCTTTCGTCGTGCTTCGGTGCGCTGGCGATGCCTCACGCGGCCGCCCAGCCGGTGGCTCTGCCGGACGGCTTCGTGCGGCTGCGCGAGCGGGATCCGACGATCCGTCAGGACATGCGCTATGCCGGTCCGTTCAATTTCACGGGCCGCCGGGTGCCGGGATATCTGGCCGGCGAGTGCATCCTGCTGCGCCCCGCGGCGGATGCGCTCGTCCGGGCGCAGGCGCGGCTCGTGGCGGAGGGGTACCATCTCAAGGTCTACGACTGCTATCGGCCCGAGCGGGCCGTGCGGTCCTTCATCGACTGGGCCCAGAGTCCCGAGCCGGACCGCATGGCCCGCATCTTTTCTCCGGCGATCGACAAGTCGCAGCAGTTCGCGCTCGGCTACATCGCCAAGCGCTCGCGTCATTCCCTCGGGATCGCGGTCGATGTCGGGTTGGTGCGGGCCACCGATCCCGACCTGCCGACGCCGACCGACGCCGGCCCTTGTGACGGACCGTTCGAGACACGGGCGCGGGAATCGAGCCTCGACCTCGGCACTGCCTATGATTGCGCGGCGCCGCTCAGCGCCACGGCGGCGCGCGTCGGGGCCCAGGCTCGCGCGAATCGCGACCGGCTGGTGCGCGCGCTCGCGGCGGAAGGCTTTCGCAACTACCGGCTCGAGTGGTGGCACTTCGATTACACGGGCGCGACGCCCCCGCTCCGCGGTTGGGATTTCCCCGTTCGATGAGAAAATCGGTATCCCGTGAGGCGGTTCACCGGTGAGCGCTACGCCCTAAGGAAACCGGCATCACCCATACGGCGGACGATTAACCATCCGGAAAACGATGCGCCGAAAATACCTTTAGTTGAATCGATTCCTCAGCTCGCCGCGTCCACAATGGGCGCATGGTGGACTCCGGGACATCCATGAAAGCGCGCGGTCTCGTCCTGCCGTTTCACGCGCTGATCGCCGTGGCCGGCGCCCTGATCGGGCTCGGCCTGCTGGCGATCGGGCTCACCGTCTGGGGACTGCGATCCGACGCAGTCCGCCTGGCGGTTCGTGATTCCGAGAACATCGCGCTCCTGGTCGCGGATCAGATCTCGGGCGCCATCGAGCCGCTCGTCGACATCCTGGACGAGATCCGCGAGCGCGCCGCCGCCGTCCGCATCGAGAACGACGACGAGTTCCATCGCCGCTTCGGCTCCGAAGCCTTGTTCCAGGTTCTCAACGATCGTCTGCGCCGGCTGCCCTCGCGGGCCGTGATCATCATCACCGACCGGAACGGCGATCTCGTCAACTCGACCCGCGCGTGGCCGCCCTATGTGATGAGCTTCGCCGATCGCGACTACGCGCGACATTTCCGCACCTCCACCTCCTCGGATCTGTTCGTCAGCGCGCCACTCGAAAGCCGCGTCACCGGCGAGACCACGCTTCTGTTCAGTAAGCGGATCGTCAGTGACCGCGGCGAGTATCTCGGGGTCGTCACGGCCGGTTTCGAGGTCTCCTATTTCGAGCGGGTGTGGCGCTCGATCGCCAATCTCCCGGGCAGAACGTTCCTGCTGGGCCGCGCGGACGGTACCGTCCTGGTCCGCTTCCCGGATCCGAAGCGCCGCGCCGGTGAAAACCTGCCGGCCACCTCGCCGTGGCACCGACTCGTCGCGGAAGGCGGCGGCTCGTTCCTCGGCGGTGGCGTCTTCGACTCGGAGCGGCGCTGGATCGTCGTGACGCCGCTGCAGCGCTACCCTCTGGTGGTCGATATCGCGATCTCCGAAGAGATGGTTCTGGAACCATGGCGCCGCCGGTCCGTGCTGATCGGCTTCGCCACCCTCCTGGCCGTCGCCTCGGCGGTGATGTTGCTGCGCGCCCTCATCCTCCAGTTCCGCCGCCTCGCGCGATCGGAGGCGTCGGTCGCCGCGACCTCGAACGAGCTCAAGCGCGTCAACGCCAGGCTGGACGCCGCGCTCAACAACATGTCTCAGGGCCTGTGCATGTTCGATCGGGACGAGCGCCTCGTGCTGTGCAACGAGCGCTATCTGCGCATGTACGGCCTGACGCCTCACGATGCGCCGGCCGGGATTTCACTGCAGGGCATGCTCGCGCGGCGCATCGCGGCCGGGAGCTTCATGGGCGACGTGCAGGAGTATTCCGCGAGATTGCGCGACCAGCTCGCCCATGGGAGTCGAATCTACGTCCAGACGGAGCTGCCCGACGGCCGCATCGTCGCCGTTCTCAACCAGCCGATGCCCGACGGCGGGTGGGTGGCGACCCACGAGGACGTGACCGAACGCCAGCGGGCCGCGTGGCGCATCGCCCACATGGCACGCCACGACGCGCTGACGGATCTCGCCAACCGGTTGCTGTTCAGCGAGCGCATGGACGCCGCCTTCGGACGGCTGCGCGACTTCGGCGAAGGCTTCGCCCTGTTCGTCTTCGACCTCGATCTGTTCAAGGCCGTGAACGACTCGCTCGGGCATCCGGTCGGCGACGCCCTTCTGAGAGCCGTGGCGGAGCGGCTGCGCCGTTACGTGCCCGAGGAATGCACGGTCGGCCGGCTCGGCGGCGACGAGTTCGCGATCCTGATGCCGGGCGGGGCCGATCGCCGCACAGCCGCGGCACGGCTGGCCGACATGCTGCTCGACGTGATCGGTGCACCCTACGATGTCGACGGCAGCCGCATCGGGATCGGGATCAGCGTCGGCATCGCGCTCGCGCCCGAGGACGGTGACGACACCTCGACGCTGTTGAAGAACACGGATCTCGCGCTCTATCGCGCCAAGGCCGCGGGCCGCCATTGCTATCGCTTCTTCGAGATAGAGATGGATGCCCAGGCGCGCACGCAGCACGTCCTGGAGATCGACTTGCGCAACGCGCTCGCGCGCGGCGAGCTCGACGTCTACTATCAAACGATCGTCGACGTGGCGACCCGTACACCGATCGGTGTCGAGGCGCTGGTGCGCTGGCGGCATCCGGTGTTCGGCGAGCTCTCTCCGGACCGCTTCATTCCCATCGCCGAGGACACCGGCATGATCGTCGCCCTCGGCGAGTGGATCCTGCGGCGGGCCTGCATGGACGCGGCCGCCTGGCCGCCGCACGTGAAGGTCGCCGTGAATCTCTCGCCGGTGCAGTTCCGCAATCCGGAGCTGGTGCCGATGGTCCGCGACATTCTCGCCAGCGCCGGATTTCCACCGTCACGCCTCGAGCTCGAGATAACCGAATCGGTGCTGCTGCAGAAGCACACGGCCATCATCGACATGCTGCAGGAGCTGAGCCGGCTCGGTATCAGCATCGTGCTGGACGACTTCGGCGTCGGCTACTCGTCGCTGAGCTATCTGCGTCTGTTCCCGTTCTCCAAGATCAAGATCGACCGCGGCTTCGTCAGCGAGATGACGCAGCGGGCCGACTGCGCCACCATCGTGAGCGCCGTCACCGGCCTGGCCCACGCGCTGGACATGCAGACGACAGCCGAGGGCGTCGAGACCTGGGAGCAGTTTCGCCTGGTGCAGGCGGCGGGGTGCAGCCAGGCGCAGGGCTACCTGTTCAGCCGGCCCCAACCGGCCGACCGCATCGACTTCTCCCGGCGCGAGAACGGCGAGCGCAGCCTCGGGTGACGTGCGGCGAAGCGTTTTCGGACTCCGAGTGACCGGGCCTTACACCGGCGCGCGGAGCTTTCGACAAGACGGGTGTTGCGCGCTATTCATAGGCGCCCCCGCCACCGGGCCGCCGGACGTTCGTCCCGCCCGTCACAGGATCTCCACCATGCAGGTTTCCCGCTCTCCGGTCGGCCTGATCGGTCTCGGACTCATGGGAACCGCGCTGGCCCAGCGACTCCTCGGGGCGGGGCACCCGGTCGTCGGCTACGACGTCGCGGCGGATGCGCGCGCGCGGCTGGCCGGGCTCGGCGGCACGGCCGTGGACACCATCGGAGAGATCGCGTGCCGCTGCGAGCGTGTGCTGATCGCGGTATTCAACAGCGATCAGGTCGAGAGTGTGATCGAGGGCGAGGGTGGTCTTCTGTCCGGCGATGCGGCGGCTCGGAAGACTCGTCTCGCTCTCAACTTCGCCACCTGCGATCCCGACCGCATGACGGCGCTCGCCGACCGGCTGACGCCGCATGGTCTCGCCTTTCTGGAGACGCCTCTGTCCGGATCGAGCGAGCAGGTCGCGGCCGGCGAAGGCGTCTGCCTGATGGGCGGCGACAGAGCCGCCATGGCGGCCGCCGCCGACATCATAACGGTGGTGAGTGCGAAGCACTTCGACATGGGACCGGTCGGCAACGGCGCCAAGGCGAAGCTGGCCAGTAATCTGATCCTGGGCCTCAACCGCGCGGCGCTCGCCGAGGGGCTCGTCTATGCCGAGTTGCTCGGCCTGCCGCTCGACGCCTTCTTCGAGGCGGCGCGCAACTCCGCCGCATACTCGGTCGCCATGGACGTCAAGGGCCGCAAGATGATCGAGCGCGACTATGCGACCGCCGGCAAGGTGTCGCAGTCGGCGAAGGACTTCGCCCTGATCCTCGCGAGCGCGCGGGCACACGGGCAGACGCTGCCCTTCGCCGACGCCTATGCCGAAGCCATGGCAGGGTGCATCGCCGCGGGCGAAGGCGACTGGGACAACAGCGCCATCATCGAGCACGTCCGCCGGTTGCGCGCCCGCCAGGGCTGAGGTCGCGCGTCGCCACCGTCAGGCCGACCCGACGAAGCCCCCGGTCCGCCGGGCAGGTGAGGCGAGAGCGCGTGCGGACCGCGGGTCCGGGTGGCCCTGCGTCGCCCGCGCTCTTCCCGTCTAGTATTTTCCAGTATACAAAATAGCGAGACGAAGCGGCCTTCCGTTCGCCGGGGCGGGTGCTGCGATGTGGATCAGAGGACTCGATGGCTCATCTTCTCGACGCTCCGGCGGCCGGCGCGGCCGCGGCCGACTGGGACCGCCGCGACCCGCGCGAGGTTCGCCGGGCCTGCCGGTCGCGCGGTTACACGGGCTACACGGCCGGGCTCGCCCCCGGACACGTCCAGGCCAATCTGTGCATGCTGCCGAAGGATTGGGCCGAGGACTTCCTGCTGTTCTGCCAGCGCAACCCGGCGCCGTGCCCGCTGATCGCCCGCTCCGATCCCGGCGATCCGAGGCTGCCGACGCTGGCCGAAGATCTCGACATCCGCACCGACGTGCCGCGCTACCACGTGTTCCGCGACGGCGCGTTCGTCGAGGAGGTCACCGACATCACGTCGCTCTGGCGCGACGACCTGGTCGTGTTCGCGCTCGGCTGCTCGTTCTCGTTCGAGGAGGCGCTGCTCGATGCCGGCCTGCCGCTGCGGTTCCTCGAGCGCGGCTCGGTCGCCGGGGTCTATGTGACCGACATCGACGCCAAGCCGGCCGGACGCTTCCACGGCAAGCTCGCCGTGACGATGCGGCCGTTCAAGCCGGTCGACGCGATCCGGGCCATCCAGGTGACGTCGCGGTTTCCGAACGTGCACGGCGCGCCCGTGCATATCGGCGATCCGGCTGCGATCGGCGTCGATCTCGCGGTCAAGTACAAGAACGTCGGTGACGGCACCGTCGAGCCGGGCGAGCTGCCGCTGTTCTGGGCCTGCGGCCTCACGCCCCAGCTCGCGGTCGCCAACGCGAAGCCGCCGTTCTGCATCACCCATGCGCCCTCCTCGATGCTGGTGACGGATCTCCGCAATGCCAGCCTCGCGGTCCTGTGAGGCCACAGGGAGCATGAGACAGGCCTATCGGAACTTCGAGCTGCCCGGCCGCTCCGAAGCGCTCGGCGCCAACGGCATGGTCGCGACCTCGCATCCGGCCGCGACGCTGGCGGCGCTAGACGTGTTGCGGGCCGGCGGCAATGCGGCCGACGCCGCCGTGTGCGCCGCCGCCATGCAGGCCGTCGTCGAGCCGACCCAGACCGGCATCGGCGGCGACTGCTTCGTGCTGCTGATGAAGCCCGCCAGGACACGCCGGTGGCGCTCAACGGCTCCGGCCCGGCGCCGGTCGGCGCGACGTGCGACGCCTTTCTGTCGCGAGGACTTCGTGAGATCCCGGTCGAGAGCCCGCACGCCGTCACCATCCCGGGCGCTGTCGGCACGTGGGAGCGCCTCGTGCGTGATCACGGGCGTTTCGATCTCGCCCGCGCGCTCGCACCGGCCATCGCCGCCGCCGAGCAGGGCTGCCCGGTGCCGGAGCGGCTCGCCCGCGACTGGGGCCGGCAAACGGACAAGCTCCGCCGCAACCGGGCAGCGGCCGAAATCTTCCTGCGCGACGGCATCGCGCCGTCGACCGGCACCATCCACCGCCAGCCGGTGCTGGCCGGGACGCTGCGGCGTATCGCCCGGGACGGCGCGCAGGCGTTCTATCGCGGCGCGACCGCCGATGCGTTGGTCCGCACGCTCCGGGCTCTCGGCGGGTTGCACACGGCCGAGGATTTCGCCGGCTTCGAGCCCGAGTATGTCGCGCCGATATCGGTCCGCTACCGCGGCTACGATCTGTGGGAGTGCCCGCCCAACGGCCAGGGCCTCGTTCCGCTCATGATGATGAAGGGCCTCGAAGGCTTCGACCTGTCGGCGTGGGATCCGGTGAGCGTCGAGCGCTTTCACGTCCAGGCCGAGATCGGCCGGCAGGCCTATGCCGAGCGCGACGCCGTGGTCGGTGATCCTCGTACCGGCGTCGTCCCGGTCGACTGGCTGCTGTCCGAGCAGCACGCCGCACCGATGCGGGCCCGCGTGTCGATGACCGGCCGGATCGCGGATCCGCTGCCGCCCGCCGGCCCGGTGCATCGCGACACCGTGTTCATCGCCGTGGTCGATCGCGACCGCAACGCCGTCGCACTGATCAACTCGATCTACGAGGACTTCGGCTGCGGCATCGTCTGCCCTGAGACCGGCGTGGTGCTGCACAATCGCGCCTGCGGCTTCGTGCTGGAGCCCGGCCATCCCAACGTCATCGCGCCCGGAAAGCGGCCGCTGCACACGATCATTCCGGCGATGCTGTCCAGGGGCGGCGCGGCCGTGATGCCGTTCGGCGTCACCGGCGCGCAATTCCAGCCGTTCGGCCAAGTCCAGGTGCTCGCCAACATGATCGACTACGGGCTGCCGGTGCAGCAGGCGATCGACCTGCCGCGCATGTTCGCGCGCGGCGACGTCTTCGAGGTCGAGGGCACGGTGCCGGAGTCCGTGGCCGCGGGCCTGCGCGCGCTCGGCCATGTCGTGAGCCGGCCCGAGAGCCCGCTGGGCACGGCCCAGGCGATTTGGATCGACCATGCCGCGGGCGTGCTGCGCGGCGGCGCCGACGGCCGTCGCGACGGCCTCGCGCTCGGATATTGAGGATCGTCGACGTGCCCGACACCGCACTCCTGAACACGATCGACGCCGAGATCGACGGCGCCCGCGAAGCACTGGTCGGTCTCTGCGGCCGGCTGGTCGCGGCGCCCAGCATGAGCCCGCCCGGGCACACGGCCGGCGTCGCGCCGATCGTCGAGACGTTCCTGTCCGCCGGCGGCGTCGCCAGTGAGCGCGTCTTCTGCGACCCCGACGCGCCCAACATCGTCGCCCATGTCGACGGCGTCGGGACCGGTCGGCAGGTGGTGTTCAACGCCCACATGGACACCATGCAGGCCGGCGACGAATCGCGCTGGACCGTGCCGATCCTGACGCAGACGCGCCGCGGCGGGCGCCTCTATGGGCTCGGCATGGGCAACATGAAGGGCGCGCTCGCAGCCATGTGCCTCGCCACCACGGTCCTGGCGCGTCACCGCGAAAAGCTCCGTGGTCGCCTCACCATGACGGCGGTGTGCGACGAGGTGATGTTCGGCGAGCGCGGGGCCGTCCATCTGCTCGGCGCGCGACCCGACGTGCACGGCGACTTTCTGATCAGCGGAGAAGGTCCGGGCTTCATGGAGCTCGCGATCGCCGAAAAGGGGCTGCTCTGGCTCGATGTCGAGGTGAAGGGCGACGGCGGCCATTCCTCGCGCGCCCTCACCGGGCGCACTGCGGTGGCCAGGCTCGCGGCGATTCTCGGCCGGATCGATCAGATCAACAGCATGTATGCGACCGTCCCGCTCGAGATCACCGGCGTGACGGGTGGTGAGAACAATGCCGGCCTGCGCGTCTCGCTCAGCGCCGGTACCATTTCGGGCGGCGGCGTGCGCAGCCTGATCGCGACCCAGGCGCGCGCCGAGATCGACGTGAGGCTGCCGCCCGGCGTGACGGCGGCCGAGATCGAGCAGCGCGTGCGCGAGGCGGCGAACCGGGATCCCGACGTCACCGTGACGGCCGTGAAGGCGTGGGACGCCAACTGGACCGCGCTCGACCATCCGCTGACGCTCGCGACCGTGGAGGCGGTGCGGACGGTGCGGGGCGCCGCGCCCGCTTTCGTGGTCCGTCTGCCCGGCAGTGATGCGCGGCGCTGGCGCGACCTCGGCGTGCCGGCGATCTGCTACGGCCCGCAGCCGACCCTCTCGGCCGGCACCGACGACTTCGCCTACGAGCAGGACGTCGTCGACTGCGCCAAGGTGTATGCCCGTACTGCGCTGGGGTTACTGAACGGCGGTTGATCCGTCGATCCCCCGGCGCGGACATGCGGTCCGCGCCGCGGGATTGGCGGACTCAGCTCGCCGCCTGGGCCAGCAGCGCGAGCGCGCGGGCGCCCTCTCGGGTGGTCCGCATCACCGGGATGCCGGCGCCTTCGATATCCTTGATCCAGCGTTCGCGCGCGGCGCCGCCATACACCACCAACACGATCGGCTTGTCGTGCTCGCGCCGCAGCCGGTGCATCAACGGGCCGAACTCCGGAAAATCGGCGTTGCCCGGGGCCAGCAAGGTGCACAGCACCATGTCCGAGTTCGGGTCGGCCATGATGGCGCCGAGCCCCACCTCGTGCGCCTGGTGCGCGCCTTTCACGTCGATGCCGATCCAGAAGTCGAACGGATTTTCGGGCGGCAGCCAGTCGGGCAGGATGGTGCGCATGCGCGCCACCGTCTCGGGCGCGAACGTAGAGAGTGTCAGGCCGGCCTTGACCACGAGGTCGGTCGCCATCACGCCGAGCGCTCCGCTGGTCGTCGCCACCGCGACACGCCGGCCTTTCGGACGCGGCAGGAAGCCGAGCGTGCGCAGCGTGTCGACGAACTCGCACTCGTCCTCGACCCGGATGATGCCGCTCTCCGCGATCCCGGCCTCGATCTCGGGCGTCTCGGCCTGGCGCGAGCCGGTGTGGGCGAGCGAGGCGCGCGCGCCGTCCGACGTGTGCCCGGGCTTGAGCATCACGATCGGCTTGCTCTTTCGGATCTCTCGCGCCTTTGCGAAGAACTCCGCCGGGCGGAGAATCGTCTCGATGTAGAAGCCGATCACCGTGGTGCCCGGGTCGTCGGCGACGAAGTCGAGGAAGTCGAGCTCGTCGACGTCGATCTTGTTGCCGACATCGATGCTCTTTCCCACCGGCAGGCGCTGCGTCTCGGCGCTCATCACGCCGAGCATCAGGGCGCCCGTGAAGATGCCGGTCTGGGTGAACAGCGAGACGCCGCCCGTCTCCCAGCGCGGAAAGTTCACGAAGCTGCCCATCATACCGCATTCGGCGTTGACCATGCCGATGGTGTTCGGCCCGCCGAGCAGCAGCCCGGCCTCGCGGGCCATGCTGCGGATACGCTCCTGGTCGACCCGACCCGCCTCGCTCGCCTCGGCGAAGCCCGCCGTGATGATCGAGGCGGCGCGCGCGCCGGCCGCGATGCACTGACGCACCGCGCCCTCGACATGGTCGCGCGGCAGCACGATGTAGACGAGGTCGACCTTCTCCGGGACGTCGGCGAGGCTCGGATAGGCCTTGCGCCCCATCACCTCGGCGGCGTTCGGGTTGATCGGGTAGAGCGGCCCCGCGAAGTCGCCGCGCACCAGATTGTGGAACAGCACCCCGCCGGATTTCTGGGCGTTCGTCGAGGCGCCGATCACGGCGATCGAGCGCGGCGCGACGAGCGGACGGATGTCTCGCATGACGGTCGGTTCTCCACGTGCCTGAAGGGTCAGTGCTCGACCGTCAGCAGCACCTTGCCGAACTGCTTGGCGGCCTCGAGGTAGCGGTGCGCCTCGGCCGCTTCGGCGAGCGGGAACACACGGTCGATCACGGTCTTGAGCCGGCCGTCGTCGAGCATCGGCATCATCGCCTCCAGATCGAGCTTGGTGGCGCTGTTCGAGCCGATGATCGACAGCTCCTTGTGGAAGATGAAGTTCACCTGCACGGTGCACTCGTAGGACTTGGTGCCGCCCGCCGTCACCACGCGCCCGCCGCGGGTCAGGCAGCGCAGCGACTTGTTCAGGAAGTCGCCGCCGACATGCTCGATGACGCAGTCGACGCCGCGCTTCTGGGTGAGCTTCAAGACCTCGTCGACGAAATCCACCGTGTTGTAGTTGATCAGCGCGTCCGCCCCGAGCGCCTTCGCCCGCTCGAGCTTCCAGTCGCTGCTCGACGTCGTGAGCACGCGGGCGCCGATCAGCTTGCAGATCTGGATCGCCGCCATGCTGACGCCCGACGAGGCGGAGTTCACCAGTACGGTCTCGCCGGGCCGCACGTTGCCGCGCGTCACCACCATGTGCCACGCGGTGCCGAACGCGTTGGGGAAGGCGGCCGCGTCCTCGTAGGTGACGTTCGCGGGCAACGGGATCAGGTGATGCGCCGGCATCTTGACGTACTGGGCGTAGGCGCCGGGCTCGTGGGCACCGAGGTAGCGATAGTCGCGCGAGCAGCGGTTCGGGTGGCCGCTGATGCACTGGTCGCAATAGCCGCAGGGCAGAACCCACCAGCTCGTCACCCGCGTGCCGAGCGGCAGGTCGGTCTTCGCCTCGGCGTCGAGCGCGACGATCTCGCCGCCGAAGTCGCCGCCGAGAATGTGCGGGAAGCGGCCCTTGTTGGGCTTGTAGCGGCCGGCCCGGGCCATCAGGTCGTAGCCGTTCAGCGCCACGGCGTGCACCTTCACGAGCGCCTCGCCGCGCTTCAGGACCGGCATCGGCACGTCGGTGTAGCGCAGCACCTCGGGGTCGCCGTACTGCTCGAAGATCACGGCCTTCATCGATTGCGGGATCATGTCCACTCCGCTCTGTCGGGCGCGACGGCCAGCGCCGAGGCGTCGAATGTCTGAATTTTCGGCAGCGCTTGCGTATATTTGCGGCGGCGCCGCGCTTGCCGGTCAGGGGCCATTTTTGTATACCGACTTATACAACAAATCAACGGATCGCGCTCGTATAATCCTCTCCGTCAACGAGCGAACGGGAAGGTGACAGATGCAGACGATGCAGACCTGGATCCGCGGTGCCGTGCTCGGCGCGGCCGTGACGTTTCTCTCCGCCGGCGGTCCGGCGGCTGCGGCCGACAAGGTCACGTTCGTGACCGACTTCGGTTTCAACGGGCGCCATGCCTATTATTACGTCGCGCTCGACAAGGGCTACTACAAGGACGCGGGCCTCGACGTCGAGATCGTACGCGGCCAGGGCTCGGCCGACGCGGTGAAGCAGGTGGCGGCCAAGACGGCGCAGCTCGGCTTCGCCGATGCGGCCGCCGTGATCCTCGGGCGCGGCAACGACCAGATCCCCGTCAAGCTGGTCGCGATGGTCTACGCCAAGCCACCACACGCGATCTACGTTCTGAAGGACTCCGGGATCGCCAAGCCGAAGGACCTGGAAGGCAAGCGCATCGCCGACACGGCGTTCAGCGCGATGCCGAAGATGTTCGAGGCCTACGCCAAGGCGGCCAAGATCGACGGCGCCAAGGTGACCTGGATGGTCGCGGCGAGCGACGCGCTGCCCGGCATGCTCAATCTCGGCCGTGCCGAGGGCATCGGCCAGTTCACGGTCGGCGAGGCGCTGCTGAAGAAGGCGGCGGGCGGCAAGGAGCTGGTGCGGCTCGCCTATGCCGATGTCGGCCTCGACTACTACTCGAACGGCATCATCGCGACCGACGACACGATCAAGACCAATCCCGACCTGGTGAAGCGCTTCGTCGCCGCGACGATGCGCGGCCTGAAGGACGCGATCGCCAATCCGGCCGAGGCGGGCGCGATCATGAACAAGTATCACCGCCAGGTGGACGTCGACATCGCGACGGCCGAGACCGCCGCCGTCGCCGCCCTCGCCGTGGTGCCGAACGAGACGCTCGGCTCCATCAACCCGGACCGGGTGCAGAAGACCATCGACATCATCGCCGGCGCCTACCCGCTGAAGACCCCCGTGACAGTGCAGGACATCTCGGCGCCCGACATGGTCGCGAAGTAGCGCGGGCCATGAGCGCCGCGCCGCTTTCCATTACGCTGGCCTGCGGAAACTACGACCGCACGCGGGCCATCCTGGACGGACGAGTCCGCATCGAAGGGTGCGAGACCCGCTACATCCCGCTCGAGCCCGAAGAGGTGTTCTTCCGCGCGGCGCGGTATCAGGAGTTCGACGTCTCCGAGCTGTCGCTGTCGAGCTATCTCCTTCAAATGTCGCGCGGCGAGTCGGCCTATGTCGGCATTCCGGCCTTCGTGTCGCGCTGCTTCCGGCATTCGGCGCTCTATGTGCGCACGGACCGCGGCATCCGCACGCCGGAGGATCTGAAAGGCAAGCTGGTCGGCCTGCCCGAATATCAGATGACCGCGATGGTGTGGCTGCGCGGCATTCTGGAAGAGGACTACGGCGTCCGGCCGTCGGACATCCACTGGCGCAGCGGCGGCCAGGAGCAGCCCGGCCGCGAGGAGCGGGCCCGGCTCGATCTGCCGGCGGGCATCGACCTCCAGCGGATTCCACCGGGCGAGACGCTTTCGGCCATGCTGCGTGACGGGCGGCTCGACGCGGTGATGACGGCACGCGCGCCGTCGTGCTTCCTCGACAGCGCTCCGAACATCGACCGGCTGTTCCCGAACCATCGCGAGGTGGAGAAGGAGTATTATCGCCGGACGGGACTGTTTCCGATCATGCATCTGATCGGTGTCCGGCGTGCCCTGGTCGAGCAGTATCCGTGGCTGCCGGCCAGTGTCTACAAGGCCTTCGTGCAGGCGAAGGCGCTCGCCATGGCGGACCTTCGCGCACTCGCGGCGCCGATCCTGATCCTGCCCTGGACCGAGGCCGAGACGCTCGACACGATGGCGCTGATGGGACGGGATTTCTGGCGCTACGGCGTCGCCGAGAACGTGCGCGAGATCGAGACCCTGGCCCGCTATTCGCATGCGCAGGGGATTGCCGGGCGAATCGTCCCGGTGTCGGAGCTCTTCGCTCCCTCGACGGTCCAGACGTCGCGAATCTGAAGCGTCGCCGCCGCACCCGCGCGGCCAACCGAAGGAGTGCCGCATGGTGTCCATCGTCAGGCGGACCGTGCTCGTGGCCGCCGCGCTCGTCGGCGCCGGATTGCTGCAGCCAGCGCCCCTCGCCGCCGCCGAGAAGGTGAAGATCGTCACCGACGCCGGCTTCCTCGGCCGCCACGCCTACTTC
This sequence comes from Rhodoplanes roseus, assembly GCF_003258865.1. GTDB lineage: Bacteria > Pseudomonadota > Alphaproteobacteria > Rhizobiales > Xanthobacteraceae > Rhodoplanes > Rhodoplanes roseus. The sequence goes on along the minus strand of NZ_NPEX01000032.1, from coordinate 4,053 downwards.
TTCGTGGCGATCGACAAGGGCTACTACAAGGCGGCCGATCTCGATGTGGAGGTGTTGCGCGGCCAGGGATCCGCCGACGCCATCAAGCAGGTCGCGTCCGGGAACGTGACGTTCGGTTTCGCCGATGCGGGCTCGCTGGTGCTGGCGCGCGCCAACGAGGGCCTCCCGGTCCGCATGGTGGCGATCGTCTACGCCAAGCCGCCGCACGCGATCTATGCACTGGCCGACTCCGGCATCAGGACGCCGAAGGATCTGGAAGGTCGCAAGATCGCCAATCCGGCCGGTGGCGCGATCCCGAAGATGTTCCCGGCCTACGCCAAGGCGGCCGGCATCGACGCGTCGAAGGTGGGCTGGGTGGTCGCGTCGAGCGAGTCGCTGCCCGGGCTGCTCGCGCTCGGCCGGGTCGATGCCATCGGCCAATTTACGGTGGGGGCACCGCGCCTGGAGAAGGACGCCGCACCGAAGTCCGTGGTGGAGCTGTCCTACGCCGATGCCGGCCTCGATTTCTACGGCAACGGCCTCGTCGTGTCCGAAAGCACGCTCGCAGCCAAGCCGGCCGTGGTCGAAGCCTTCGTTGCCGCCACGCTGAAGGGGCTCCGGGATGCGCTGGCGGATCCCAAGGCCGCGGCCGAGACCATGCGGAAATTCCATCGCGAGCTCGATGCCGATCTCGGCGCGGCCGAGCTCGTGAAGGTCAAGGCGCTCGCCGACGTGCCGGGCGTCCCGCTGGGCATCATCCAGCCGAAGCAGGCGCAGGCCACCATCGACGTGGTCGCCGGCGCATTCGACATGAAGTCGCAGGTGCGGTCCGAGGACGTCTTCGATGCTCGCTTCGTCAAGCCTTGAGGTCGTGACCACGGCTGGTTCCATCGACCGGCCGAAGGCCGGAGCCCGCGCCGTGACCAAGATTCAGATCTTCGACCTCTACAAGACCTATGCGACGCGGACCGGCCGCACCACGGCGCTGCAGAAGGTCGATCTCGACATCCGCGAGAACGAGTTCATCGCCCTCGTCGGCCCGTCCGGCTGCGGCAAGTCGACATTGCTGAAGCTGATCACGGCGCTGATCAAGCCATCGCGCGGAAAAATCCTGCTCGGCGGCACGCTGCTGGACAAGCCCTCGCGCGAGGTCGGCATCGTGTTCCAGCAGCCGGTGCTGATGCCGTGGCGGGGCGTGCTCGACAACGTGCTGCTGCCGGCCGAGATCCTCGGTCTCGACATGACGGAGGCGAAGGCGCGGGCCCGCGAGCTGCTCGAGCTGGTCGGCCTCGGCGGCTTTGAGGACCGCTATCCGGGCGAGCTGTCCGGCGGCATGCAGCAGCGCGCCGCGATCTGCCGAGGCCTCGTCCACAATCCTTCGGTACTGCTGATGGACGAGCCCTTCGCGGCGCTCGACGCGATGACGCGCGAGGATCTCGGCTTCGAGCTGCTGCGCATCTGGGAGCGGCATCGCAAGACCGTGGTGTTCGTCACCCACAACATCTCCGAAGCGATCCTTTTGTCGGACCGTGTGGTGGCGATGTCGCCCCGGCCCGGCCGCATCGAGAAGGTGATCGACATCGTCCTGCCGCGGCCCCGCACCCTCGACATGCAGTTCTCGCCCGAGTTCAAGGCCCATTCGGACGAGATCCGGGCGCTGATCCGCCGCACCTGAGGAGGTCCGCCATGACCGATCCATCGAGCGCCAGTCTGTCGAGCGCCGAGACCGACGACGGCGCCGAGGCGTGGGTCGATCCCGAGCGCGTGTCGCTGAAGAACGTCCTGCTGCCGCTGCTCACCTTCAGCGTCCTGCTGCTGATCTGGGAGGCGGCCGTCTGGCAGGCCAGGATACCGGCCTGGCTGCTGCCGGCCCCGACCGTGATCGGCGAGGCCTTCGCGGACTGGTGGCGCGAGCTCCTCACCCACTCGCTGGTCACCCTCTACGAGACGCTGGCGGGCTTCGCCTTGTCGATTGCGCTCGGCGTGCCGCTCGCCGTCGCGGTCGTCTACTCGCCGGTCCTGCAGAAGACCATCTATCCGATCCTGCTCGCCCTCCAGTCGGTGCCGAAGGTGGCCATCGCGCCGCTGCTCGCGCTGTGGATCGGCTTCGGCGCCATGCCGAAGATCATCGTGGTGTTCCTGGTCTGCTTCTTCCCGATCGTGGTGTCGACCGCGACCGGGCTCACCGCGGTCCCGCCCGCCCTGATGGACCTGATCCGGTCGCTGTCGGCGAGCCCCTACCAGACCTTCGTCAAGGCCCGTTTCCCCACCGCGATGCCGCACATCTTCGTCGGCCTGAAGATCGCCATCACGTTCGCCGTCATCGGCGCCGTGATCGGCGAGTTCGTCGGCTCCGAATCGGGCCTGGGCTACCTCATCCTGGTGTCGTCGTCGCAATCGCGCACCCCGCTCGCCTTCGCGGCACTGGTGGTGCTTACCTTGATGAGCATCGTCCTGTATTATGCCGTGGAGTATATCGAGCGACTGATGGTCCCCTGGGCGACCAAGACCTGATCGAGACCAAGATCCGGTCGCAATACGGACGGACCCGAACCCATGGCCCGAGCGGCGACGAGCCCGCGCACCGACCGGCGGACAGCACGGCGGCCGGCGGATACGGTGGATCAGGCGGACATGGCGGCCGATGCCGGCTTTCCGATGCCGCCGCCGCGTCAGCGGCCCGGCGAGGGGCTCGGCGACTTCGCCTACCGGGTGCTGCGCGAGGCGATCCGCAGCGGCCATTTCCGCTCCGGCCAGCATCTGCGCGAGGCCGACGTGGCGCGCTGGCTCGACATCAGCCGCACGCCGGTGCGCGAGGCCTTCCACCGCATCGTCTCCGAGGGACTGCTCACCAGCGGGCCGTGGAACGGGCTGATGATCGCGGCGCTCGACCGCCAGCAGCTCGTCGAGCTCTACGCGGTGCGCGAGGTGCTCGAAGGAACGGCCGCCGGCCTCGCGGCCCAGCACGCCTCGGATGCCGAGATCAAGCTGATGTTCTCCATCGCCGCGAGCGAGACGGCCGCCAAGGACGATCCCGACCGGCTCGTCGTCGTCAATGCGGAGCTGCACCAGACGATCTATGCGGCCGCGCACAACCGCTATCTGCTGCAATCTCTCAATGCCGTGGTCGATTCGCTCGGGCTGCTCCGCCACTCGACCTTCGTGCTGCCCGGGTCGACCGAGCTCGCCCGCCGCGAGCATGTCGAGATCCTGCGGGCCATCAAGGAGCGCAACAGCAAGAAGGCCGAGCAGCTCGCCCGCCGCCACATCCGCCACGCGCTCGCTCTGCGGCTCAGGCTGCAGCGCGAAGACGGGGCGTAGGAAAGTCGGTCGTTCCGGGGCGCGGACCGATGCGCCGCCCCGGGACGACGACGAGCCGGGCAGCTTCACTTCGCCGTGGTCCCGCCGTCGCGACGGAAATAGACATCCACCTGCATGCCGACCTTGAGCGGACCCGGATCGGCGAGGTCGATCGTCACCTCCAGCACGTCGATGTCCGACTGACGGCGCGGCCCCCGCGCCGTCATGCCGCCGGGCCCGACCGTCTCGGCCATGGCGGCGACCGTGCCGGCGAAGTCCCGACCCTGGAAGGCATTCGCCCGCACCGTCACGGCCTGACCCACCTTGACCTGGGCGATGTCGCGCTCGTCGAGCTCGGCCCGCACCCGCAGGCCGCCGAGGTCGCCGAGCACGAGGAGGGGATGCTCCGCGGTCGGCGTCGCCAGCTCGCCCGGCCGCGCGCCGACCTGCAGCACGGTCCCGTCGATAGGCGCGCGGATGCGGGTTTTCTCCAGCGCGGCGTCGGCGATCATCACGTCGGCGCGGCCGGCCAGCCAGTCGGCCTCGGTGCGATTGGGCAGCGGCGTGTCCTCGGCGGCCCGCACCCGCGCCAGCTCGTTCTGCGCATTGACCAGGCGATTCTGCGTCTGGGCGAACCGCTCGCGTGCCGGCCCGATCATGCTCTCGGCGCCGTCGCCGCGCCGGCGCACCAGCACGGCGGCGTCCAGCGTGTCGCGGGCCCGGATCGCCGCCTGCTCGGCCTCGGCGAGCGCGTCCTCGGCGCGCCGCCGGTCG
>NZ_NPEX01000328.1 GCF_003258865.1 Rhodoplanes roseus | reverse complement strand
GCGCACCGCCGAGACCACGTGCCGCGGGAACCTTCCGCCGGCGAGACGCCGCCCGGTCAGAACGGCACGGCGGCGCGCCCGCGGAAACTCCAGATCTGGGTCTCGCCGCCGAGCCCGCCGAGCTCCGCCCCGACCGATACCGCCGCCCCGCCGGCGAAACGCGCCGCCAAGCCGCCGGTCGCCCGCGCCGACCAGCCGTCCAGCAGCGGCACCGAGGCGAGCGCCGGCGCCCCCTCCAGTGCGATCGCCTCGGCGTCGTCCTTGGTGAAGTAGTAGTCGGCGTAGAGCCCCGCATAGGGCGTCAGCGTCACCTCGGGGCTGTAGAACCACGGCCAGGCGACCTTGACGCCGGTCGAGGCGCGGCCGGTGAAGAAGGTGCGCTCCGCCTGCGGCGTGCCGAGCGTGTCGGTGTAGGCGCCCTGGCGCTCCCACAGGCCGTAGATCTTGGCCGACGGCTCGATCGCCATGCCCCACGCCGTGGTGTTGCCGGTCAGGCCGCCCGAGACGAGCCAGCGGCGGCCGTCGAAGCCGCCCGCCGCGGCGCCCGACGCTCCGTCGTAGCCGAGCCCGGTATAGGCCACGGCGGCGTCGAAGCGCAGCCCGGCGGCGAACCGCCAGCCGAGATAGGATCCGGCCGTCCACCCGTCGCCCTTCAGGCGGCTGTTCAGCGTCTCGGAGCGATAGTCGAAGCTCTCCCAGCCGCCGACCACGCCGACCAGCAGGTCCGGGGTCAGCCGCCGGGTCAGGCCGAGCAGCGCGTTGACCTGGGTGCCGGACAGCGGCGAGGGCGTCGCGCTGCTCTGGTTGAGGCTGCCGACGCCGGCGCCCCGGATCTCGGCCCACATCAGCCAGTCCTTCGGCTCGGCCCGCCGTGCCGCCGCCTTGGCCGGCATGGCGCCGCGGTCGATCGCCGCGAAGGCGTCGTCGATGCGCGACCGGCCGCCCGCCGCGCCGCGGCCGCCTTGCGGCGCCGCGGAGGCATAGGCCGAGGCGGTGCCGCCGGGGGGCAGGCGCGGGTCGGCGTCGCTCTCCGGGTCGGGCTCGGCGCCGAAGTTGAAGCGCAGCCCCATGCCGCTCGGGCTGATCAGGGCGCCGCCGCCGGAAAATCCTTCGGCGATGGCGGAGTCGATCGCGCCGGTGATCGCCGCGCCGGAGTTTTGGGCGATCGTCCGGGTGGCGACGATCTGCATGGCGCGCAGGCGCAGGCTGTCCTGCGGCGTGCCGATGTCCTGCACCAGCGCGGTCGAGGTGCTGGCCGCGTACACGGCGCTGCCGGAATAGACCCCCGTGATGGTGTGCTTGCCGATCTTCAGGCCCGTGGTGGTGAGCGCGGCGGTACCGCCCACGAGCGTCGCGGTGCCGATGGCGACGCCGCCGTCGTTGAACGTGATGGTGCCGGTCGGCGTCCCGGCCGGTCCGCTCACCGTCGCCGTGAAGGTGACGGGCTGGCCCGCCTCGCTCGGGTTCTTCGACGAGATCAGCGACGTGGTCGTCGCCGCCTGGCCGACCGACAGCGTGAAGGTGGCGCTCGCCGAGGCGCTGTTGGTGTCCGTGACCGTCACCGTGAACGTGGCCGGGGCGAGCGTCGTCGTCGGCGTTCCGGTGATCTGGCCGGTCGTGATGTTGAACGCGAGGCCGGTGGGCAGGCTCGGGGCCACCGCATAGGCGAGCGTCCCGGTCCCGCCGGAGCCGGTCACCGGGGTGAACGGCGTCGCGGCCTGGCTGATGATCAGCGCCGTCGTCGGGATCGCCGTGGTCGCCACCACGGCGCCGTTGACGGTCAGGCTGAAGGTCGCCGTGGCGGTGGCGTTGTTGGCGTCCGTCACCGTCACGGTGAACACCGTCGCCGCGATGGGGGCGGTCGGCGTGCCCGAGACCTGGCCGCTGGAGGCGTTCAAGGTCAGGCCGGCCGGCAGGCTCGGCGACACCCCGTAGGACAGCGGCGCCGTGCCGCCGGAGCCGGTGACGGGCGTGAACGCCGGCGCAGCCTGGCCGGCCGTCAGCGTCGTCGCCGCCACCGCGGTGGTCGCCGTCACGGCAGAGTTGACCGTGAGGCTGAAGGTGTTCGACGCGGTCGCGCTGTTGGCGTCCGTCACCGTCACGGTGAACACCGTCGCCGCGAGCGTGGCGGTCGGGGTTCCCGAGACGGCGCCGCTCGCCGGGTCGAAGGCGAGCCCGGCCGGCAGCGCCGGCGCGATACCGTAGCCGAGCGGCGAGGTGCCGCCGCCGCCGGTCACCGGCGTGAACGCCGTGACGGCGGTGTTCTGGGTCAGCGACTTCGCGGCGATCGCCTGGGTGGCCGTGACGGCGCCGTTGACGGTCAGGCTGAACGTGGCGGTCGCGCTGGCGTTGTTCACGTCCGTCACCGTCACGGTGTAGGTGGTCGCGGCGCTGGTCGCGGTCGGCGTGCCGGTGACGATGCCGGTCGCGGTGTTGAAGCTCAGGCCGGGCGGCAGGGTGGGAGACACGCCGTAGGACAGCGGCGTGGTGCCGCCCGAGCCGGTCACCGGCGTGAACGAGGCCGTGGCGGTGTTCACCGTCAGCGTCTTCGACGCCACCGCCTGGGTCGCCGTGACGGCGCCGTTGACCGTGAGGCTGAAGGTGTTGCTCGCCGTCGCGCTGTTGGCGTCCGTCACCGTCACGGTGTAGGTCGTCGCCCCGCTCGCGGAGCTCGGCGTTCCCGAGATCGCGCCGCTGCCGGTGTCGAACGACAGGCCGGCCGGCAATGCGGGAGACACGCCGTAGGACAGCGGCGCCGTGCCGCCGCCGCCCGTCACCGGCGTGAACGGCGTCGCCGCGGCGTTGGCCGTCAGGGTCTTCGAGGGGATCGCCTGGGTCGCCGTCACGGCGCTGGCGACGGTCAGGCTGAACGTGTTGCTCGCCGTGCTCGCGTTCGCGTCGGTGATGGTGACCGTGTAGGTCGTCGCGCCGCTGGTGACGGTCGGCGTGCCCGTGACGGCGCCGGTGGTCGGCGACATCGACAGGCCGGTGGGCAGCGCCGGGGCCACCGCGTAGCCGAGCGGCGGCGTGCCGCCCGCGCCGGTCACCGGCGTGAACGAGGTCGCGGCGGCGTTCTGGGTCAGCGTCTTCGAGGCGATCGCCTGGGTCGCCGTGAGGGCGCCGTTGACGGTCAGCAGGAACGTATTCGAGGCGCTGCCGCCGTTGGCGTCCGTCACCGTGACCGTGTAGGTGGTCTGCGGGCTCGCCACCGTCGGCGTTCCGGAGACTTGCCCGTTGGCGGTGCTGAAGCTCAGCCCGGCCGGCAGCGTCGGCGAGATGCCGTAGGTGCGCGGCAGGGTCCCGCCGCCTCCGGCCACCGGGATGAACGACGTGATGGCATGATTGACCGTCACGGTCGCCGCGCTGACGGACTGGGTGGCCGTGACGGCGCCGTTGACGGTGAGGCTGAAGGTGTTGCTGGCGGTGGCGCTGTTGGTGTCCGTCACCGTCACGGTGAAGGTGGCGGCCGCCAGCGTCGCGGTCGGCGTGCCGGTGATCTGGCCGTTCGCCGTGTTGAAGCTCAGTCCGCTCGGCAGCGACGGCGCGATGGCGTAACCGAGCGATCCGGTGCCGCCGCTGCCCGTGACAGGCGTGAAGGCGGTCGCCGCCGTGTTCTGGGTCAGCACCTTCGACGCGACCGCCTGGGTGGCCGTGACGGCGCTGTTGACGGTCAGGCTGAACGTGTTGCTGGCGGTCGCGCTGTTGGCGTCCGTCACCGTCACCGTGTAGACGGTCGCGCCGCTGGAGGCGGTCGGCGTGCCGGTGATCTGGCCGTTCGCCGTGTTGAAGCTCAGTCCGCTCGGCAGCGAGGGAGCGACGCCGTAGGTCAGCGACGCCGTGCCGCCGCCGCCCGTCACCGGGGTGAACGCCGTCGCGGCGTGGCCGGCCGTCAGGGTCGTCGATGCGACGGCCTGGGTGGCCGTGACGGGGCCGTTGACCGTGAGGCTGAACGTGTTGCTCGCCGACGCGCTGTTGGCGTCCGTCACCGTCACCGTGAAGGTGGTGGCCGCCAGCGTGGCGGTCGGCGTGCCGGAGATCGCGCCGGAGCCGGTGTCGAAGCTCAGCCCCGCCGGCAGCGACGGTGCGATGCCGTAGGTCAGCGGCGCCGTGCCACCCGAGCCGGTGACGGGCGTGAACGAGGCCGTCGCCTGGTTCTGGGTCAGCGCCTTGGAGGCGATCGCCTGCGTCGCCGTCGGTCCGGTGACGCTCAGCTGGGTCGGCGTGGTCGCGGTCGAGCCGGTCAGCGGGCCCGACGCCGAGACGACGCCGGTCGTGTAGGAGTAGCTGCCGGCCGTCGTCCCGGTCACGGTCAGCGTCACGGTGCAGCTCCCGCTCGCCGCGATGCTGCCGCCGGAGAGGCTGAGGCTGCCGCCGCTGAGCGTCGCCGTGCCGCCGCTGCAGGTGGTGGCGGGGCTGCTGCCGGTCAGCCCGGCCGGCAGCGCGCTCGCGGCCACCGCGACGCCGGACAGCGCAGTCCCGCTGTTGGGGTTGGTGATGGTCAGCGTCAGGGTCGAGGACCCGCCGGTGCCGATCGCGGTCGGCGAGAACGCCGCCGCGATGGTCGGAGAGGAGAGATTGGCCGGCAGGTTGCTGATGTTGACCGTGAAAGAGGCCGTGGCGAAGCCATAGATGTAACTAAACGCGTCCGACCCCGGCGCATAATACATCGTGAACTGGTCGCTGCCGCCGGTCTCCCCGGCGTTGAGCGACGTGATCTTCACCCGGTAGCTCTTGGCGTAACTGTCGGAATCAATGCCCCCACCCGCCATGGTCACCTGGTAGGTGGCCTTCGATCCGGTGAAAGTTCCTGCATCGCCAGCGGTGCTCACGATGCCACCGGTCCCGGACACCGGATAGTTGTTCGTGACGTCCGCGTTGAAGGTTTGATAGAGCCCGGTCACGATCGCCGCGCAGTTTCCCTCCAGCGAGAAGACGACACCGGAGGTGCTGGTCGTCTCTCCCGTCATGTCGACCGTCGCCGTCGCCGTACAGGGGCTGGCCGGCGCTTGGCCAGCAAGTGCCGGAGCGGCTGACAGGACGTTGGCCGCGACCCAGGCGACCATGCCGAGGGTCAGGATCAGGAGTGCCCGGACGGCCCGTCCTGGCGTGACGTGACGTCCCGCAGTGCCGCCCGATGGCGTCGGGCCGCGCCGGGAGGCGATGCCCGACCGGCAGCGCGCAAACATCAGGCGAAGACTCGCGACCATGGCCCAGCTCGCGGTTCGAGTGGCGTTTCGCCGCCGCGCCAAGCCGACCGCGAGGGACGCTCCGCTCACGAGCTTCGAAGCGGGTCCTGCTCTCGGAAAGCGCGAGACGTGCGGCGATGAACGCTGCGGTGGTGCATAGCAGCCGAACCTCCTGACGACCGCAAGGCTATGACGGGCCATTACGGGTTAATTTCTGGGAATCCGGTCCGCTTCTCCCGGTTGCGTGGCGGATGAGCCACAACGCCCCGGGCCATCCTCCACGTCCGGCCTGAGACCGTCGCGCGCTGCTCGCCATGATGGTGAATGTCTTGACAATCGCCGGAGGATAGAAATACCGTTACTCCCGGTTGCGTAGAACGTAGGCCTTTTTGCAACCTTCAGCCCCCGGTGTCCTATGCCGCTGACGCCCTTCGTCGGACAAATCATGCCGGCCGCCTTCGGGCTCGTCCCAAGGGGATGGGCCTTGTGCGACGGCAGTCTGCTCTCGATCCAGTCGAACCAGGCGCTCTTCGCCCTGCTCGGCACCACGTTCGGCGGCGACGGGAGAAGCACCTTCGGGTTGCCCGACCTGCGCGGGCGCGCCGTGCTGGGGAGCGATCTCGCCAGCGTCCCGTGGGGGCAGGTCGCCGGGACCGAGACCGTGACCGTGACGGTCGATCAGCTCCCGAGTCACACCCATGTCGTCTCGGCCTCGACGACGGCGGGCACCGGTCGGGGCTCGGCGCCGAACGGGAACCTGTTCGGCATCAACACCGCGTCGCCGGTCGCGATCTTCGCGACC
>NZ_NPEX01000327.1:4072-5999 GCF_003258865.1 Rhodoplanes roseus | reverse complement strand
CACCGGAGACGCTGGCACCCCCTCCCGGACCGCTTCGCGGTCCGACCTCCCCCCTCCAGGGGGAGGTGCAGAAAGAGTTCCCGCGTCACCGCTTCGCCGGCTCCCGCGAAAGACCCGCAGCGGCGAGCTCGGCTTCGTAGTCGGTCTGCCAGGTCGCGAGATTGCGGCCGCACTCCAGGAGATACTCCCAGCTGAAGATGCCGGTGTCGTGCAGGTCGTCGAAGACGAGCCGCACGGCGTAGTTGCCGACCGGCTGGACCTCCAGGATCTCGACGTTCCGCTTGCCGGCGACGAGCTTGCGCTCCGCCGGCGAGTGCCCCTGCACCTCGGCGCTGGGGCTGCGGACACGAAGGATTTCGGCCGGCAAGGCGAAGCTTTCTCCGGTCTCGAACGTGACCTGCAGGGCGGTCCGGTCCTTCCGGAGCCGCAGCTCGGTCGGCCAGGGCTTCGTCGCAGGGGTCGCGGCAGGCGGGTTGGTGCTCATCGCTCCGTCTCGTGTCGGTTCGGCTCGGGGCAGGCCCGTGCAGGGGGCCTGGACGCCGCGCCGGGCCACGGTATCCTGCGGTGCACAGCCGGGCGATTTCCGCAAGCGCGTTCCAGTATCGCAGAAATCCGCCTCCCCGCGGCCGAGAGCAAGCATTATATAGAAACCTTCGAGATCACGGCCGCGACCGGAACGCCGGTGCGGCCCCCTGCCGCGACCAACGCCCGAACCGCCGAGGAGAGCCCCCGCGATGGCGTTCGAGACCGCTTCGGCTGCGGCGACGCTCCCGTCCCGCACCGCCGAGACCGCCGGCACCGGCACGCCACTGGTCGATCCGTTCGGCCGGGCGATCACGTATCTGCGGGTCTCGGTGACCGACCGCTGCGACCTGCGCTGCGTCTACTGCATGTCGGAGCACATGACCTTCCTGCCCAAGGCCGACATCCTCACCCTGGAGGAGCTCGACCGGCTGTGCGCCGCGTTCGTCGCCCGTGGCACCCGCAAGCTGCGCATCACGGGCGGCGAGCCTCTGGTGCGGCGGGGGATCATGACCTTGTTCCGCTCGCTGTCCCGCCACATCGAGACCGGTGCGCTGGACGAGCTGACCGTCACGACCAACGGCTCGCAGCTCGACAAATACGCCGGCGAGCTGGCCGCCTGCGGCGTGCGGCGCATCAACGTGTCGCTCGACACGCTCGATCCCCAAAAATTCCGCGACATCACAAGGTGGGGCGATCTCGGCCAGGTGCAGGCCGGCATCACGGCCGCGCAGCGGGCCGGAATCGCCGTCAAGATCAATGCGGTCGGCCTGAAAGGCGTCAACGAGGACGAGCTCGGCGACCTCGTCGCCTGGGCGCACGGCGAGGGCATGGACCTCACCATCATCGAGGTGATGCCGCTCGGCGACATCGGCGAGAGCCGGCTCGACCAGTACCTGCCCCTCTCGATGGTGCGGGCGAAGCTGGCCGAGCGCTTCACCCTCACCGAGTCCGACTACCGCACCGGGGGGCCGGCCCGCTACGTCCGGGTCGCCGAGACCGGCGGCCGGCTCGGCTTCATCACGCCGCTGACCCACAATTTCTGCGAATCCTGCAACCGGGTCCGGCTCACCTGCACGGGCACGCTGTTCATGTGCCTGGGCCAGGAGGACGCGGCCGATCTTCGCGCGGCGCTGCGGGCCTCGCCGGACGATTCCCTGCTGCACGCCACCCTCGACGAGGCGATCGGTCGCAAGCCCAAGGGCCACGACTTCGTCATCGATCGCCGCAAGCAGCGCCCCGCCGTCGGCCGCCACATGAGCGTGACGGGGGGATAGCTTCAAGCGCCGTCATTCCGCGGCGCGGGCCGAAGGTCCGCGAGCCCGGAATCCATAGCCCCGGAGCCGGTGGTTCTCGCGAACACCGGGAGTCCCACGGACACAGAGCGTATGGGTCCCGGGCTCGG
>NZ_NPEX01000327.1:0-4062 GCF_003258865.1 Rhodoplanes roseus | reverse complement strand
TCGGCCCTTCCGGGCCGCCCCGGGACGACGGTCGAAAGAGGCCCGGGATCGCGAGCCATCTCCCGCCCCGCCGCATGGCCGGGGCGCGATCTCGGGATTGACGGGGCCGTTTGATCCGCCCTATGCGATGGACTCTCGTCTGGACGCATCCGCGCCGGACCGATGAACCGTGGAGCGCGCCGCCTCGCGACGCTGCGATCCCGTCGCGCAGGTGATCCCGTGACCGCCCTTCTCGGCCTCAGCCGCCTCATCGACGCCGTGAACGCACGCCTCGGTCGCTCCCTGAGCTGGCTGATCCTCGCCGCCATCCTGGTCTCGGCCGTCAACGCCATCGTGCGGAAGCTGTTCGGCGTCTCGGCCAATGCCTGGCTCGAGCTGCAATGGGTGCTGTTCGGCGCCGTGTTCCTGATGTGCTCGCCGTGGACGCTGCTCGACAACGAGCACATCCGCATCGACATCCTGAACACCCGCTTTCCGCGCGGCGTGCGCAACGCCGTCGAGATCGTCGGCCACGCCTTCTTCCTGCTGCCGCTCTGCCTCGTGATGATGGTGACGAGCTGGCCGTTCTTCGTGAAGTCGGCCCCGAGCTGGGCCCAGGTCGGCACCGCGCTGGCGGCCTTCCCGGACGCCTTCGCCGGCGCCCCCGGCCAGTGGCTCTCGGGGCTGATCACCTGGTGGAAGCAGCTCATCGGCGTCGGCGAGCAGTCCTTCAACGCCGGCGGCCTGCCGCAGTGGCCGGCCAAGTTCCTGGTGTTCGCCGGGTTCACCAGCCTGTTCTTTCAAGGGCTGTCGGAGCTGATCAAGCGCGCCGCCGTCATCATGGGCCGCATCCCGGATCCGCACGGCGGACCGGGCGGCCACCTGTCCTCCTTCGAGGCGGACGCCGAGAACCTGGCCGAGACGTCCGGCCGGGCCCATCGCTGAAGGCGGGACCCGCATCATGACCGCCTTCCTGATCCAGAACATGGCCCCGATCATGTTCGGGTCCCTCGTCGTCTTCCTGCTGCTCGGCTATCCGGTCGCCTTCTCGCTCGCCGCCAACGGGCTGCTGTTCGGGCTGGTCGGCATCGAGCTCGGGCTGTTCCGCGCCGACTTCCTCCAGGCGATGCCCGAGCGCGTGTTCGGGGTGATGAACAACGAGACGCTGCTGGCGGTCCCGTTCTTCACCTTCATGGGCCTGGTGCTCGAGCGCTCCGGCATGGCCGAGGATCTGCTCGACACCATCGGCCAGCTGTTCGGACGCATCCGCGGCGGGCTCGGCTATGCCGTGGTGTTCGTCGGCGCCCTGCTGGCGGCGACGACCGGCGTGGTCGCCGCCTCGGTGATCTCGATGGGGCTGATCTCGCTCCCCATCATGATGCGCTACGGCTACGACCGCCGCGTCGCCTCCGGCGTGATCGCCGCCTCGGGCACGCTCGCCCAGATCATCCCGCCGTCGCTGGTGCTGATCATCATGGCCGACCAGCTCGGCCGGTCGGTCGGCGACATGTACGAGGGCGCCTTCCTGCCGGGCCTGATGCTGGCCGGCCTCTACGCGCTCTACATCTTCGTCGTCTCGACCTTCTTCCCGAGCGCGGCCCCCGGCCTGCCGCCCGAGGCGATCGGCTTCAAGGAGGAGAACGGCCGGCGCGGCATGACCTCGCTGGCGATCCTGACGCTGGCGAGCGCCGCCTTCGGCTACGTGGTGATGAGCCGATCGAGCACCCGAGGCGCCGATTTCGTCGTGCTGACGATGTTCTTCGCGGTCGTGTTCGCCTTCGCGGTCGCCATCGTCAACGCCGCGACGGCCCGGCTGTTCGGTTTCCGGTTCCTGTCCAAGATCGCCCAGCAGGCGACCGTCGTGATGGTGCCGCCGCTGTTCCTCATCTTCCTGGTGCTCGGAACGATCTTCATCGGCCTCGCGACACCGACCGAGGGCGGCGCCATGGGCGCGGTCGGAGCGATGGCGCTGGCGCTGTTCAAGCGACGCCTGACCTTCGATCTGGTGCGGCAGGCGGTGCGCGCCACCGCCAAGCTCTCCGCCTTCGCGGTGTTCATCCTGATCGGCGCCCGGGTGTTCTCGCTGACCTTCTACGGCGTCAGCGGGCACGTCTGGGTCGAGCACCTGCTCACCTCGCTGCCAGGCGGCGAGGTCGGGTTCCTGGTCTTCGTCAACCTGCTCGTCTTCGTGCTGGCGTTCTTCCTCGACTATTTCGAGCTCGCCTTCATCATCATCCCGCTGCTCGCGCCGGTCGCCGACAAGCTCGGCATCGACCTGATCTGGTTCGGCGTCATCCTCGCCGTCAACATGCAGACGTCGTTCATGCATCCGCCGTTCGGCTTCGCACTGTTCTTCCTGCGCTCGGTGGCGCCCAAGTTCCCCTACCGGGACCGCGTCACCGGACTGGAGACGGCGCCGATCACCACCGGCCAGATCTACTGGGGCGCCGTGCCGTTCGTCATCATCCAGCTGATCGGCGTGGCGCTGGTGATCCTGTTCCCGCAACTGGTCATGCACTACAAGGGCACGGGCGCGACCGTCGATCCCAAGACCATCGAGCTGAAGATCGACCAGCCCGAGGCCCCGCCCGCGCTGGATCTGAGATAGGCTCGCTTCACCTCCCCCTGGAGGGGGAGGGTCGGGGCGCGCAGCGCGCGCACCGGGCGGGGTGAAGCCCCGCGCACCGGAGAGGCTGTCACCCCCTCCCGCCACTCCGCGCTGTCGCGCGGAGCGTCGACCTCCCCCCTCGAGGGGGAGGTGAACAAAAGCAAGAAGCCCCGGAGCGGGGCTCCGGGGCTTGCTCGTCACGACATGATCGCTGCGGGGCGAGGCCCGCTCATCCGCGGGTGCGGGCGCGGATCATGTAGGTGTCGTAATTGTACTCGGCGACCTGCCACCAGAAGTACTCGTCGTTCCGGAAGGCCTGCATGTCGGCCATCATGGTCTTGAACGTCTCGTTCTTGGCGCCGATCTCGGCCCACAGCTCGTTGGTGGCCTTGTAGCAAGCGTCGAGAATGTCGTTCGAGAACGGCCGCAGCTGGCCGCCGGCCGCGAGGATCTTGCGCAGACCGCCCGGATTCAGCGCGTCGTAGCGGGTGATCATGTAGTTGGTGGCGGCGTGGCCGGCGTTCTGCAGGATCGCCTGATAGGTCTTCGGCAGCTCGTTCCACTTGTCGAGATTGACGTAGCCGTGGACCATCGGGCCGCCTTCCCAGAAGCCCGGGTAGTAGTAGTACGGAGCCACCTTGGCGAGGCCGAGCTTCTCGTCGTCGTAGGGACCGACCCACTCGGCGGCGTCGATGGTGCCCTTCTCCAGCGCCGGATAGACGTCCGGCCCGGCGAGCTGCTGCGGCACCACGCCCACCTTCTGCAGCACCTGGCCGGCGATGCCGCCGATGCGCATCTTGAGGCCCTGGAGATCGGCCGCGGTCTTGATCTCCTTGCGGAAGAAGCCGCCCATCTGGGCGCCCGTGTTGCCGACCGGGAAGCCGTAGATGTTGTACTTCTTGTAGAACTCGTTGAACTTCTCGTTGCCGCCGTTCTGGAACAGCCAGGCCGCCTGCTGGCGGGCGTTGAGACCGAACGGCACCGCCGCGGCGATCGCGAAGGTCGGGTCCTTGCCGACATAGTAGTACGACACCGAGTGGCACATCTCGACCGTGCCGCCGGCGGTCGCGTCGAGCGCCTGCAGGCCGGGGACGATCTCGCCCGCCGCGAAATGCTGGATCTGGAACTTGCCGTCGGTCATCTCGGCGACCTGCTTCACCAGCATCTCGCCGGCGCCGTACAGGGTGTCGAGCGACTTCGGGAAGCTCGAGGTCATGCGCCACTTGATCTCGGGCGCCGACTGGGCGACGGCCGGCATGGCCACTGCCGTGGCGGCGGAGCCGGCGGCGAGCGCGCCGAGGAACTGACGTCTCTTCATCTGGGGTCCTCTCTGGGCGTGAGGGCGTGCGGGGCGCGGCTTGAAAACGATGCCGCTGCGACGATTGGAACCCGCTCTAGCACAGCGGCGGCGCGGCGCAAACGCGGGGGCGGCGAAAAGCCCCGCCCGGGCCGGGCCGCCCGCCGCCGAGCCGCGC
>NZ_NPEX01000326.1 GCF_003258865.1 Rhodoplanes roseus | reverse complement strand
GGATGTGTCGGAGTCCGGTCTGTCCATGCGGTCCGGTCCCGGGCTCCCGGTCGCGGCGGCGCGAGACGGCGCCTGCGGCGTTGAATCGAGGCGGCCCATCGGTATAGTGCGCCGCCGCTTCGCGACACGCCCGGCCCGGGCGAGCGCGCCATGTCCATTTCCTATGCAGGGTCGCAGGGCCCCCGGCAAGCGCGGCGCGCGCCGGCGGCACCGCCGACCGCGAGTGATCCGGATGACCGCTCTCCGCTACGACGTGCTCGGAATCGGCAATGCCATCGTCGACGTCATCGCGCGCGCCGACGACGACTTCCTGGTCGCGCACGGCATGCGCAAGGGCGGCATGGCCCTGATCGACGAGCCGCGCGCCGAGGCCGTCTATGCCGCGATGGGGCCGGCCGTGGAGATCTCGGGCGGCTCGGCCGCCAACACGATCGTGGGCACCGCGAGCTTCGGCGCCCGCGCCGCTTTCGTCGGCAAGGTGAAGGACGATGCGCTCGGCGGCGTGTTCGGCCACGACATCCGCGCCGCCAAGGTGGCGTTCGACACCCGGGCGGCCGCCCGGGGACCGGCGACGGCGCGCTGCTTCATCATGGTCACGCCGGACGGCGAGCGCACCATGAACACCTATCTGGGCGCCGCCCAGGATCTGCATCCCGACGACATCGATCCCGATACGGTGTCGGGCGCGGCGATCACCTATCTCGAAGGCTATCTGTGGGATCCGGAGAACGCCAAGAACGCGTTCCTGAAGGCCGCCAAGATCGCCCACGCGTCCGACCGCACGGTGGCGCTGACGCTGTCCGACGCCTTCTGCGTCGACCGCTGGCGCGACGAGTTCCTGCATCTGATGCGCTCGGGCACGGTCGATCTCGTCTTCGCCAACGAGGCGGAGCTGCACAGCCTCTATCAGACGGCGGATCTCGACGCCGCGCTCGACCAGCTCCGTCGCGACGTGAAGCTCGCGGCGGTGACGCGCAGCGAAAAAGGCTGTCTCGTCGTGTCGCGCGAGAACACCGAGGCCGTGAAGGCATTCCCGGTCGAGCAGGTGGTCGACACCACCGGGGCCGGCGATCTGTTCGCCGCCGGCTTCCTGTTCGGGCTCGCCCGCGGCCGGCCGAACCAGGACGCGGCGCGGCTCGGCGCGCTCGCCGCCGCCGAGGTGATCCAGCATCTCGGCGCCAGGCCGGAGGCCTCGCTGGCCGACCTCGCCCGCGACAACGGGCTGCTGGGCTGAGGCTCGTCCGTCTGCGCCGGTAACGCTTTCTTAAGCGTGTTTTCCGCGAGTCCGCAGGTGCCGCCGTGGCGCCACACTCCGCCACGGGCCGGCCCCGATTCAGCCGCAGCCGCCTGCGAGGAGAGGAACCGTAACGATTTGGTAAGCGCGTATCGTTAACGGTTGATTGAACCGTTCGGCGCGACATCGAGATGGAGCCCCGCCATGGGCGAGCATGACACGGGCGAGCGCGGCGCCGGCCGCGACGGCATCGATCCCACTCACGAGGCGTTCCCGGACGACGCCGCGGCGATTTCCGCCCATGCCGCCCAGGCCGCCTCCGAGCAGCCGCTGTCGGGCCAGCCAGCGGCGGACCATTCGACGAGCCAGCCGCGGCTGCCGAAGCCGGATGCCGCAACGAGGGCCGGGGCCGGCGGTGAAGCGCATGCCTACGAGATCGTCGACGCGCCGCGCGCCTCCCGCCGCGGCGGCGTGACGCCGGCCGCGCCCGCGGTCGAGCACGACGGCTGGCGCGCCGGCGACACGATCGACGTCGACGAGACGCCGCGCCGCCGCTTCTCGTTCCAGGTGCCGCCCTACATGAAGGTCGCGGCCGTGATCGCGGTGGCGACCTCGTTCGGGGCGCTCGCCGGCACCTTCGCGGCGACTCACGTCGGAAGCGAGCCTGCGGCGCCGGCCGTGGTGCGCGTCGCCTCCGACGACGGCGCCCTCAAGGCGACGGTGGCCGAGCTGCAGCGCGACGTGACCGGGCTGCGCACCAGCCTGGAGAACTCGACCAAGGCGCTGCAGACCCAGACCGCCAAGCTGGCCGACCGCATGGAGCGCGCCGAGCGCGCCCAGGCCGAGCCGGCCCAGAAGCTCGGCAAGCTGAGCGAGGCGATCGAGCGGCTGGAGCGGCGCACCGCCCAGGCAGCTTCGGCGTCGAGCCAGTCCGCCGGCCCCGGACAGCCGCCGACGACCCTGCAGGCCCAGGCCGCGGCGCAGGGCGGCCAGCCCACCACGGTGCAGGCCTCCAGCGCCCAGGCCGCGGCGCCGCCGCCGGCTCCGATGCCGACCGCCCCGGTCGCGGTCGCCTCGGCCGACATGACTGCCTCGCTCGGCGATCCGCGGCCGCCGGCCCCGCAGGTCGTCAACGGCTGGGTGGTGCGCGACGTCCGGCGCGGCATCGCGCTGCTCGAGGGCCGCTACGGCTATGTCGAGGTGGAGACCGGCGACTCCATTCCGGGCGTCGGCCGCGTCGAGGGCATCCGCAAGCAAGACGGGCGCTGGATCGTGGTGACGTCGCGCGGCCTCATCGTCGCGCGCTGACCGCGTCGGCGCGAGACCGTCTGCTCGACTATTGAGCTGGGTGGGCGCCGCCGCGGCGCCCGCCCGGTCATCAATTCGTGTTCGAATGGCTTTCCGTCCGTCCGCGGCGTCGGGTTATGCTGGCGTCGCAAGACCGATGGAGCCCGCATGCCTTCGACCCCCGTATGGCGGCGCGCGATCGCGTTCGCGACGTCGCTCGCTTCCCTGCTCGCTCTCCTGATCGTTCCCGTCGCCACACCGCTCGCGCCGGCCGTCGCCCAACCGGCGGCGCCCGCCGCACCCGTCGCGCCCGAGCGGCCCGACACCTGCCCGGGGCTCGTCTCCGCGCTTCCGCCCCGCGCCGTGCCGGCGGCCTTCCGCCCGGTCGCCCTGGCGCCGGATCAGGTGCGGCTGACTTATGTCGGCCACTCGACCTTCCTGATCGAGAGCCCGAAGCTGGTCCGCGTCGCCACCGACTACAACGACTACGTCAAGCCGCCGGTCCTGCCCGACATCGCGACGATGAACCGGGCGCATTCGAGTCATTTCACGCTGGCGCCCGATCCCGGCATCCGCTTCGTGCTGCACGGCTGGCGGGACGACGGCAAGCCGGCCGGCCACGACCTCTCCTATCAGGACGTCCACGTGCGCAGCGTCGCGACCAACATCCGCGACTGGTCGGGCGGCGGCACGGACCGGCACGGCAACTCGATCTTCATCGTCGAGGCCGGGACGCTCTGCATCGCTCATCTCGGCCACCTGCACCATACGCTGACGCCGCAGCAGATCGCCGAGATCGGCCGCGTCGACGTGGTGCTGGTGCCGGTCGACGGCAGCTACACGCTCGACCTCGACGGCATGGTCGAGGTGCTGCAGGCGCTGAAGGCGCCGCTGATGATCCCGATGCACTATTTCAGCCGCTACACGCTCGATCGCTTCCTCGAGCGGGTGAAGGCCGACTACGACGTCGAGATCTCCGACACGCCGTCCGTGGTGGTGTCGAAGACGTCGCTGCCGGCCAAGCCGAAGTTCCTGGTGCTGCCGGGACGGTGAGGCGCGGGCGCCGGGGAAGGGCGACGATCGGGGGCTGCCGCCGCGCGGGCGTCCGCGCACGATGACCCGGAGTGCCAATCTCGCGATTGGATCCGGGTCCCGCCGAACCGCTCCGGGAAGGAGTGACGACAGCCCCCGCAACGAGAACGCCTCGTCGACGGTGGATCGGCCTGTCGGCGGCGTTCTAGAACCGCCTCCGCCAGACTTCCCACGCCCCCGACGGCATCCGACGGATACGCTCCGGCACAGTCAGAGCGTCCGTCACCGGCGGACTGTGGGCCACTGTCCCGCGCCGGATTTCGGCTGGCGCCGACCTCCGGACCAGGATCGAGAATGTTTCCACATTCTGCTTAAGGCCCGGTGAAGAGTCGAGCCCGGTGTGCTGCGGAACCGACGGATCCGCACGCACCGCGACCGCAACGACACGGTCGGCGTCGTGCTGTCGACCGGTAGACGACGATCCTCGTCGTCAGGAGTCGGCCAGTGCCCGTCCGATCGCATGGGTGGCGAAGCGGGCCGCCGCCGCGGTGGGCGGCAGCGCCTCCGGCACCACGAGCCTGATCTCCTTCACCAGCGCGGCGTCGGCGACCGGCAGGGCGGCGAGATGGCCGGCCGCGACCTCGTCGGCGACCGCCGAGGCGAGCACGACCGACACGCCGAGGCCGGCCCGCACGGCGCGCTTCACCGCCTCGGTGCTGCCGAAGCCGTCGACGGTCGCGATGCGGTCGGCGGCCGGCCCGAGCGCGGCGCGCAGCAGCGTGCCGGTGCCGGTGCCGGGCTCGCCGCCGAGCAGCGGCGCCGCGAGCAGATCCGCCGTCGTCACGCTCTCGCGGGCCGCCCACGCGTGCGACGGCGGCACGATGACGACCAGCGGCTCGCGCCGCCAGGTGTGGGCCCGGAAACCGGGGCGCCCGTCCCACCACTCCATCATGGCGAGGTCGGCGCGACCGCGCACCAGTCGCTCCGCCACGTCGCGATTGGCGCCGATCCACAGGTCGATCGCGCAGGACTCCGATCGTTGGAACTCGGCCAGCACGACGTTGAGCAGATAGACCCCGACATTGCTGGCGGCGGCGATTCGCAGCGGCGCGGTGCGCACCAGCCGGCGCGCCTCCTCGGCGGTCGTGATCAGGGCGCGGGCGAGCGGCAGGAAGGCGAGGCCCTGGGCGGTCGGTGCGACGCGGCCGCGGGCGCGATCGACCAGCGGCGCGGCCATGTCGTCCTCGAGCAGATCGAGATGCGCCAGCACGGTCGACGGCGACAGCGCGAGGCCGCGGGCCGCGGCGCGAACGCCGGCGTGCTCGATCACGGCCAGGAACGAGCGGACATGGACGAGGTTCAGCATGGCACGGTGTCGCGCAGCGTGACGGCGTGCACGGGCGGGCGGCCCTGCAGCACGTCCAGGATGCTCTCGGCGGCGGAGCGCTCGATCTCGCGGCGCAGCTCGGTCACGGCGGAGCCGATGTGGGGCGTCAGCACGGTGGGCGCGTCCGGTGCGGCGAGGCGCGGCTCGATCGCATCCGGGCGGTCGAAGCGGGCCCAGTCCTCGCACTCGAACACGTCGGCCGCATAGCCGGCGAGACGCCCCGCCGCGAGCGCGTCGGCGACCGCGGCCTCGTCCACCAGCGACCCGCGCGCCGGATTGACCAGATGCGCCGACGGCTTCATGCGGGCCAGCGCGGTGGCGTCGATCAGGTGCAGGGTGTCGGCGGTGAGCGGCAGCGCCAGCACGACGACGTCGGATTCTCGAAGGAGCATGTCGCGACCGGCGAGCGTCACGGCGGCGTCCAGCGGCGGCGCGATCGTGGTGACGGACGCATCGTGCGCCAGCAGGCGGCAGCCGAACGGGAGAAGCCGCGCCGCGATCGCTTGGCCGACCTTGCCGAAGCCCAGAATCCCGACGGTCGCGCCGAAAAGTCCGGCGCCGTAGAGGCGCGGGCGCCAGCCGGAGAAGCCGTTCCGGCGGATGTCGCGGTCGCCGGCGACGATGTGCCGGCCGAGCGCCAGCATGAGACCGATGGCGAGCTCGGCGGTCGGCACGGTGAGCAGATCCGGCACGATCGTGACGGTGACGCCGCGCGCTGCTGCGGCGGCGACGTCGATGTTGTCGTAGCCCTTCAGCGCCGCCCCGACCACGCGCAGCGCCGGGCAGGCGTCGAGGAAGGCCGCGTCGATGCGGTCGGTCATGAAGGCGAGCAGGCCGGTCGCCTCGCGGCAGCGGTCGCGCACCTCGTCGGGCGTCCACGGCTCGGGCGAGCCGTTGACGTCGAGCACGGCATGCGGGGCGAGCAACGCGACCGTCTCGGGGAACGGCCGGTTGGTGATCACGACACGCGGGTGGGGCATGAGCGATTCAATCTCAATTTTGGGCGGGCTTTCGCTCGGTCATTCCGGGGCGCACCGCAGGTGCGAACCCGGAATCCAGCGACA
>NZ_NPEX01000325.1 GCF_003258865.1 Rhodoplanes roseus | reverse complement strand
GCGCTGCGGCCTGCCGCAGCGCCGCCTCGATCGCCTCGGCGCGGGCGAGGCCCGCCGCGGTCTCGTCGAGCAGCTCGATCACGGTGGCGCCGTCACGGCCGAGCGCCGAGAGCGCCGTCGCCAGCGTCTCGGCGACGCCGTGCAGGCGCGCGATGGCCGCGTCCATCTGCTCGATCACGGCCGTGATCTCGGCGAGTCGCTCGGCCTGCTGCGGTCCGGCGAGGGCGTCCGTCGTCTCGACGATGGTGCGCACGTCGGCGCCGGCCGCGATGGCTTCGGTCGCGGTCCGGGCGGAGGAGCGGGTGAGCTCGTCGGCGACCACGGCGAGCGGTCGCCCGACCGTGCCGAGCCGGCTGCTCTTCAGGGTGGCATTGACCCCCATGATGCGGATGTCGGCTTCGACGGCCCGCACTGTGCCGATATGGTCGACCAGGCGGTGCGCGATACACAGCACCTCGCCCATGATCTCGTCGGCGTTTTCGCGCGCCTGCCTGAAGCTCTCGAACAGCAGCCGCGCCTGGCGCACGTCGGTCTCCAGCTCGGAGAGGAAGGATTGGTCGCCATGGGCGGCCGAGCCGTAGACCTCGCGACCGAGCCGGGCGATCTCGCGCGCGTCGGCGCCGAGCTGGCCGAGAGTGCGATGCACGGCCGCGATCTCGCGCCCGAGCTCCTCCGCCGCATCGGTGAGCTGTGCCGCCTGCAGGGCGCAGCCGGCCGCCACCAGCGCGCGGCGCTCGTCGGCGGGCAGCGCGGCCCAGGCGTCGCTCCCGTGCGTCTTGGTGAGAACCCGGGCCAGGAGCTCGGCGCCCGCCTGGGCATGCTCCATGCGCTGGCGCGTCGCGTCACCGACCTGCAGCGCCATGACGACGCGCCCGACGCCCTCGGCGAGCTTCCGCGAGCGGATCCCCACATCGGCGGCGGCACCGGCCGCAGTGCGCGACCGCGACGTGATCTGGCCGAGGCTGGCGTCGAGCCGGCGCGGCACCTGGGCCACCGTCTCGGCGTGGCGCGACGTGAAGGCGGCCTCGCCGGCCGAGGCCGTGCCGAGATGGCGCGCGACCTCGATCAGCTCGGCCCGGAAGGTCTGCAGATTGGTGCTGGTGATGGCGAGCGAGCGACCGATGCCGCCGATGTAATCGAGGAACTCCGCGCCGGCCGCGCCGATGCCGGACGCGGTGATCCGGGCATTGATGGTCAGCACGTCGATGGTGCGGATTTCCTTGCCGATCTCGTCGATGCGGCGGCGCAGGCCGGTGGTCACGCCGATCAGGTGGTCGAGCGTGGCGCGCTCGTCGCGCCGCGCACCGCCCAGCGCCGCGGCCCGCGCGCCCACTGCCGAGAGGCTGCCGGTCGCGTGGCGGAACGCGTCCCCGTCGAGCTCGCCCTGCAGGCTGCCGAACAAGGTCGTGAGATGATCGAGCAGATCGACTGAGGCGCCGAGCCGTCGGCCGGTTTCGAGGAACGTCTCCTCCGCCAGGCCGGCAGCTGATCCGAGTCCTTCGGCAATGGCGAGAATGTCGTCTTGCAAGGTCGGTCCCGCTGCTCGGCGCCGGGCCGCCGGGCGCGACCGACACTGTATCGGCGCGGCGGCCGGCGACGAGGCCGGGTCCAACTTGCGTGTCGCGAGTTAAGTATCGGTTGAAAACGGATGTTTCCGACGCAGGGCGCGGCTGCATCGCAGCGATGGATGGGGCCGCGGACACCGCGGTTCGCCCGGCGGTGGTGAGTCGGCACCCGCGATCCGTAGTATTCACTATGCCCACCTATGCCCCATAACGTGGAACGCCGGAGGAGTAGGTATCTTTCGGGATATCGATCGCGCCGCCGCAGTAGAGCGGTAGGGCGTTGCTCCGCAGTGCTCTCCAGATTTTTGCAGTGCTGATCTGACGCGGGAGTTCTGCGGGATAGTACTGAAGCATCCGGGCTTCTCGACCCTATACTGACGGCACCTTCATTGAGGAGCACGCATGAATTTCGAGCGGACGCCCAAGGGCGCGCCGACGTCCGCAGAGACCGCTGGATCGCCGCACCCCATGGGGCCCGGAGAATCCGGGTTCGCACCCGCCGGATTGACGATCCGTCAGCGCCTGATTCTGATCGTGCTCGCCGTCACGGTTCCGATGGTGCTGCTCTCCGTCGGCATCGTCTGGCGTCTCACCGAGCGCGAGCGGGCGACCAACACGCAGGCCATTCTCTACGCCTCGCGCTCGATCGCGAGCGCCGTCGAGGCGCAGCTCGCCACCTATGTCGCGGTCGGGCAGGCGCTGGCGCGGGCGCCCTCGCTGCAGTCCGGCGATCTGTCCGCGTTCCGCAGCGAGGCCGAGCGGGCGATGATCGGGCTGCCCGGTGCCTGGGTCACGCTGGTCACTCCTGACGGTCGCCAGGCGATCAATACGCTGCTGCCGCAGGGAAGCCCGCTGCCACGTGCGCCGCCCTCCGTGATGGAGGACGCCGGCCGGGCCTTCGCATCCAAGCGGATCGAGTTCACCCGCGTCGTCACGGGGCCGGTCGCCGGAGGGCCCGTGGTGGGTGCCGGCGTGCCGGTCTTCCGGGCCGGCGAGCCGGCCTATTACCTGCTGATCGGCGTTCTGGCCGAGGCGTTCCGCGATCTCCTCAACGACCGCGGGTTGCCGAAGGGCTGGCTGGTCGGCATCGTCGATGTCCAGGGGAGCTTCGTCGCGCGCTCGCTCGATCACGATCTCTGGGTGGGCAGGCCCGCATCCGAAGGCTGGCGGGCCGTGATGCACACCGACGGCATGTCCGATGTCTCGAGCGTCGAGGGCCGGTCGCTGATCAACGCCACGGCGGTCTCCCGCATGAGCGGCTGGGCCGTCGGCGTCGCCACCGAGCGCAGCGTGTTCGAAGCGCCGATCCGCCAGACGCTGATCACGGCGGCCCTGGTCACGGCCGGCGTGACGCTGCTGAGCATGCTGCTCGCCGGCTGGGCGGCGCGCCGGATCACCGGACCGCTCGCCGCTCTCGAAGCGGGCGCCGGACAGCTCGAGCGCGGCGCGGTGCCGGCGTTCCGCCCCACCTGGGTGCCGGAGGTCGACCATGCCCTGCACGCCTTCGACACGGCGGCCCGGACCATCGTGGCGCGCGAGGTCGCGCTCAGGCAGAACGAGCACCGGATGGCGGCGATCCTGGACGCCCTGCCGGTGGGCGTCTCGCTGGTCGACCTCGACGGCCGGATCATCGTCGCCAACAACAACTATCGCCGCTTCGTGCCGAAGATCATTCCGTCCTGCGATGCCGAGAGGCGGGTGCTCTGGGAGGGGCACGACGAGAACGGTCGGCTGATTCCGCCGGCCGAGTTTCCGTCCGCGCGCGCGTTGCGCGGCGATCCGGTGTGGCCCGGCGTCGAGTTCTTCTTCCGCGGCGACGGCACCCAGGGGCCGACCTGGACCCGCGTCGCCGCGCTGCCGTTCCGGGACGAGACCGGGACGATATCGGGCGCGGTCCAGATGATCGTCGACATCGACCAGGAGAAGCGGGCCCAGGAGGAGCGCCGGACGCTCCAGGCCGAGCTCCTGCATCTGTCGCGCCTCTCCGACATGGGCCAGATGGCGGCCGCCCTCGCGCACGAGCTGAACCAGCCGCTCACGGCGGTCGCGGTCTATATCGGCGGTTGCCAGCGCATCGTCGGCGGCGACGAGATCGATGCGACGCGCCGGCAGAAGCTCGAGGAGATGATGCGGATGATCAGCGAGCAGGCGCTCCGCGCCGGCGAGATCATTCGGCAGCTCCGCGAGTTCGTCCGCAAGGGCGAGATCGAGCGCCACGTCGTCAGTGCCGCTGCGGTGATGCGCGAGGCCTGCACGCTGGCGATCGCGGCGGCGCGGCACGACGGTGTCGCGGTGCGCTTCGACGTCGATGCGCCGGGCGACATCCTGGCCAACAAGGTCCAGATCCAGCAGGTCGTGTTCAATCTGGTGCGCAACGCCGTCGAGGCCATGGAGGAGTGTCCGCGCAAGGAGCTGGAGATTCGACTCACCGGAACCAGCGAGCGGCTGGAGTTCAGCGTGGCCGACACCGGCTCGGGTCTCGCGCCCGAGATCACCGACCGGCTGTTCATGCCGTTCGCCTCGACCAAGAGCCAGGGCATGGGCATCGGCCTGTCGGTGTGCCGCAACATCATCGAGGCGCATCACGGGCGGATCTGGGCCGAGCCCAATGCGGGGGGCGGCACGGTCTTCCGGTTCTGGCTCCCGCGCATCCGCGACGCGTGAGCGCCGCGCCCCGTCGGGGGCGCCCGTGATCAGGGCCGGCGGCCGACCGTGACGGGGGCGGTCGACACGGTTTCGGCCGGGCTCTGCTGAGCGACGTCGCCGGCCGGCTCGCGGGCGGCCCGCGCCGCCGCGCGCTCCGCCCGTGCGGCCGCACGCTCGGCCCGCGCCGCCTCGCGGCGGGCCCGCCGTTCGGCGCGGCGCTCTGCGCGCGTCGCCTCGCGGGCGTCCTGCCCGTCGGAGCCGGCCGTGCGGGCGGCACGCTCCGGCGCATGCGCATAGGCGCGGTCGATCTCGGAGAGATACTGCTTGAGCTTGCCGGGCAGGCGTCCGGCCTCGTCGTAGGGCGTGAAGTCGCTCGCCGCGTGAGGCGTCCGGCCCCGCCCGGTGAAGACGTGCACGCCCGCCTCGGTCACCACGATGTCGCCGCGGACCAGCGTCGCGTCCTGGCGCAGTCGGGCGAGCGCGCTCTTGGTGCCGTTGCCGGCACCGCAGCGGCACGCGGGATTGAACGAGGTGCGGTGTGCGAAGGCGGTGCTGAGCGATCCGTAGCGTCGCCCGTTGCTCGACACCGCGTCGGCGATCCCGTCCGGACCGTCGTCGCCGCCGCGGAACACCATGGTCTCGGTGCCGGGGCAGAGCGAATCGCAGCTCCGCCGCGCCTCCGCCGTGCCGCTGCCGTCCGGCATCGGAATGTAGAAGCCGTCGCAGGTCCGCACGCAATAGGTCCGGCCGCTGCCGCTCGCCCGCCGTCCCTCGCTCGCGCGCGGTTTCGGAGTCACCGTGATGGACGGCAGCGTCGGGGGCGGTGGGGCACCCCAGGACGAGCCCCCAGATCCTCCACCCCACGATCCTCCGCCCCACGATCCTCCGCCCCACGATCCTTCACCCCAGGATCCGCCACCCCAGGAACCTCCACCCGACGCGCCGTGCGACGATCGAGGCGAGGGGGCCGGCGGCGCAGGATGTGAGCGCGCCCATTCGCTGCGCCAGAAATCGAGCGCATCGTTGGCGCTCAACCGTGACGCCGTCACGGCGCAGAGCGCGACCGAGGCGAGGACGAGCAGGGGACGGATCATCGCGGCGACCTCGTGGCCTATCGAAACCGAGGCAGCCCGCGGCCGCCGTTCCGGCAACCGGCGGGACTCCGCCTTGTTCCGTGCGCGGGTGCGACGGCGGGGCCGCGACGGGCGCGCGCGAAAGCCGGAACAGCGCCGTGGCGCAAAGGTTGTTCCCGGCGCGAGGCTCCACCCGAGAGCGCCCGCGACATCTTCCGAACGAGCTGGAGACCACCATGACGCCGCAAACCGCCCGTGATCTGTTCGTGACCGGACTGCGCAACGCCCACGCGATGGAGCGCCAGGCCGAGGAGCTGATGGAACGTCAGATCGAGCGCACCGACGACTATCCGGACGTGCAGGCCCGCCTGCGCCAGCATCTCGAGGAGACCCGCACGCAGATCGGTCGGCTCGACCGCTGCCTCGAGGCCTGCGACGCGAGCGCCTCGACCCTTAAGGACGCCACCATGTCGTTCATGGGCAACATGGCTGCCATGGCGCACATGCCGGCGGGCGACGAGATCCTCAAGAACACCTTCGCCAACAACGCTTTCGAGCACTACGAGATCGCCGCCTACAAGTCGCTCATCGCGCTCGCCGAGCGGGCCGGCGTCGACGCGGCCTCGCTGTTGACGCAGTCGCTGCGCGAGGAAGAGCAGATGGCCGCGTGGATCGACGCGCACGTGAAGGACGTCACGCTCGCCTATCTGGCCCGCGAGGC
>NZ_NPEX01000324.1 GCF_003258865.1 Rhodoplanes roseus | reverse complement strand
GTCGAGATGTTCGTGAAGGTGTTCTTGAGCTGGCTGCCCAGCGAGTTCACGACCGCGATGATGGCGACCGAGATGCCGGCGGCGATGAGGCCGTACTCGATGGCGGTCGCACCGGACTCGTCCTTCACGAAACGCTTCACAAGGGTGTTCATGGTCCTGCTCCTGATTCCACGCATACTGTCTGAAGCTCGGGCTCGGACTGCCGTTGTGTCCCGGCTGCTCCGAACCATGGCGACAACTTAGCGCGCCCCCCTTGCGGGCCGGTTAATCCGGTCGCAGAAACCCGGGTGTTCCGCGATCCTTCCCGGCGTGGTTAACGCGGCCTTTCAAAAGCAGTGAAAATACGCGAGAAACCCCCGTAAAACCGGGCTCTTCCGCGCCTGCTGCCGGAACCCGTCATTGGTATTTCGTTCACCACTTCCGCCGCAAGGTCGAGACGTTCGCCACGGCCGTCTCACGGCCGCCGGACAAGGTGCTGTTTGGAGAGTTCCGATGACGTGTTCGTCGCGGCGATACCGGGCCGCTCTGGCTGGAGCCGCACTCTGTCTGATCGGCGGCGCGGCGGCCGCCGAGCCGTCGACGCCGTCCGAGCCGCTCGTCGTCGTCATGGATCAGGCCCGCCTGCTGCGGATGCCCGAGCACGTCTCCACCATCGTGGTCGGAAACCCGCTGATCGCCGACGTGTCCGTGCAGGCCGGCGGCCTGATGGTGATCACCGGCAAGGGTTACGGCGTGACCAATCTGATCGCGCTCGACCGCGCCGGCAAGGTGCTGATGAGCGAGGCCGTGCAGGTTCAGGGCCCGCCCGACGCCGTGGTGGTCTATCGCGGCATCCATCGCGAGTCCTACAGCTGCACGCCGGACTGCGACCGCCGTATCACGCTCGGCGACACGCCGGAGTTCTTCGACCAGACGCTCGGTCAGATCGGCATGCGCAACCAGCGCGCCCAGGCCGGCGGCGGCGGCTCGCCTCCGGCGCGCTGATCCGCGCGTCCGCCCGTCGCGCGGGTCTCCGCGTGGCCTTCGCCCGCCCCAGGGTTAACATCGCGTCAACGGAGGGGGCGGACGGGTGCTCGTCCGGTGCAAGGGTTTCACAACAGGCTTTTGCCTAAAATAGCTCGTTCGCGAGAGGTGCGCCCATGCTCCGACGATGCAGGGTGATGTTCGAGTCCACCCGAGCAGGATTGTCACGATTGGCGACGGGGCGCACGGTTCCCGTCTGGCTGCGGCGTTTCGTGCGCCGGCAGGACGGCGCCACCGCCATCGAGTTCGGCATCGTCCTGCTGCCCTTCCTGTCGATCCTGCTGATGACGATGGAAACGGCGCTGGTCTTCTTCGCCCAGCAGAACCTCGAGACGATCGCGGCCGATTCGGCACGCCTGATCATGACCGGCCAGGCCCAGAACGCGAGCTTCGACGCCGCCAAGTTCAAGTCCGCCGTGTGCGACCGCGTCGTCGCGCTGTTCAGCTGCTCGACCGGCATGTACGTGGACGTGCAGAAATACACGTCCTTCGCCTCGATCAGCAGCACCGTGACGCTGGATTCGAGCGGCAACCCGGTGACGAACTACAATCCGGGCGGCAAGAACGAGATCGTCGTCGTCCGCCTGATCTACAAATGGCCGATCGTCTCGCCGCTGACCCAGACCTATCTGGCCGACGCCGCCTCCACCACCCGCATGCTGGTCGCGACCGCCGCGTTCCGCAACGAACCGTTCTGAGGCTGCCATGCCGCACGCCCGCCCGCTGCTCTCCGTCGTCGCCCTGGGCCGCCGCCTGGCGCGGCCGCTCGACCGCTTCGCCCGCGACGAAGGCGGCGTCTCGGCGGTCGAGTTCGCGCTGCTCCTGCCCGTGATGCTGACGCTCTATCTCGGCGGCGTCGAGGTGACCCAGGCGGTCTCGATCGACCGCAAGGTGACGCTGGTGTCGCGCACCGTCGCCGACCTGGTCGCGCAGGCCACCACGGTCACCACCGCCGATCTCACCGACGTCCTCAAGGCGTCCTCGGCGGTCGCCGCGCCCTATTCGACGACGCCGCTCAAGGTCACGGTGACGAGCGTCACCATCGACACGTCCAAGAAGGCCACCGTGGTGTGGAGCGCGACGCTCGGCGGCACGGCGCGCAGCGCCGGCACCGACGTGACCACCCTGGTCCCGAGCGCGCTGCGCGATCCCTGCGCCACCGCGACCACGGCCTGCACCCTGATCTGGGGCGAGGCGACCTACGACTACAAGCCGGTGATCGGCTACGTGATGACCGGCACGCTGACCCTGCAGGACAAGATCTTCATGAAGCCGCGCATGACCAACGAGGTCACCAAGAGCTGAGCGCTTCTGTCATTCCGGGGCGCGGCGAAGCCGCGAACCCGGAATCCAGCGGAAAACTCCGAATTTTCGGCTGGATTCCGGGTTCGGCGCTGTGCGCCGCCCCGGAATGACCCCCGAATTGATCAGCCGGTCTCCAATCGCCTGTTTCGGTCCCACCCTCACCGCTGCAGCGGCACCTCGCCGATCGGCAGCACGGTCGTCGACTTGATGCGCTCCATGGCGAAGCGCGAGGTGACGTTCTTGAGCGGCACCGTGGCGATCAGCTGCTTGTAGAAGCGGTCGTAGGCGTGCATGTCGGCGACGACCACGCGCAGCATGTAGTCGACGTCGCCGGCCATCCGATAGAACTCCATCACCTGCGGCATCGCCCCGACCGTCTGGGCGAAACGGTCGAGCCACTCCTGCGAATGGTCGGCCGTCTCCACCGAGACGAACACGGTGACGCCGAGCCCGACCTTGTCGGGATCGACCAGCGCGACCCGGCGCGAGATGACGCCGGCCGCCTCCAGCTTCTGGATCCGCTTCCAGCACGGCGTCGAGGAGAGGCCGACCCGGTTGCCGATCTCCTGCACCGAGAGCGAGGCGTCCTCCTGCAGCAGAGCGAGGATCTTGCGGTCGATGGCATCCATGCGGGATGATCCCTGCGCGGCGGATCGGCGCGGGCCGGCGCCGGCTCACGCCGGCGTCCAGGCCTCCTCGACCCAGCCGCGAACGATGAAATTGGCGATGGCAATGGGGGGCGGCGCGGTCAGCCCGTCGGGATGGCGGCCCGCCAGCATGGCGGCGACCTCGTCGCGGGAGAACCAGCGCAGGTCCTCGAGCTCGGTGCGGTCGATCACCAGATCTGTGGTCAGCGCCTCGACGGTGCAGCCGATCATCAGCGACATCGGGAACGGCCAGGGCTGCGAGCCGACGTAGTGCACGCGCCCGCAGCGGATGCCGGCCTCCTCGAGGGTCTCGCGGCGCACCGCCTCCTCGATGTTCTCGCCCGGCTCGACGAAGCCGGCGAGGCACGACCACATGCTCGGCGCGAACCGCGCCTGGCGGCCGAGCAGGCAGCGGTCGCCGTCCACGGCCAGCATGATCACCACCGGATCGGTGCGTGGGAAATGCTCGGCTCCGCAGGACGGGCAGGAGCGGCGCCAGCCGGCCTGGTCGAGCCGCGAGGGCTGTCCGCACACCGAGCAGAAGCGGTGGCGGGCGTGCCACAGCAGCAGCGCCTTGGCCTCGGCGAGCGGGCCGAGATGCTCGGCCGCGACCAGCCCCTGCACGGCGATCGCGCGCAGATCCGTCACCAGCAGGTCGGGCCGGGCGGCGAGCTGCTCGGCCACCGCCGGATCGAGCCCCACTCCGAATCGGCCGGCCCGGCCGGAGGTCGCGGCGGCGTGGCCGAGCCAGACCTGCTCGCGCACCGGGCCGAGCGCGGCCGCCTCGGCGAGGCCGAACAGCGGGTCGGCCGGCGCGCCGCGCCGCATCACCACCAGCTCGCCCGCCGTCACATAGGCGCGGGCGGCCGGATCGGCCGTGAGGGCCGTCAGCCGGTCGGGGTCGTGGCGGACGAGGGGGTCGCGGTCGAGCGCGCTGCCCGTGTAGCCGAGCCGGGGACGATCGTCGGGATCAGGGGGGGTCAACATGGCGGCACTAAAAGCGGGCCCCTAGTCGGACGCAAGCCAAATCCGCTTCCGCAACGCGCGGATGAAGGCTTCGACCTCCTTGGGATCGTGGGCGAGCGGCGGCACCACGCCCCACACCGGGCGCGGCCAGGCGGCGTCGGTGGTGCGGCGGGCGATCAGGTGGACATGGAGCTGCGGCACCACGTTGCCGAGCGCCGCGACATTGAGCTTGTCGCATTCGGTGACGGCCTTGAGGGCCCGCCCGACCCGGGCGATCTCGGTCATCAGCTGGGCCTGCTCGACCTCGTCCAGGTCGATGATCTCGGCCACCCCGGTCCGTCGCGGCACCAGCAGCAGCCAGGGGTAGTTGGCGTCCTGGATCACCAGCACGCGGCAGAGCGGGAGATCGCCGATATTGATCGTGTCCTTGGCGAGCTGCGGGTGCAGCGACCAGGCGGCGGAGGAATCGGACATGGGTGACCAGCGGGCAGGGAATCGATGGGAGGACGGTACCATGCCGGGCCGCGAGGCGCTTGCAATCGGCCGCGGTCCCGTCGATATAGGGGGCGGGAGGTTGGCGGTGGACGAGCCACTCGCCAACCGGGTCAGGTCCGGAAGGAAGCAGCCCTAACGAGCCCCGGTTCGGGTCGCTTGTCAGCCTCCCACTGCTTTTCGTGTGTTCCGCTGCTGCGAGGCCCGGCCGAAGCGATGGACGACGCCGAGACAACCGGGCATGCGGCGACGGCGAGGCCGTCCGGGCCGGCCGCCTCCCCGGCGGCTCCGGAGTCCGCCGACGGCCTGTTCCCGGCCCCGTTCGCATCCTCCTCCTCCGCCCCGCTGTCCGAGCCCGCCGGCGCCTACCGGGTGCTGGCGCGAAAATACCGTCCATCCAGCTTCGAGGACCTGATCGGCCAGGACGCGATGGTGCGGACCATCTCGAACGCGTTCGAGACCGGCCGCATCCCCCAGGCCTGGATCCTCACCGGCGTGCGCGGGGTCGGCAAGACCACCACGGCCCGGATTCTCGCCCGCGCGCTCAACTACGCGCTGCCGGACGGCTCGATCGCCGGCCCGACCATCCATATGCCGACGCTCGGGCTGCACTGCGCCGCCATCATGGAGAGCCGGCATTTCGACGTGATCGAGATGGACGCGGCGTCCCACAACGGCGTCGACGACATCCGCCAGATCAACGACGCGATCCGCTACGCGCCGGTGTCGGCCCGCTACAAGGTGTACATCCTCGACGAGGTGCACATGCTCTCCACGGCGGCCTTCAACGCCGTGCTGAAGACCCTCGAGGAGCCGCCGCCGCACGCCAAGTTCGTGTTCGCGACGACCGAGATCCGCAAGGTCCCGATCACCGTCCTGTCGCGCTGCCAGCGCTTCGACCTGCGCCGGCTCGACGCCGACCTCCTCGGCACCCATCTCGGCAACATCGCCGCCAAGGAGAACGTGACGGTCGATCCCGACGCGCTGGTGCTGATCGCGCGGGCCGCCGAAGGCTCGGTGCGCGACGCCCTCTCGCTGCTCGACCAGGCGATCGCCCACGCCAATGGCGGCGCCGGCGGCACGGTCGACGCGACCGGCGTGCGCACCATGCTGGGGCTCGCCGACCGCAGCCGCGTCATCGACCTGTTCGAGACGCTGATGCGGGGCGACATCGCCGGCGCCCTCACCGAGCTGCGCGACCAGTACGACAGCGGCGCCGATCCGGTCACGGTCCTGGAGGATCTGGCCGAGCTCACCCATTTCGTCACCCGCGTGAAGGTGGTGCCGTCGGTCGCCGAGGACCGGGCGCTGTCGGAGGCGGAGCGCACCCGCGGGCGCGCCCTCGCCACGGCGCTGTCGATGCGGGTGCTGTCGCGGACCTGGCAGATGCTGCTCAAGGGCCTCGCCGAGGTCGGCGCGGCCGCCAAGCCGATCGCCGCCGCCGAGATGGTCTTGGTCCGCATCGCCTATGCGGCCGACCTGCCGACCCCGGACGAGGTGATCCGCTCGCTCGGCAGCTCCGCCGGCGGCGCCGAGGCCTCCGGACCGGGGGCCCCGGCCGGCGCCGGCGCCAATGGCG
>NZ_NPEX01000323.1 GCF_003258865.1 Rhodoplanes roseus | reverse complement strand
GGCGTGGTTCTCGAGCCCAAGGTGCACTCGCTCGCGTTGCGCTTCGCGCGGGTCGCACACGGGCGAATTCACGTGGCTTTCGCGTCCCGGGACAGCCACGACTGGGACCTTGCGGCTGCCGATCTTTTGGTGCACGAAGCCTCCGGAACGCTGACGACGGTCGCGGGTGAGACCATCCGGTACAATCGTCCGGTGACGACGCACGAGGCGCTGATCGCAGCCGACCCGGCGCGTCATCGGGCCGTCAGCGAGATCGTCGCGGCGCTGGCGCGGCCGTCCCGCTGAGCCCCGCGGACGACGCCGGCGGCTCGCCCGGTGCACTGAGGAGACGGCGGTCTTGGCCGAACGATTGCCGTTGACCTTCACGGCGTACCGGCTCGCCACCAGGGCGGCCACCCCCTTCGCCCGCTGGCTGCTGTCCCGCCGCCTCAAGCGCGGCAAGGAACATCCCGAACGCCTGTCGGAGCGCCGCGGCGAAGCCGGCGCGGTCCGTCCGCCCGGACCGCTGGTGTGGGTTCACGGCGCCAGCGTCGGCGAGCTGATCGCCGCGCTGCCGCTGGTGGAGCGCCTGCGGGCGCGCGGCACGGGCGTGCTGGTGACGACCGGCACGGTGACGTCGGCCGAGGTCGCGGCCCGCCGCCTGCCGGCCGGCGCGATCCACCAGTTCGTACCACTCGACGCGCCCCGCTACGTGGCGCGCTTCCTCGACCACTGGCAGCCCGATCTCGGCCTGTTCGTCGAGTCCGACCTGTGGCCGAACCTGATCGTCGCCAGCGCCGCGCGCCACGTCCCGCTGATCCTGGTCAACGGCCGCCTGTCCGAGCGCTCCTTCGAGAAGTGGCGGCGCGCGCCGGCCACCATCGAGGCGTTGCTGTCGCGCTTCGACCTGTGCCTGGTGCGCTCGGCCGAGGATGCGCAGCGTTTCGGTGCGCTCGGCGCGCCCCGCATCGGCGTCACCGGCAATCTCAAGCTCGACGTGCCGGCTCTTCCCGTCGATCCGGCCCGTTTCGCCGAGCTGCGCGGCGCGCTGGCCGGCCGGCCACTGATCGTCGCCGCCTCGACCCATGCGGGCGAGGAGCTGGCCTTGATCGAGACCCACCGCAAGCTGCGGCTGACGTTTCCGCGACTCCTCACCGTGATCGCCCCGCGCCACCCGGAGCGCGGCGCCGAGATCGCCGCGCTCGCCAAGGCGAGCGGCCTCGATCCGACCCGCCGCTCCGAGGGCGTGCTGCCCAATGCCACCACCGAGATCTATGTGAGCGACACGCTCGGCGAGCTCGGCCTGCTCTACCGGCTGGCGCCCGTGGTGTTCATGGGCGGCTCGCTGATCCCGCACGGCGGACAGAATCCGATCGAGCCGATCAAGCTCGGCGCCGGCGTGCTGCACGGGCCGCATGTGAAGAATTTCTCGGACCTCTACCAGGCACTCGACACCGCCGGCGGCGCCCAGGCGGTGGCCGACGGCGCCGAGCTGACCCGCCGGCTCTCGGCCCTGCTGGCCGATCAGGAGGCGCGGACCCGGCTCGCCGCCGCCGGCGAGCGCACCGTCCAGATCCTCGCCGGGGCGGTCGAGCGCACCATGGCGGCGCTCGAGCCCTATCTGGTGCAGCTTCGCATGGAGGGCAGGACCGGCCATGGCTGAGACCGGCCCGCGTGAGACCGACCATGCGTGAGCCCGCCTTCTGGTGGCGCGCGCCCGGCCTCGCGGCCGGCCTGCTCGCGCCGCTCGCGGCGGTCTATGGCGGCGTCGCGGCGGCGCGCCTACGCCGGCCCGGCACGACCCTGCCGGTGCCGGTGGTCTGCGTCGGCAATCTCACGGTGGGCGGCGCCGGCAAGACGCCGACCGCCATCGCGATCGCCCGCCTGCTTCAGGGCGCCGGGCTGAGACCGGTGTTCCTCACGCGCGGCTACAAGGGGCGGCTCGCCGGCCCGCTGCGGGTCGATCCCGCCGCCGCCGCGGCCGATGTCGGCGACGAGCCGCTGCTGCTCGCCCGCGTCGCCCCGACCATCCTGTCGCGCGACCGCGCCGCCGGCGCCGCCCTGGCACTCGCCGAGCGCGCCGGCGTCGTCGTCATGGACGACGGCCTGCAGAACCCGTCGCTGAGCAAGACGGTGGCGCTGGTGGTGCTGGACGGCCGCCGCGGCATCGGCAACGCGAAGGTATTCCCGGCCGGACCGCTGCGGGTCGGCCTCGACGCCCAGATCGACCGCGCCCACGCGCTCCTGGTGGTCGGCGAGCCGTCCGACCTCGCCCTCCCGGTGATCGACGCCGCCCGAAAACGCGGGCTGCCGATCCTGCGTGGACGGCTGGCGCCCGAGCCGGCCGCCGTGCAGGCGCTGCGGGGTAAACGGCTGCTCGCCTATGCCGGGATCGCCGATCCGGCGAAGTTCTTCGCCACCCTGGCCGGCGCCGGCCTGGCGCCCGTGCGCACCGCGCATTTTCCCGATCACCACGCCTTCACGGATGCCGAAGCGGCGCAGCTCGTCGCCGACGCCGACGCCGGCGGGCTCGCGCTGGTCACCACCGAAAAGGACGTCTGCCGGTTGCAGGGAAACCCGGCGCTGGCCGCCCTCGCGGCGCGCAGCAGCACGTTGCCGGTCGGCCTCGTGCTGGACGACCCCGCCGGCCTGCGCCGCTTCCTGGCCGGCCGGACGGGTCTGAGGCTGTAGGCCGCCGCGGTCTACTCGGCCGGCTCGGGCGTCTTTTCACGCGGCTGGGTGGCGGGCAGTGCGCCCTCCCGGCCGTCGCGATCCGCGAACTCGCCGAGGAACTGCAGAAGCTGAGTCATCGAGCAGATGTGGTCGGCCGTCGTCGGCGCGCCGCTGCACGGCCCGGACCGCCACTGCGCGGCGACGTCGAACCAAGGCTTCGGAATCGTCCACAGTGAGCCGAGGATCGTCTCGGCGACGATCAGGCCGCCGACCGTGCCGAGTTGCTGACCCTCTGTATGAAGGCCTGCCTCGCGCAGGATGTAGTACCAGAGCGGCGTCGCCCAGGCCAAAGCCGGCTCCCGTTTTAGGATCTCGGTGAACCGATCCTCGAAGTCCACCTTCGGGAACAGCTCCTCGGCCGGCACGCCGGGAATGCTGCCGTAAACGGCGGTCAGATAGGACGCGGACTCCTGGCCGGACGGCAGGCCGAAGTCCACGCCGCGCCGGATGTTGCGCTCGGCGAGCGACACCGGCGGTTCGCCGATGCTCGGCGGCGGCAACCTGAAGACCGCTTCCGGCAAGTTCGCGTCGAGCGGCTCGCCGTGCTGAGGAACCGGGACGGGCTTGCCGTCTTTCATCACCGGCGGGCCGCCCTCGAAGAAGAAGGTCCAGGCGATCTGGGTCGTGGCATCGAGCGGCGTATCACCGCGCAGATCCGTGCCCGAGCCGAACAGCGGAAAGCCGTGGTCGGCATTCATGGCATAACCGGACCGAAGCTGCGTGTGCCCCGAGCCGGAAGACCGCATGCGCGAACTCGACCGGCATCGCGATCAGGCCTTCCGGCTGCACCTCGCGCTCAAGCCCGAGCGTCTCGTAACGGGGGAACGCCTGCCGGAATGCGGCACGCGCGCGGCGGTTCATGGCCTGGTAGAACGTCTCGCCGCGTTCGAGCTTGTCCAGGACCGCATTGATGTGCGGCTCCTGCACGATGCGAGGCAGGTAGTCGTGCAGCACGATCCGTCGATAGACGTTCTGGACGGTGCGGCGGGTTTCCTCGAAGGCTCGCCCGCCCGGCGCCTTCTCGGCGGCGGATCCCGGCTTGCTCGAATGGATCTGGTTGTGCAGCCGCTCGAACAGGATGTGAATTTGGACGACGATCTTGTTCTCGTCGTTGCGCGGATCGGCGATCAGCCTGCCGTTCCGGTACAGGCGAGGATCGCGCAGAATGTCTTTCTGATCGGCCCGCATCCTGAACTGGCCGTCGGCGTGGAAGAGATCCGGCTCGACGACGCCGAGCAGCCCGTAGACGCAGTCGAGATCGAGCGTGGGGATGCGGCCGTTCGTCGAGGTCGGCTCACCGTCCTCGAGCACTCGCTGGCGTTGTCCGATGGTCGGATTCTGTGGGATGAGGCTCAGGTTCTCGCCGACGACGCGAAACTCCGTTAGATCGTGGTCGATGAACTGACCGAAGAACGTAAATCCGGCCGGGTTGGCTGGTTTCACGGCCTTCCCACCCTGCTCGATGGGCCCCTTGGCGCCGGCGAGCAGCGAGATCGCGAGGCTGTCGTATGTTTGCTGGGACGCGGGGAAGAGTCTACCGAAGGGTGATTTCAAGGCCGTGGGGGTGAGGGTTCGCGGATCGAGAACAGGAACCCAGCCGTGGTGCGCCATGAGGTCCTCCCGAGGTTCTTGGACGGCGCAACCGTGAATTACTTCAGTTTTAACTTACACGCAACTTTTCGTTATCATTCATCACGAAGAACGATCTTTGGCTGCACCGTCGCTGAGGGCTGCGGGATTCAGCTGCCTGGACAAGACGTTGTTTTGCACCGCCGCGACTCGTTGCTCGGCGTAAGCCACCGGGCAGGACGCGACGATCCGGGGCGATGCAGCGCCGCCGGCCGTCGTCGAATCCGAGCGATCGGCGCTGTTCGACCGGGGGGCGATCGGGATGGAGGATGCTAGGCGCAGGCCGGCGTCAGCCCGGTGTCACGCGGTCCGCATAGAGGCGCTGCGCCACCGCCTCGGGGCCCGCATAGGCCTCCTGGCGCTCGACGCTCCAGTATTTCAGCTCCTCGAGCGGAATCGGCACGCCCGTCACGGCGCAGCGCACGAAGGCGCCGGCGCGCAGGACGCGGAAATCGGCGTCGAGATAACGGACTTCCGCTTCGCCCGTCTGCGGCGAGCGATAGTCGAAGCGGTTGAGCACGAACGACCTCCCGTGCGGGTTCGCGCCGGGCAGGCCGGCGACCACTGCCGCCAATGTAGTCGCTCCGCGGCCGCGACGAAACCCCGCGCCGCCGACGCCGCACGGCTTCGATCCGACCGATCGCTCGTGCTACGCTGGCGCCGGTGCGGAATGGCTCGACGATGCGACTCGCAGCGACCATGGCTCTGATCTCGGCCGTCCTGGCCGGCGGCACGGCGGCCGCCGCCGGGCCCGAAACCGTGACGTTTCCGGGCCGCGACCTCACGCTGTCGGGGGTCGTGTTCCGGCCGGACGGGGCCGGCCCGTTCCCGGCCGTGGTGGCGCTGCACGGCTGCGCCGGGCTGGGCAAGGAGCGGCTCGATCCGCGCTATCGCGACTGGGCCGAGACCCTCACGGGCAAGGGCTTCGTCGTGCTGTTTCCGGACAGCTTCGGCTCGCGCGGCCTGGGATCGCAGTGCCGCGTCCGCCCCCGCACCGTCTCGGCCGAGCGCGACCGCGTGGCGGATGCCGACGCGGCGCGGCGGTTCCTGCAGACGCAGCCGTCCGTGCTCCCGGACCGGATCTCGCTGCTCGGCTGGTCGAACGGCGGCAGCACGGTGCTGTGGACGGTCCGCCCGCAGGCCAGGATCGAGCGCGGCTCGCCGGACTTCCGCTCGGCCGTGGCGATGTATCCGGGTTGCGCCCGGCTGGTGCCGCGCGCCTGGAGCTCGCGGGTGCCGATCCTGATTCTGATCGGCGGCGCCGACGACTGGACGCCGGCCTCGGCCTGCGAGCAGATGGTGGCCGGCGCCCGCGGCCGCAGCGCGCGGGCGACCCTCGAGATCTATCCGGGCGCCTATCACGACTTCGACGCGCCCGACCGCCCGATCCGGGTCCACTCGGGCCTCGCCTTCTCGGCCGACGGCTCCGGCCGCGCCCATACCGGCACCAACCCGGCCGCCCGGGCCGACGCGTTCCAGAAGGTGCCGGCGTTCCTGGCGCGCTGACGGTCAGAACAGCGAGCCCTGGCCTTCGACCGGACTCTTGCGCCGGGTGACGGGCTTGGGGACCTGCGGCCGCCCCGGTGCCGGTGCCGGAGGCGCCGGCGGCGTGTCGCCCGCCTCGCCTCGGTCGGCGGTGGCGGCGACCCGGCCGTCGGAAAATTCGAGCGACAGCCGCTGGCCGGGAATGACCACGGCGGCGCTGCGCAGCGG